>CANHCU010000013.1 GCA_947459185.1 Planctomycetaceae bacterium | reverse complement strand
TCAGCCCGCCATCTGCACCCCGTGAGGAGATATCGACCGATGGAGCCCACCGCCCCCCACGCCCCAGCAGCGGCCGCCGGACGCCCGGCTGCGGCCCATCCCGGCCAGCATCCCGGCCAGCACGCAGCCCAGCAGCCCAGCAGCGAGGTGTCGACGTCACCGGCTCAGGGCTGGCATGTGAGTCACCTCTTTTATCGGTTTGACCGGGCCCGGCTGGCCTCGCTCTCGCCGGAGGTGCGTGCCGAGGGGATCAGGCTCTTTTGCGAGGCGCTCGATCCGGCTGGCCCACTGGCGCCGACCCGCCTGCAGACCTGGCTCGTGCCCGGCCACAAGGCCGACTTCGGCGTGATGGCGATGGACCCTTCGCCGCTGAAGGTGGACGACGTGCATCAGCGGCTGCTGGCCGGCCCTCTCGGGCAGGCGCTCGAGGCGACCTATTCCTTCGTGGGCCTCACGGAGGTGAGCGAATACGTGCCGACGGTCGAGCAGTTCGGCGAGCGGCTGATCGTGGAAGGGGAGACCCGCGACAGTCCGACCTGGAAGGCGAAGGTGCAAGGCTACGCCGGCCGCGAAGACCACATGCGGCGGGCGCGGTTGGAGCCCGAACTGCCACCGTGGCCCAACGCGTGCTTCTATCCGATGAACAAGAAGCGGAAGGTGGGGGAGAACTGGTTTTCACTCCCCTTCGCCGAGCGCAGTCGGCTGATGGCCGAGCATGGCCGGACCGGGATGACGTTCGGCGGCCGCGTGACGCAGCTGATCACGGTGAGCGTGGGTCTCGACGACTGGGAGTGGGGCGTGACGCTCTGGGCCCGGCGGCCCGAGTTTCTCAAGGAGATCGTCTACACGATGCGGTTTGACGAGGCGAGCGCGCGGTATGCGGAGTTCGGCCCGTTCTACACGGGCTACATCAGCACGCCGGCCGAGGTCCTCGCTCATTGCCACGTGGCGTAGCGATCACTTTCCCGCAGCCGGCGCCGCCGAGAGGATCATCTCGACGGCCGTGCCCCTGGGCGGCACGCGGCCGTCGAAGGCGTCGAAGAGGAGCGCCTCGTTGGACTGTGAACTCTCGATCGGCAGGTCGAGCATGGCCGTCGGAAAGTTCGACAGGCAGACCAGGTCGCCGCCGTCGGCCTGGTAATACTCCTTGCCGTCGGATGGATCGGTCCAGAACGCGCTGCCGGCGAACACCCACTGCTCCTGCATCGGCTTGCCGGTGCGGTTGTCGCGGATCCAATCCTGCGCCGGCAGTTCGTGGACGGTGCCAGCCTCGTCCTTCCACCGCATCGTGACGCGGACCACCGGCCCGGTGGCGGCCACGTAGTTGGGATCGAATGAGACCGGCTTCCCCGGCACGAGGCCGATGGCCAGCAACGCGGCATGCACGAGCCGGGCGGTCGATCGTGTGGCCACGATCGACTCATGCTCCTTGGTGCCCTGCGGGCAGGCAAAATATTCGATCGGACCCTTGTCGATCGCGATCTCACCCCCCACGACCACCCGCCTGCCCTGGGCGTCGATCCAGACCTCTTGTTGAGGGGAGAGCCGTTTCCATTCCGGATGACGATCGGGGGCCGGCTCCGCCGCGGGGTCGGCTCCACGGGCCGCGGGCGTTAGCACGAGGAACGCCAGCACCGTAACGGTCGTGATGGCCACGACGCTGCCGATCCGCAGCGGTCCACGCTTCGGCTGACGATTTCGACGCGATGACGGCCACATGAGCGATGCGCCTGAGGGGTGGTGGGGTCGTGGATGCCGGGGCACCCGTCGGGTACGATACCGAACCTTCCCGGCCGGTGCGAATCCGAGCCAGGGCTGCACGATCCCCAGGCACGGATGGACCCATGGTCACGAACACGTCACAGACCCGCAACGGCAAGCCCAAGCAATCCGAGAAGCAATCTGGGAGGCAATCTGGGAAGCAATCTGGGAAGCGGGGTAAGGCTGCCGCCGACGCCATGCCAGAGGCCGCGCCGGCAGAGTCGTATGCACCGCCGGGCGATGCCGACGTGCGCGAAACCGGGGCCTCGGCTGCCGGTGCGACTGCTGGCCGATCGAATGTGGCCCGCCTGCCGGCCAAGGTGGGGGCCGGGGCGGCGAGCCGAAAGATTCGTGCGATCGCCGACGTGAGCGAGTCGCTCGACGTCCGTCGCCGCCTGCGACGGCTTGCCAAGCAGATCGAACGTCGTTCGCACGACATGCAACACATGACGCTCATCGAGGGTGCGATCAGCGATTGCCTCGACGACGCTGCCGCGACGACGGCCGACCGCGAACGGTGGCTCATGTGTGAGGCTGCCACCTGGGGGCTGGCCTGGATGGCGCGGACGCGTCGGGCTGGTGGATCGGCCGGTGGCCTGCTCGAGCGGCTCGTGAAGTCGGCCCGGTCGGCGCAGGCTCCGCTCGCGGCGGGCGACACGCTTTCAGCCCGGTTCGTGCTGGCGGTGTCACGGCTGTTCTGCGACGTCGAGGCCTGCCGCTGCCTTGACCGCGATGCCGTCGCAGCACTTGGCGATGAGATCCGCCGGCTGGTCTCGGCCGAGGGAACCGTCAGCCTGCAGGGCTCGGCGGCGATGGTCGAGCGGGTGGTGCGGTGGAGTGCGGTGCGGGACGTCGGGCTGGCGACCGGTTCTCTGCCGTGGAGCGAGCCCACCGAGAAACTCTTTGCGCAGTCGGTGGCCACGACGCTCCGCCTGCTTGGCGGCCAGGGGCGAATGCTGAAGGGGGCGGGTCGGATGCCGGCGGCGTTCGCCGATCCGGTGCTGGCCGTGGCGGCGGAATCTCGCCGCAAGCGGGTGCGACACACCGCCGAGGCGGTGCAGGGGCCGGCGCAGTCCAGCGCTGCGGGAGGTCGGAAGAAGGCTGCTGGCGGTCGAAAGCAGAAGGACGAGAAGCACGAGCGGCTGCTGTCGCGTGATCTGCACGATGCGACGGCGGCGATCGCGATCCTCCGGTCCGGATGGGAACGGAATGCGATCCGCGTGCTGCTTGAATATCGCGACGCTGTGCCGCATCTGGAGATCGCGGTTGGCGATCGATTGCTCGTCGATGGCCCGTGGCATTGGCAGGCCTCGAAGGGAGGACGACCGCTCGAGATGGAAGGCCCGTGGAGCGTCTCCTGCTGGGAATCGGATAAGAAGGCGACCTATCTGGAGATCATCGCGCCGCTGGCCGGTGGCATGCAGATCGACCGGCAGATCGTCCTCGTGCCACGTGATCGCATCGTGCTGCTGGCCGACGCCATCACGCTCCAACCTGGCGAACGGCTCGAAGATCAGGGCGGTGATGCTCGTCCCGAACTGCTGTGGAGCCATGCCCACGGCGGGCTGCGGGTGGAGTCGGTGGTGCCGCTGGCCGCCTCGCTCGAGGGCATGCAGGCGGACGAAACCCGCGAGGTCCTCGTCGCCGACACAAAGCCGCGGCTTATGGCGCTGCCGTTGGCGCTGCCCGAGTGGAAGACCGCCGGCCGTGGCAGTTTTGCGGTCACGTCTGATGGGCTTGCGCTCGAGCATCAGACTGCCGGCAGCCGCTGCTACTCTCCGCTCTGGCTCGACCTCGACCCCGCGCGGCAGGGGCGGCCACTCACGTGGCGTCAGCTGACGGTGGCCGACACCCGGCAGAATCTTCCGCCTCATCAGGCCACCGGATTCCGCGTGCAAGAAGGGCTCGAGCAGTGGCTCGTGTACCGCACGCTCGACGAGCCGCGGAATCGCACGGTGCTCGGCTGCAATATCGCGTGTGGATTTCTCATAGGCCGCATCGAAGAGACGGGCGTCGTCGATCGGGACATCGAGATTCACGAGTAGCTGCTGGCTTGGGAGGCGTCATGGCCGCCGCTGACGATCCCGCCGACCGGTGCCGCCAGAACCTGGCGCAGGTTCGCGATCGCATGGCCGAGGCCTGCCGAGTGGCCGGCCGCGATCCCGGCGACGTGCGGCTGATCGGTGTGACGAAATACGTCTCAGCAGATTCGACCCGCATGCTCCTCGAGGCCGGCTGCCTCGATCTTGGGGAGAGCAGGCCGCAGTCGCTCTGGGCGAAGGCGGCGGCCTTGGCCGATCATGCGCCGGCGGTGCGGTGGCATCTGATCGGTCACCTGCAGCGAAACAAGCTCCGTCGGACGCTGCCGCTTGTGTCGCTGTTGCATTCGCTCGACAGCCTGCGGCTCGTGGATGCGATCGAGGCCGAGGCGGCGGCAGCGGGGATCGTCTGCGAGACGCTCGTCGAAGTGAATCTGGCCGGCGATCCGGGTCGCACCGGTATCATGGAGGCAGATCTGGCCGCGGTCCTCGAGGCCGCGTCTCGCAGCCCGCATCTGCGGGTGCTGGGGCTGATGGGCATGGCGGCCGTGCCGGATGGAGAGAGCAGTGGCGCGGCGGCGCGGCGGCAGTTTGCCCGGCTTCGCGAATTGCGTGACACACTCGTGGGCCGCGTGCCGACGGCGACGGGGCTCCGCGAACTGTCGATGGGGATGAGCGGCGACTTCGTCGAGGCGATTCTGGAGGGATCGACGCTTGTGCGGGTCGGCTCGGCGCTCTGGGAGGGGATCGAGGAGTAAGCGGGCCGTCGCCCGCGCGGTAGACTGCGGCCCCGTACGTCATTCGCCAAACAGGAGGCCATTCATGTCGTCGCAGACGCTGCAACTGATCACGTCCCACCGCGGTGCGTCGTTTTTCGGCGTTGACAAGGTCGATGTTTCGATCGGTCCGCTGGCCGTCCGCTCGCGACGGCTCGCCGGCGGCCGCCGAGATGGCGTGCTCCTGGTGGAACTCGTGGCGGGTTCGACGAAGGTCTTCGTGCTGCCCGATCGCGGCCTCGGCATCTGGAAGATCATGGCCGGCGAGTTCGAGCTCGGCTGGCAGTCGCCTGTGCATGGACCGGTGCATCCACGGTTCGTGCCGCTCGCCGAGCCATCGGGGCTGGGCTGGCTCGACGGCTTCGACGAACTTGTGGCCCGCTGTGGCCTGGTGAGCAACGGGGCCCCCGACTTCGATGCAGCGGGCCGGCTCGTCCACCCGCTGCACGGCCGGATCGCTAACCTGCCAGCACATCATCTCGACGTCACGCTCGACGATGCCGCCGGCACGATCACGCTCACCGGCGCCGTTGACGAGACGCGGTTCCACTTTCATGCGTTGCGGATGACGACCTCGCTCACGCTGCATGCCGACCGGCAGCGTGTCTCGTGGACCGACACCGTGAAGAATATCTCCGACCGTCCCGCGACGATGCAGATGCTCTACCACGTCAACTTCGGGCCACCGCTGCTTGGCCCCGGTGCGGAACTGGTGGCCGCCGTCGAGGAACTGGCGCCGCGTGACCAGACAGCCGCGGGCGATGTCGCCACATGGAATCGCTTCGAATCGCCGCGGGCCGGCCGCAGCGAGGAGTGCCACTTCATGCGGCACAGGCCCGACGAGAAGGGGATGGCGACCGCGATGCTCGTGGCCCCGGAGGGCCGGCATGCCGCCTGTCTGTCGTGGCGGACCGACACGCTCCCGTGCTTCACGCTCTGGAAGAACCAGACGGGACTGGCCGACGGCTACGTGACCGGTCTGGAGCCAGGCACCAACTTTCCGAACCCGCGGTCGTACGAGGAGTCGCAGAGCCGCGTGGTGCCGCTGGCACCCAACGCGAGCGTGCGATTCGATCTCGCCATCGAGCACGTCACGGGGTCGGCGGTCGAGGCGACGCGATCCCGGCTGGCCGCGGTCTCCGCGGTCGCGGCGCCGAAGTTGCATGCGCAGCCGAAGCCGGGCTGGAGCAGGGCGTAAGGCCGCGTGGCGTCCGAGAGTGGGCCCAACCCGATCTTGTCACCCGAGACGCATCACCATCTTGACGGCCGGTGTGTTGCCGGCGACCTGCGGATGGAAGGGCGATCGCAGAAAGACGTTGCCCGTCTGCGGATCGGCGTGCATCGTAGTCAGATTGGCAAAGTCGTCGCCCAGAG
The DNA here is from genome assembly GCA_947459185.1 of Planctomycetaceae bacterium. Taxonomy (GTDB): domain Bacteria; phylum Planctomycetota; class Planctomycetia; order Pirellulales; family UBA1268; genus CAMCQY01. Next base: position 42,552 of record CANHCU010000013.1, on the reverse strand, counting down.
CCGACAGATCCCACTCTGCGACCTGGGGCGTGCCCGGTGCCACAAGATCAAAGAACCGCAGCCGCTTCGGCTCCCGGCTGACCACCAGCAGGTGGCCGCCGACCTGGACCGCATCGACCGGCGTGCCGGCCGCGGGCAGCGTCGCAGCGAGTGTGTTGCTGTCCTTATCAATCAGCAGAACCTGATCGGCCCAGGTCTCGACCGCGGCGATCCAGGGGAAGCCCTGCAGGTCGATCATCGTGGAGAGCTTGTTGCGGGTCTGCGTGAACGTGCGATCGATCCGCTGGCTGGCCAGATCGATTTTGACGATGTTTTCGGCGCCCGGACTGATCCGGTTGCGTTCGAGGACGAAGACAAACTTCTCGTAAGGCAGGATAACGCCGGGCAGATGAATGTCGGGGGTCAAGGGGCGTGCGCCCAAGCGTGTCCACCGAAACACCTTGCGGGAGCCGGTTTCGTTGAAATACATGTGACCCGCGCGGCCACCAAACTGCTCGACCTGCAGCGCCATCGGCAGCGGCCTGGTCGTCACTCGTAGCCGTTCGTTGCGAAACCGCGCGATGGAATGGTAGGTGAGCCAGCCGCAGCGGTCAGTGAAGTGCTTGCCGACGACGAGGATGGTGTGGGGCCCAAAGGGGTAGAGGAACTCCAGCGTGTGCGGCACGCGGGCCGAGGCCAGCACCTGCCCGCCGTCGGCGGAATGCACGTCGAGCCGGTAGGAGGCCACGCCACCGGTGCTGTGCCCCTCCCAAAGGTGACCTTCGTGAAACACCTGACCGCGGTAGACCTCACCGGCGTCGAGGATGGCAACCGTATGGATGGCGATGTCGCTGCTGGCTTGCACGGGTGTCTCCTCACGCTCCTGGACAACGCTCACGAACTGCATGACAGCATCGAGCAGCCGGCGCGGTGGCGGGCCCATTCGGGCCGCTTGGCCGCAAAGGCTTCCCTGCCGGGCTGCTCGGCATAGGGGTGCCTTGAGACCTCGAGCATCTCCCGTACCAGCGTGAAATCGCCTGCCTCTGCCTTATCGATTGCCAACTGCGCCAAATAGTTCCGCGGCACGTAGAGCGGGTTGACCGCGTGCATGCGTGCGGCACGGACGCTATCGGGGATTCCCTCCTCGTGGATGCGAGCCTGATAGCGGGCCAGCCATTCGCCGAGGGGAGCCCTGTCAACCGCCGCACCGGCTTCGGATTCATAGAAGCCAGAAGACACCGCTGCCAGCAGGCTGGCATGATCGTCGGTCGTGGCGGCGTCGCCACGAATGGTCGGCAGACTGCGAAAAAACAGCGTCATATCAATGTTGGCCTCGGCCAGCAGTGGCCAGAGGTCGGCGACGAGTGGATCGTCACCGGTGGCCGTGCCCAGGCCGCCGTGCAAGCCGATCCCCAGCTTGTCGGCCATCATCCTTCGGTAGCCCGACTGAAAGCGCTCGACGTAGGCATCGAGCCCTTCCTCCAGCGGTTTGGGATCACCGACGACAGGCACGAGCGCGTTGGCAAGTTGCAGCAGGTTCCAGTGGCCGATCTGCGGCTGGGCGACGAACCGGTAGCGGCGGCCCTGGGCGTCGGTCGTGTTGGGCGTCCAGTCGGGGTCGACGTTTTCGAGCCAGCCGTACGGACCGTAGTCGATCGTCAGTCCCAGAATCGACATGTTGTCGGTGTTCATCACGCCGTGGACAAACCCCACCCGCATCCAGTGGACGATCATCGTGGCGGTCCGCTGGCAGATCTCATCGAACATCGCGGCATAGGCTTCGGCCGAAGGCGGGCCTGCCGTCGGCAGCAGGTGTGGGAAGTCGGTTCGCAGTGTGAAGTCAACCAACGTGCGAAGCTGATCGATCTCCTGCCGCGCCGTGAAAATCTGGAAGTTGCCGAACCGGGTGAACGACGGCGCCACCCGGCAGACGACCGCGCCGGGCTCCGCCCTGGGGTGGCCGTCGTAGAACATGTCGCGGACCACGCTCTCGCCGGTGGTGACGATGCTCAACGCACGGGTGGTGGGCACACCGAGATGGTGCATCGCCTCGCTGCAGAGAAACTCGCGGATCGACGACCGCAGCACCGCCAGGCCGTCGGCCGTGCGGGAATAGGGGGTGGGGCCGGCACCCTTGAGCTGAAGGGTCCAGTGCTCGCCGCGACCGTTGACGACCTCGCCGAGATTGATGGCACGGCCATCGCCAAGTTGGCCCGCCCAGTGACCGAACTGGTGGCCGCCATAGCACATCGCAAACGGCTCCATGCCGGCCAGCAGCCGGTTGCCGCTGAAGACCTCCGCGAAGGCCTGCTCGTTCTCCGGCGTCACCTCGATGTCGAGCAGGTCGGCCACCTCGCGGGCATGGGCCACGAGCCTGGGGGCGGCGACCGGCGTCGGGCTCACTCCCGACCAACAGGCCTGCCGCACTTGCCGGCGGCCGTTGTGCGGCTCGGGGTCGCCGGGCAGTTCTTTCGTAAACCGGTTTGTGAATCGCAGCGAATCAAGGCTGGGCATCAACGTGCCTCCGCGGCAGACGGGCTGCACCAATTTCGCGTGAAGTCAGTTTCGCGTGAAGTCAGTCGTCGAACCGGACCTCACGGATTTCGAACTTCATCGTCCCGGCGGGCACGTCGATCGAGACCTTCTCGCCCACCTTGCGGCCGAGGAGCCCCTGGGCGAGCGGGCTGGCCACATTGATCCGGCCGGCATCGTAGTCCTCCTCGCCGGCACCCACGAGCACGAACACCTCCTCGTCGCCGAACTTGAGGTCCTTCACGACCACCGTCGCGCCGAACACGACCTCGTCGCCGGCCTCCTTCGCCCGTTCTACGATCACCGCCCTGGCCAGTTTGTCGCGGAGCACGTTGATCTTCGCCTGCATCATCCCCTGGCTTTCACGCGCCCCGTGATACTCGGCGTTTTCGCTGAGATCGCCCTCGCTGCGGGCGGCCGCCACCCGCTGGGCAAGCTTGGGCATCTCCACGGTTTCGAGTTGATCGGCTTCCGCCTTGAGCTTGTCATAGCCGGCGCGGGTCATCGGAATACGGTCAGACGACATGTGGTGCTCCCTGAAAAGATGTCAAGAATCGTGATATGGGGTCGGGCGTCAGAGGACGCGTGCCGGGAAGTAAGGTCGGGCCACTAAGCCGAATCAGCCTGACGACGTTCGCTCGGTCACCGTTCTCTCGGGCAGATAGAGCAGGCGGCCGCAGCTGCGGCACATCACCACCTTGCCCACGAGTAGCTCTGAATGCATGTTGCCCGTGATCTGGTGGTAGCATCCGCCGCAGCTCTCGCCGTCGAGCGGGGCCATTCCCTCGGCTCCCTTCTGCTTGACGGCGCGACCATAGAGATCGCGGATGTCGGCGGGGAGTTCCCGCTCCGTTGCCTCGAGTTCTCCACGGAGTCGCTGCACTTCGGCCTCGAGGTGCGTTCCCTCGGTGGCCACACGGGCCTTTGCCTCACCCAGCAGTTTGCGGGCAGCCTCCACGGCCGTCTCCGCCGTGGGAAGCGTTTTTTTGATCGTGTCGATTCGGTCGAGTGCCTCGAGGATCTCGTCCTCGAGCACCTTCGTGGCCATCTTGTCGGCCGCGATCTGCTCCGTGAGTGTCTGATACTCGCGATTGGTTTTGCAGGCGTTGAGCTTGGCGTCGAGATCGCGGATCTTTGCCTCGGACGTCTTCAGCTGCAGCTGCTTTTGATCGGCGGCCATCTTGGCCTTCTTGACGTCTTCCTGCACGCCCGTCCGGGCCGCCTCCGCCGCGTCAACCTGTGCGGTGTGAGCCGCGACCTGACGTGGGCCGGCGACGATCCGACCCCGCAGATCGGACAGTTGGGTATGGATGCGGTGCAGCGTCCGCATGATTTCGCTGATGACGGCCGTGGCCATAGGGTCGCTTTCGGTTCGGTCGGGGAGAGTCCCCGCCGCGAAAGTTTACCAGATCAAAGGCTGAAAAACACCGGGCCGGCTGCCTGCGCAGCCGGCCCGTTATCGTGTCGCACCGCCGAGACGGCAGAAGGTTAGCCGGGCATCGCTTCCATGAAGGTCTCGAGCTGCTTCGAGCGGACCGGGTGCTGCAGCTTCTTGACCGCCTTGGCTTCGATCTGCCGGACACGCTCCCGTGTCACCCGGAAGATCCGTCCCACCTCTTCGAGCGTGTAGGTGTAGCCATCGGTGAGGCCGTATCGCAGCCGGATGATCTCCCGCTCACGGTAGGTGAGGGTTTTCAGCAGCGACTCGAGCCGGTCCTTGAGCAGCCCATGCGTGGCAGAATGCGTGGGGCTCACGGTGCTCGAATCTTCTACAAATTCGCTGAAACTGGCGTCTTCGCTCTCGCCCACGGGCCGGTCAAGACTCATCGGCTGTCGGCCCATGTCGAGCACCCGGCGAGCTTCCTCGATCCCCACACCGGCTGCCTGCGCGATCTCCTCCGATGTCGGCTCGCGGCCAAGCTCGTGAAGGAGTTTCTTCGAGGTGGTCCGCAGCTTCGAGAGCACGTCGATCATGTGCACCGGGATGCGGATCGTGCGGGCCTGGTCGGCGATCGCCCGGGTGATCGCCTGACGGATCCACCAGGTCGCGTAGGTCGAGAACTTAAAGCCACGGCGGTATTCATACTTGTCCACCGCCCGCATCAGGCCCGTGTTGCCCTCCTGGATGAGATCCAGAAAGCTCAGGCCGCGGTTACGGTATTTCTTGGCGATCGACACGACCAGTCGCAGGTTGGCCGCCGAGAGGTTCCGCTTGGCGGCCTCATATTCCGCCTTGAGACGGGCGAACATATCGACCCGCCGCCGGAGCGACCGCGGGCTCTCGAGCGTCGTCAGCATCAGGTCGCGGAGTTCCTTCCGCATGTCGGCCCGATCGTCGCGGGACATGTCTCCCGAGTCCATCAGCCGCAGGCCCCGCTGGAGATCGTCCATGCGTCCCGACATGCCGCGGAGCAGTTTCACCAGCGGTTGCACGCGGCGCGTCCGCAGGCTCAGTTCCTCGACGAGCATCAGCGACTTGCCACGGCTGCGGCGAAACCGCATCCGAGCGGCGCGGGCCGCCTCGGCCGACGTCTTGCGACTGATCAGCAGGCGGAAGTCGGACTTGTCCTGCTCGATGAGGTGCTCGAGCGTCTGTAGGTTGTGGGGCATCCGCGACTGGATCTGCTCTTTGGTCAGTCGTTCGGTGAGCGAGACCTTGATCGTGCGATCGAACGGCAGCTTCCCCTCGTGGACGCGGCGGAGCGTCTCCACCGTGGCCTGCATCGAATAGGAACAGCCAAGGATCGCGCGGCGGAACCGCTTGCGGGTGACCTCGATCTTTTTGGCAAGCGAGATCTCTTCGGCCCGCGTGAGCAGCGGGATCTCGGCCATCTGGGCCAGGTACATCCGGATCGGATCGTTGCCGGCGTTCGACGGCGCCGTTGTGATCGCCTCGTCGCGGCGCGGCTGCGGAGCACGCGGCTTGGCGGCCGGCGCTGTCGTCGCGGCAACCTGTTCGCCCGGCTCGGGCGGAGTGTCTACGAGTTCGATTCCCTGCTCCTCGAGCGCGACCAGGAGGCAGTCGATCTTCTCCGGGTCAACCGCTTCGTCGGGGAGGTAGGAGTTGACCTGATCGAACGTCAGATAGCCCTGTTCCTTGCCGGCCACGATCAGCGCCGTCAAATCGGCGTCGGCGTGCGCGGTGGAACCGGACAGCGGCGTGGCAGACTCAGCTGCCGCGTCGGGCTGGGCATCGTGGTCGTTGCCGGCGTGGGCCGGGCGGGAGTCGTTTTCAGGTTGGGACATCGACAGGGTGCTCGCAGATCGACGCATCAGTAGGTTCTCCTTCACCATCGTACCGTCACCTCGCGCACCGCCCCCCGACCTGCCAGGAAGCGATGTTCCCGGCGAGGCCGATTGCAGCGACGAGACGGGCACCTTCACCCATCCTTGGGTTCGGTCATGCCCTCATCGACATCAGTCATGCCTTGAACAGCCCGCCGTTGGGCGACGAGCTGCTCCAATAGAGCCGCCTCCGAGCCGGGATCCAGCCGGGAGGTTTTCAGTGTACGTGCGCTGCGGTGCGCCTGCCGCTGAGCCGAGCGGCGTCGCAGAGCGTCTTCGAGGTGGTGGACGCGGTCCTGTGAATCGAGCGGCGTTCGCGTCGCCGACGTCTCGTCAACGGCGACCAGCAGGCTCTGCACCGCGGGGTCGTGAATCTCAAGCAACAAGCCCGCCAACGCGATCTCGCGGCCTTCGGCGTGCAGGCGGCGGGCGGCCTCCAGCACGGCGCGGCCCTCCTGGGTTTCGAGTTCTGCCGATTGGACCTCGCGAACGATCAAGCCCGCGGCATCCGGCACACCGACGAGCACCTCGATCACCTCGCGATCCCAGGCCGGAAGCCGTCGCATCAGGCCGGGGGAGGGGGCCATGGCGTCGCTCTCATTGCCGGTTTCAGACCGGGCGGCTGTGGTGCTGGAGCGTTTTCCGGAGGTGGTTCGCAGGGCGAGCATTCGAGACCGCAGGGCCTCGCGGGAGAGGCCAAACCGACGCGAGAGCCGGCCCACCACCTGATCCTCGCGGAGCCGGGACTGCGACGGCGTGAGCGACGACTGGGCTGCCACCTTGGCGAGCGCCGTAAGCACGCTCTCGACGGCGGCCAGCGATGCGTCATCACCGGCGTCAGGCGCAAGGCTGGCAAGGGCCTCGTCGAGCCGGTAGTCGAGCGGGTCACCTGCCGAGGCTACGAGCGCCTCGAAGGCGTCGCGGCCCTGTTCCAGCACAAACTCGCACGGGTCCACGCCCGTTGGCAGCCGTGCAATTCGCAGATCGATCGGCTCGGCGAGGAGCACGTCGAGAATCTCGTTGGCGCGGCGGCGGCCGGCATCGTCGCCGTCGAGCACGAGCACGATTCGGTCGGCATACCGCCTGAGCAGTTTGGCGTGCCGCTCGCCGAGGGCCGTGCCGAGAACGGCGACGACGTCATGAATCCCTGCCTGCCGTGCCGCCAGGCAGTCGGTGTAGCCCTCAACGACGATCGCCCGCCGCGATTTGCTCATCGCATCGCGGGCCGTGTCGAGGCCGTAGAGCATCGAACTCTTCGAAAAGAGTGGCGTCTCGGGGGAGTTGATGTATTTCGCGGAGTCGGGCGGGGCACCCGGCAGCACGCGGCCACCGAAGGCAACGCACCGCGCGAGATGGTCGCAGATCGGAAACATGGCCCGGTCTCGGAATCGGTCGTAGTGGCCCGAGCGATCCTGCCGTTCGACCACGAGGCCGGCCTTGGCCAGATGGGCGGTCGAGATGCCGGCCGCCGAGGCCTGCCTGAGGAGCCAGTCCCAGGCTGGCGGGGCATAGCCGAGGCGAAAGGTGTCGATCGTCTGCTGCGTCAGGCCACGCGCCGCGAGATAGTCGCGGGCAGGCTTCGCGTCGGGGGCGCTGCGGAGGCAGTCGCGATAGCGATCAGCGGCCCAGGAGAGCGCGGCGAGAATGGAGGCTTTTTCATCGGTGGGCAGGCCGCCGCGGCCGCGGGGCAGGTCGATGCCGGCTCGCTGCGCCAATTGCTCGAGCGCCTCGCGGAACTCGAGCCGCTCCATCTTCATGAGGAAGCTGAAGACGTCGCCGCCGATGTTGCAGACCCAGCAGCGGAAGGTCTGGCGTTCTGGGTTGACCTGAAAGCTGGGGCGGGAGTCTTCGTGCCAGGGACAGAGGCCCACCATGGCCTTGCCCGCACGCCGCAGCGAAAGGTATGTACCCACCAGATCGACAATGTCGATCGCATCGCGCACGCGTTCCTTGAGGTCGTCGTGCAGGCCCGGAGATGCGGTCGGAGAAGTCACGTGGGATTCAGATTCCGTGGCGAAATGGAACGTACCGCCGGAATGTAGGCCCCGCCCGAAAACGGGTCAATCTCAAGAATCACCTGCCCATCTCGCCCTGCTTGCCACCGGAGGCCTGGGGTGTTTCGGCAGGGCGGGGTGTTGCCAAAGCCCGCGGAGAAGCGCGGGAATAGCGGACGCCCGTCTCGATTTAGGACAGCAGTTTGTCGATGCTCGCCAGCAGCCTGTCCATGGCGAATGGCTTGCGGATGTAGTCGTCGACGCCCAGCATCTCGGCATACGCCTTGTGCCGACTGCCCTCGTTGGCCGTGATCATGATCACCTTCATCGGCACCGGGCGGCTCCGTCGCAGCTTTTCCAGAACCAGGAAGCCGCTTCGCTTGGGCATCATCATGTCGAGCACGACGAGATCGGGCTCGTCCTTCTCCGCCATCATCAGGCCTTGGTTGCCGTCACGGGCAATGAGGATCTCGTAGCCACGCGATTCGAGCACGGTCCGCATCGACTCCACGATCTCCGTGTCGTCGTCGACGAGCAGCACCCGCTTGCCGGCTGGCTTTTCCGAACTGGCGGCGGTCGCTGTCGCGACGTCCGCAGACGTCGCATCCGATGACTTGCCGACGGCTATCTTGCGTGCTTTTTTCGGGGCTGGCATGCGTGAATCTCGGATTCGTGTCCGGTGGCGAATGAAGGTGGGAAAACCAGCAGGTATGAACCGGAGCGTGCTCCGATGCCCCATATCGTAGCACGAAGCCGGCCCAGAAACTACTTTCCCGCCCCAAAGCCGGCCGCTGCGTGGGCGCTGCTCCAGCCTTGCTCGGCCTCCCTCAGCGGACCGTGTTGAGGGGGCCGTCCGATGGACCACTGGCCTGCGTGGCGTGGGTCGATTTCGTGCCGAGCAAAAACGCGGCGCTGAGAAGCCCAACCGCCGCACCCATAAAAACGTCGCTGGGATAGTGCGCCAAACTGGCCACCCGCTGGGCTGCTGCGGCCGCGGCCAACGCGACGAAGAACCAGGTGCCGCGAGGATATTTCCACGCCAACGCTGCCGCGAGCCCTGCGGCTGTGGCGGCGTGACCGGATGGAAAACTATTGATATCGCTGTGGCTGGCAATGTTGGCAGCCAAGGAGTCGCCAAACGTGGCGAGCGACGAGGCGGCCGCGGCGAGATCGGCGGCCCGCGGGCGGACCCGATCGACCAGCGTGGCCTTGATCACGTTGGCCGCGATGCCGCCCGCAAATGCTGTCATGACCATCCACCCCAGATCACGGCTGAACGGCAGACTGCCAAACCGCGGCACGGCACGACGGCCCACGAGCGTGGGATCAAGCACGGCGGCGGCCAGCAGGATCGTAGCCACGCCGATCCCGTGGCCGAAGACCTCGGAGAAGTTGAGGAACCGCATGATCTCCTTGGGAATGTGTCCCGCTTTGCACCAGCGGGCGACGTCCAGGTCAACCGCGAGCGCAAGGACACCAAGGCACGCAAGGGCTACCGCGATGGTGAGTAGCCGCCGCCACGGAAGGCCGGCGGGCCGGTCGAATGCGATGGTGTCGTGGATCGATCGGGACGGAAGCATGCACGGATTGTCGCAGAAGTCTCCCCTCGGTGTCGAGCGGCGGTGGCAGTTAACGTGCTCAGGTCCACAGACCACGGTCGAGCACGCGGTAGTTGATCGCCTCGCTCACATGGGCACAGCCGATTGTTGCCGCGGCATCGAGGTCGGCGATCGTGCGGGCGACCCTGAGCACCTTGTCGTGGGCGCGGGCCGAGAGGCCCAGATCGCTCACCGCCGCCTTGACCAACTCTGCGGCCGCTGGCTCGAGCGGGCAGAACTCCCGAACCTGACGGCTCGTCATCCGCGCGTTGGAGCGAACCGGCAGGCCCGCGAACCGCTCCGCCTGTCGGATGCGGGCCGCCATCACCGCCTCCCGCATCTGGCTGCTCGAGGTGCCAGCCCGGCTGGCCGAGAGTTCGCGAAACGGCACCGCTGGCACCTCCAGGTGGATGTCGATCCGATCGAGCAGCGGCCCGGAGATCTTGCTCATATAGCGTTCGACTTGCGGCGCAGTGCACTGGCACTGCCGCCGCGGATCGCCGCGATAGCCGCACGGGCATGGATTGAACGCTGCCACCATCATGAAGTCGGCCGGAAACCGCGTGCTCCCCTTGGCCCGGCTGATCGACACGAAGCCATCCTCGAGCGGCTGCCTGAGCACCTCGAGCGTGCGACGGTTGAACTCTGGGAGTTCGTCCAAAAAAAGGACGCCGTTATGCGCGAGTGAGATCTCGCCCGGCATCGGTATCGATCGGCCGCCGATCAGGCCGGCCTCGCTGATCGTGTGGTGCGGGGCCCGGAAGGGACGCGTAGCCAAGAGTGGCTGGCCGGCGGACAGGAGCCCGAGCGCACTATAGATGCGTGTCGTCTCGATCGACTCGGCGGCTGAGAGCTGCGGCAGGATCGTCGGAATCCGTTTGGCGAGCATCGTCTTACCGCCGCCGGGAGGCCCAACCATCGCGCAGTTGTGGCCACCAGCTGCCGCCACGCAGACGGCCCGTTTGGCGGCCTCCTGGCCGCGGACGTCGGCAAAGTCGACGTCGTAGGCGGCGAAGCGATCGAACCATTCGGTGACCCTCGGCGGGCATCGCGGGATGGTGATGTCTCCTGCGAAAAACTGGACGGCCTCGGTGAGGGACGAGACCGGGATCACCTCGATGCCTTCGACGACCGCCGCCTCCGTGGCACTCGCCGTCGGCACGACCAGCCCCCGGAGGTTTTTCTGCCGCGCCGCGGAGATGGCCACCGAGAGGGCGCCCCGCGTTGGCCGTGTCGAGCCCTCCAGCGAGAGTTCGCCCACCACCGCATAGTCTTGGAAACGCTCCGAGGAAAACTGTCCGCTGCCGGCGAGGATACCGAGGGTGATCGGCAGGTCGAACGTGGCCGCCTGTTTGGGCATCTCTGCCGGGGCGAGGTTGATCACGATCCGATCGTTGGGCCGATTGAAGCCCGAGTTGACCATGGCCCGCGCGACGCGGTGCGTGCTCTCGCGGATGGCGGGATCGGGTAGGCCGACGAGCACGGTCGAGGGCAGGGCACCCGTCGAGACGTCCACCTCCACGTCCACGGGCACCGCATCGATCCCCAACAATGAAAAGGTCTGCAGACGGGCGAGCATGGCGATGATCCTCCAAGGCAGGCAGGACAAAGTGATCCCTGTCCAGGGACTGTACGGGCGTACATTCCTTATGTCAACTGCCTACGGGCCGTGAGCCTGAGTCGTCTCAGGCGATGACGTCGGAGATAACGTGGCCGCCGACGTCCGTCAGCCGGAAATTCCGGCCGTTGTGTCGGTAGGTGAGCTTTTCGTGGTCGATGCCGAGCAGATGCAGCAGCGTCGCGTGCAGGTCGTTCACGTGCACCTTGTTCTCGATCGCCTTGTAGCCGAAGGGATCGGTCGAGCCGTAATGAAATCCGCCCTTCACACCGCCGCCGGCCATCCAGAGCGTGAAGCCGCCGGGGTTGTGGTCGCGCCCCTTGCCTCCCTGCGAATCGCTCGTGCGGCCGAACTCGCCGCCCCAGATCACGAGCGTGTCTTCAAGCAGGCCGCGTGCTTTCAGATCCGCCAGGAGCGCGGCGGCGGGCCGGTCGGTGGCGAGGCCGCATTCGCGGTGGTTGGTCTCGATGTTGCTGTGGCCGTCCCATGGCACGTCGTCCACGCTGCCATCCCCGCCCACGCCGCGGCCCGCGAAGATCTGCACGAACCGCACGCCCCGTTCGAGCAGCCGCCGGGCCGTGAGGCACTGCTTCGCAAAGACCTTGCACTTGGGATCTTCGGTGCCGTAGAGGTCGTGCGTGGCCTTCGACTCCTGCGACAGGTCGATCGCCTCCGGCGCGGCCGTCTGCATCCGGTAGGCCAGCTCGAAACTCTTGATCCGCGCCGCCAGATCGGCCTGCGTGGGACGGCCGGCCGCATGGGCCGCATTGACCGCGGCGAGCAGGTCGAGCTCCGCCCGCTGCGATTCGAGGCTGTGCCCCTGCCGCAGCGAGAGGTTGTCGATCGCCACCGGCCGCCGGGCATCGATCGCCAGCGCCTGATAATTCTTTGGCAGGAAGCCGGCCGACCAGATCTGGTCGTCGCCACGCGGCTTCCGCTCGTGCATGACGACGAAGCTGGGGAGGTTCTCGTTCATCGAGCCGAGGCCGTAGTCGAGCCAGGCCCCCATGCTCGGCATGCCGGGCCGGCTGAACCCGCCCATCAGCTCCATCGCCGCCGGGGCGTGGTTGTTGGCCCGCAGGTGCATCGAGTGGATGAAACAGATGTCGTCTACGTGCTGCGAGAGGTGAGGGAAAAGATCGCTCACCCACGTGCCCGACTGGCCGTGCTGCGCCCACTTGAACGGGCTCGCGAGGCACTTACCGCTGGTCTGGAAGAAGCCGACCTGGCTGTCAGCGCCCGGCAGCGGCTCGCCGTTTCGGGCCTGTAGCTCCGGCTTATAGTCCCAGGTATCCACCTGCGACGGCGCGCCCGTCATGAAGAGCCAGATCACCCGTCTTGCCTTCGGGGCATGGTGCGGCAACATGCTTCCCGCGGCACCGGCGGTCGCACTGCCGGACGTATTGCCGCTGGCATCCTGGCCGAGCAGCGATGCCAGCGCCAGCGACCCGAAGCCGAGCCCGGACTCGCGCAGAAACCGCCGCCGGGCGGGCAGCAGCAGCTCACCGATCGACGGTGTCTGGTCAGTCGACCGCATTTGGTCAGTCAACCGCATTTGATCAGTCAACATAGATGAACTCGTTGAGGCAGAGCATGAGGTGGCAGGCATCGGCGAGGGCGGCCTTCCGCTGGGCGTCGTCGCCGCCGGCGGCCTGTTCGCGGGCCGCGAGGAAGCTGGTGAATCGTGCGACGTCGTCGGCAGAGGGCTTCCGCGACAAGGCGACGGTGAAACAGTATTCAATTGTCTCCGATCCCGTGCCGCCCACGGCCTTGCGGGCCCGCTCCGCGAGCCCTTCGGCAGCCGAGCGGACGAGCGGGGAATTCATCATCGTGAGCGCCTGCGTCGGAACGGTCGCGACGCCACGTGCCCCAACCGACTGGATCGGCTCCGGTTGGTCGAAGACCCCCAGGAACGGCTCCGGCTCGCTCCGTTTCACCCGGATATAGATGCTGCGTCGCGGGGAGCCTGCGCCGACGAGGCTCCTGCCATACATCTGAGCGTCGAGCCGGCCGGATGCCGCGAGCAGCGCGTCCCGGATCACCTCGCCCTCAAGCCGCGTGGGCCGGCGATGCCAGAGCAACTGGTTGTCGGGATCCTTCGCCCGCCGGTCGTCATCGACGGCGCCCGACTGCCGGTAGGTGGCGCTCGTCACGATCAGCCGATGGATGGCCTTCAGGCTCCAATGCTCGTCCACGAGCCGGTTGGCCAGCCATTCGAGGAGTTCCGGATGCGTGGGCTTGTCGCCCTGCGTGCCCAGGTCGTTTGGTGTGGCGACGATGCCACGGCCGAAGTGGTGATGCCAGAGACGGTTGACGATCACGCGGGCGGAGAGCGGACCGGCACCACGGTTCACGTCGGTGAGAAATGCCGCGAGTCCCAGGCGGGAGTCGGGCAGCGGCTTACTTTCGGGATCGGAGAACAGACCGGTTTCGGCATCGTCCGACGCGACCGCGGCCAGCACGAACCCCGGGGCCGCCTTGCCCTTCTTGCGGCCCACCTCGCCCCGCGCGAGCACGAACACATCCTGGTCGCCGCTCCGCACTCCCTGCGAGTTGCCGGTGATCACCCACGCGCCGTTGGTGGCGGCGTAGACCTGGTGCAGATCGGGCTTCGGCTCCTTCGCATCGATCGCGTCGAGGGCGGCCAGCACTCGCTCGGCATCGGCATCGAACCGACGGAACCAGCGGAGCGCCTCGCGGCCGACACCTTCGTTCGCGAGATCGCCTGCGGCCGCCTTCGCGGCGTCGAAGAGCGTGGCGATCTCGCGGACCGCCTGCGGCGCGGCGGGGTCGGCGAGGCCGAGCGGCTCGGGCGTCGATGCGGCTGCGAGGCGGAACTTCGCAAGGCCATGCTGATTAGCCTGAAACTGAAGTTCGACGGTGAGCTGCGTGCCGCCCTCGAAGCCGATTGGCTGGTCGAAGGCGAAGACCGCGGCATGGTCCTTGCCGGTCTGGCCGCCGATCGACCAGCCCGTGTTGGCATCGCCATCGACGGCCTTGTCCAGTTCGAAGCCCGGCTCCTGGAAGCTCGCAGCCACTGCCTGCAGCTTTGGCGTGACAGGTTTTCTATCCGGCGCTGCGACGAGCGGCGTGGCCGTCACCTTGAGCGTGCTCAGCCGAAACCCGCCATCCTTGCCCGTGCCAGGGCCGCCACCGGGCGACGACGGGCTCGCGAGCGGCTCGAGCCGCAGGGTAGTCAGGCCTTTCTGATGGGTGCGAAACGTGAGCGTGTAGCTGTCGTTCCCTTCGAGTTTTCCTGACGCGGCGACCGTATCTCCGGCCTCCTCGAGCAGCGTGGCTTTCGCTGCCTTGAGCGACTGCGGGTCGAGCACCTGCCAAGGAGCGGCCTGCTGCTTTGCGGCATCGCCGGTGAGCCATTTTGCCAGCTTTGCAGCAAGCTGCTCACGCTGAAAACGGTCAGCCTCGGCGACGACCGGGGCCTTGGTCGCCAGCCAGGCGTCGTGCTTCGTTTTCGTCGTAGCCGGATCGGGATCGATGCCCCTCTCCTGCTGCACGGCCTTTCCGAGGCAGGCGATCATCGCGTAGTAGTCGCGATGGGCGATTGGGTCGTACTTGTGGTCGTGGCAGCGGGCGCAGCCGATCGTCATGCCGAGCACGCTCGACCCGAGCGTGGCCACCATGTCGTCGAGTTGGTCGTAGCGGATCGGTTCGACGGTTTTGGCGGTGACCTGATTGGGATAGGGGCCCGCCACGAGGAAGCCGGTGGCACTCGTCGCCTCGTAGTCGCCCGGCTTGATCAGGTCGCCCGCGACCTGCAGGCGGAGGAATTCGTCGTAGGGCATGTCGGCGTTGACCGCCTTGATCACCCAGTCGCGATAATGAAAGGCGCCGCCGCGGTCGGAGTCGAACTCATACCCGCCGCTCTCGCCGAACCGCACCGTGTCGAGCCAGTGGCGAGCCCAGCGTTCGCCGAACCGCGGGCTGGCGAGCAGCCGATCGACCAGTCGTTCGTAGGCATCGGCCGACGTGTCCGCAAGGAACTGCTGGAGCTCTTCCGGCGTGGGCGGCAGGCCAATGAGGTCGAAGAATACGCGTCGTGCGAGTGTTTCCCTGGCGGCCTCGGCGCTGGGGCTGAAGGAGGCCGCCTCCTGCCTGGCGAGGACGAACCGGTCGATGTCGTTTTTGGCCCAGGCGGTGTTTTTCACGTCGGGCACCGACGCTGGTGCCAGCCGACGGTACGACCAATGCTGTCGCCCCGCGTCGACATCGATCGTCCGCTCGTCGACGACGGCCGTGGGCTCATCGCGGGGATCGGGAGCGCCCATGTCGATCCACTTCTCAAAGTCGGCGATCACCTCTTCGGGCAGTTTTCCTGCCGGCGGCATTTCGAAGCCGTCATACTTGAGGGCCGCGAGCAGCAGGCTTTCCTCTTTCTTGCCGGGCACGACGGCCGCGCCGCTCTCGCCCCCCTTGGCCATGCCATCGCGGGAATCGACGAGCAGGTTGGCCTTGAGCTTGCCGGCCCGAAGGGCCTCGGCAGAGTGGCACTGGTAGCAGTGCTGCACGAGCACGGGCCGAATCTTCGACTCGAAGAAGGCGATGTCTCCCGGCGACGGGGAGCTCTCAGCGATCCGCTCGGGCACGGCTACCGCCGCGGCGGAAATCGCCAGCAGGCAGATCGATCTCAGGATAGCAGGCGTGATGCGGCTCATGCAGTCACGATCCCTTCGGCGACACCGGAATGTCTCAAGATTTCATCGATACCTATTCATCGACCAATATTCTAGCTTCGAATCGGGTTTTTCCAAAGAAACGGCGTAAAGCAAGGGGCAGAGTTCAATCTTGTCTGGCATGGAATGTGCTTAGTGTCTCCGGAGCCGCCGGCCGGGGATTCAGTCTCGACGTTTTACCTGCGGGGCAGGTCCTCGATCACGATATCGTCGAGGAGGAACGGTCCGAAGCCGATGAAGTTGATCGATTCTTTCTCGACATCCGAGCGTTTGAGGTCGAGCGCGAGCGTTTCCTTGCCGTCAACCCACAGCGTCCACCGCGTGCCGACAACCTCGACTACAAAATCGTACCACCGGTCGGTGACGAGGCCGATCTTCGCGTGCGTGGCGGCACCGGGGATGCCATACGCGCTGCCGAAGGTGCCCTCGGGCTTCTCGAGCACCGCCGGGTCGAGCTTTTTGCCCGCGAGTGCCGAATGATTCGTGTCGCGGGTAAAGTCGCGCTCGCCGATCGAGACGTCGTCACGGGCGTTCGGCGTCGTGACGCGGGTGACTACGTCGCCGATGTGCCAGAGGACGCTCCCCGGCTTCCCGGGCTTCAGCGGGGCGTTGATGATCATGTCGAGCCTCGCACCT
Source organism: Planctomycetaceae bacterium (assembly GCA_947459185.1). Taxonomy (GTDB): domain Bacteria; phylum Planctomycetota; class Planctomycetia; order Pirellulales; family UBA1268; genus CAMCQY01. Next base: position 26,219 of record CANHCU010000013.1, on the reverse strand, counting down.
TCGGCCTCGAATTTCACCCGGTAGCGGACGCGGACATCGTGGGCCTTGAATTTGGGATCGATCGATTTGCCATGGGCCTTTCCCGGAAACTTCATGCGGTCGTAGCTGCTGGCAGCCGCACCGTCTCGCCACTCCCACGTATCGGGGATGTTCCAGGTCTTGCCACCACCGAATGCCTGGGGGTTGGCCCGCTCCGGGCCGACGGTGAAGTCTTCCTTCAATACGACGGTGCCGACAGCCAGCCCCTGCCCGCGGGCCAACGGTGTGGTGGCGAGCGCGGCCAGGACGATGGTGAGCGACGAAAGCAGGTGCGGGCGATTCATTTCGCTTGAAACTCCTGGCTGGCGACGAGGGCCTGGAAGAACTCGCGCAGCTGCCAATCCTTAGCGCGGGCTCGTGACACGATCTGTTGGACGAGTTCGTCATCGGCGAAGCCACAGGGCCGGCCGAGGGCGTATTCGAGCAGGGCCTCGGTGAAACCGGTCGCGAAGGCGTCGACGCGGTCGGCCACGATCTTCCGTAGCTGGAAAAAGTCTTCGAACTCTGGGCCGCCGTGAAGCTTGCCTGCCGGGTCGATCTGCCACTCTTTCGTGCCGAGGCCCTTTTTCGTGTCGCTGTCGGTCGTCCGCCACAGGCTCGCCGCGTCGAAGTTTTCGAGGCCGAAGCCGATCGGGTCGAACCGCCGGTGGCAGCTCGCACACTGCGGCTCTTCCTGGTGGGCCTCGAACCGCTCCCGCGCGGTGAGCAGTTTTCCTTCCAGCCGCGAGAGCTGCGGCACGTTCGGCGGCGCCGGCGGCGGCGGGTCGTTTAACAGGTGCTTCGCCACCCACACGCCCCGGTGGATCGGATGGGACGACGTGCCGTCGCTGCCCATCGCGTGGATGGCCGCCATCCCCAGAAGGCCACCCCGCGGTGAACCTGCGGGCAGCGCCACCCGCCGGAACTCGTCGCCGCTGACGCCTTCGAGCCCGTAGTACTTTGCCAGAAGGCCATTTGCGATGACATAGTCGCTCGACAACAGCTCCCGCAGGCTGCCGCCACTCCGTAGCACGGAAGCAAACGTGCGATAGACCTCCTGCCTCGCCGCCTTCTTCATGCTGTCGTCGAAGTCGCGGTGTTTTTGGGCGTCAAACTCGAAGAAGTTGAGTCGTTCCATGTCGAGCCACTGATGGAGGAAGCCGTCGAGGAATGCATCGAATCGGTCGCTCTCGATCAAGCGATCGACCTGCGCCGCCAGCACCGCGGACCTCCCTCGCTCGCCTTGGGCTGCGTACCCCAGCAGTTCCTCGTCCGGCGGACTGCTCCAAAGGAAATACGAGAGGCGATTCGCCAGCTCGACGCCCGACAGCGGCCGCGGTTTCCCCGCGACGCCAGGCTCCGCGAGGTAGAGAAACGGCGGCGACGCGAGCACGACTGCCAGAGGATGTCTTAAGGCCGCCTCGAACGAATCACCGGCGGTCAGCCGAGCCTCGAAGATATTCATGAGACGATCGACGTACTCCGTCTTGGGAGATTCGCCACGAAATGCCCGGGTGGCCAACCGCTCAATCACGTCACGGGCTCCATTGGCGTCCTGTGTCGACGCGATCAGCGACACCGGCTCCGACCTACCCGGCTCCGTCGGCAGCGGGCCCTCGATCTCCACCCAGTCGACCCAGATCACGGGCGTCGGCCCGCGGCCAATCGCGTGGAACGACTTCATGAACCGGTCGTTGTCGGTGCCCCGCTTGATCCGCCGCTTCTCGCGAATCGAATAGACCCGGTTCGGGCCGCTGCCCACGCGGACCTTCACCTCCAAGATCTGCGGGGTGTCGAGCGTGCCCGTCACCTCGTGCGTGCTCATGAGATCGAAATTGTCGAGGCCGTTTCCCTTTGTTCCGAACTGGACGAATCGCTGGTGCCACTCCGCACCTTCCGCGGCGGCAATCCGGTAGCGGTAAACGTATTCACCAGGCGGCCAGGCGTCGGGGATTTTGTGTGACTCGGTGTTGTGCACCATGTGGCAACCGAGATAGACGCCCGTCTCGGTGGCAGGCTGTTCGTAATAGTTCCGCAGCGTCGGCAGCGACTTGAGCGCGGAGTCACGACCAAAAAAGTCGATTGCAAACGCGTCGTTGTAGCCGAAGTCCTTGACCGCCGGTTTCCCGACGAGCCGATCCCACTCTCGGTAGTACTGCGACTTGAAATCACCCCGGCCACCCATCCGTTTCGTGATGTCGGCCACGACGTCGGCGTGCTCGGGAAGCTTCGCCAGTTCGTCGATGGCCTGTGTCCAGGCGACATACTTGGCGTTGGCCTCCTCCTTCTGCTTCATGATCTTCCGCTGCTGCTCATTGACGAAGGTTTCGCTGTCGCGGTGGTGGGTCTGTGGCTTGGCAGTGGCCCCCTTCTGGGCCGCCATCGCCTCCTCGACGGCCTTGCGGCCAAGCGCGAGATACGACTCGAACTGGTCGCTCGACATCGCGAGCCCCGCCCCCACTGTGTCCATCGACCCAGCCCCGCCGTCCTGCGGCAGCTCCGTCACGTCGATCTCCACGCCGAGGAGATCGCGGATCGTGTTCTTGTATTCCCGCTTGTTGAGCCGCCGGATGATCTGCCTCGTGCCCTGCTCGCCGATCACCTTCCGGGCCACCACGAGCGTCTGGGCGAGATCTGCCAGGAGCTCCGTCTTTTCGCCTCGATCCGGCTGCGGCTCGTCCTCCGGCGGCATCTCGCCCGAGTTGAGAACGTTCATTACCTTCTGCCAGCGGTCGGCCGCCTCGGTCGTCGCGATCTCCAGCGGCAGATCGTCGAGTCGCACGCCGCTGTCGGTATCCGCCCCCGCGTGGCACTTCCCACAATTGGCCTGCAGGAACGCGACATGCCCGCCCTCCATTCGTGCCGTGGGCACGGCAGCATCCGCACTTGTCATGACGGCAGCGAGTGCGACCATCATCGCGACTGATTGCGTCTTCATCGGTAGTGCATCCAGGTGGGAGGAACGTCGCCCGAGCCAGTTACGCCGTCAGTTCGCCGAGCGTGCCGGTCGAATCACCATGGGCATCGACCTCGATGCCGAGCCCCTGCATGAGCGTGACCCAGAGGTTGCACAGCGGAGTCTGCTTGGCCGCGAGCACGACATGGCGGCCGTGCTTCACGCCCGCGGCTCCGCCCGCCAGGATCGTCGGGCAGTTGTCGAGCGAGTGAATGGAGCAGATGTTGCTCCCGAAGGAGAGTGACACGTTGTCCAGCAGCGTGGAGCCGTCGGCCTCTTTCACCGCCGCCAGCTTGTCGATGAATTCCGCGAGGAGCCTGCTCATCTCCAGGTCCCGCTTCTGCGAGGCCTGCATGCGGCTGCCGGGCGAGTAGTGGCTCACGTCGTGCGGGTGGTAGTCGATGTCGAGGGCCTTCATCAGGTTCCAGTGGGGCTGCCGGTAGGTGATCACCCGTGTCGAGTCGGTGCGGAGTGCGGCGATCATCAGATTTTGCATCAGCCTCGTTTCCTCGATGCCGTTCGGCTCCGCGGCCGGTTGCGCGACCTCGGCCTTGGGCTTCGGTCGCGCCATCCAGGCCTCGTCCTTTGCGAGCCGCGTCTCGATCTCGCGGATCGACTCGAAATACTCGTCGAGTTTGCGGCGGTCGTCGGCCGACAGCTTCCCGTCGATCGCTTTGGCCTCCACGAGCACGGCGTCGAGTACGCTCCGCTGCTCGGTCAGCGCCCTTTGGCGCTCCTCCAGAGAGGCCTCGTCGTCGCCGAAGAGCTTGTGAAACAGAGCCAGCGACGTGTCGATGCCCGCGATCGGCTTTCCCTGCCGGTTCCAAGCCAGGGAGAGGCCCGGTCCGTGGCCGCTTTCGTAGTTGTCCTTGCTGTTGAGTTGCAGCGATGTGAACCGCGTGTGCTTGCCATACTCCTCCGCCACGACCTGATCGGCCGACACGGAGTTGTAGAAGTTGAGGCCTGGGACCGCGTAGCGGTTGGCGCCCGTCAGGTAGAACGTGCTGCCCCAGTGGCCTTCATTGGAGAACTTGTTGGAGAGTCCCTGGATGATCGTGATCAGTGACTTGTGCCGCTCGAGCGGCTTGAGTCCTTCGGAGAGCGTGAACTCCGTGCCCGTCTTCGCAGGGTCTGGAAACCAGGTTTCTTTGGTAATTCCGTAGCCGAAGGAGATCGCGATCATCCGCTTTGGCACGACTGGCGCTGCCTCCGCGGCGAAGGCCCGCCGCGAGAGCGACGGCAGGAACGGCAGGGCCAGCGATGTGCCCGCAGCTTTCAGCACAGTGCGACGGTTGAGATTGTGGTGGATGGTCACGATGCGGCTCCGGGGGGCTGCTGGAGGAGAGACGTCAGTTGCCGCTCATCTGGTCGGGCGGCACATGGAGCGTGACGCGAACATTGTCGCAATAGTGCTGTTCGAACACCGCTGCCGGCCGGCCGGGGGTTCGGTCCATGTTCGTGGCGTCGATCTGGAGGATCAGAAACGATGCGTCTTTCGGTAGGCCGGACTGTGTCGCGATCTCGCGCCACGCCTTCTGCCCGCCGAACGACGTCACCCGCTCCGTGCCGGTGGCCAAGGCGTCGAGCCGCGTCTGAGGCCAGCCGGCCAGCGGGGTCTCCGGCACACCGCTAAACACATAAACCCGCACGACGAAGTCGGTGGCCACCGGTCGCTGTGGACCCGCGTCGATCAACTGCGCAGACGCCGTGAGCGTGCAGCCTCCCTTTGCGATCTGGTCGCGATGCGCAGCCAGGTCGACGACTTGAAACAGGTCACATGAGTCGGCCCGCGTGTCGGCCGGATCGCCCGGCCCAGGAAGTGCTCTTTCCAATGCGAGCATGTGACTGCCTTCCGCGGGCGTGACGCCCTGCTCGGCCTCGCACACCCTCACGCGATCCCCAGTCCACACGCCATACGCGGTCTGGAGGTGTTCCAGCCGGTCGACGCCCTTGGCCGGCGAGATCGCAGTGGCTGAAGCATCCTCGAAGCCGCCGTTGGCAAGCTCGAGGGGAATGCTCACGGCAGGCCGCGACTGCGGCAGCATCGCCCAGGCGACGCTCATGCCAACGAGCCAGCCGACGAGCAGTGTGAGCGGATAGGCCGCCGCCCTCGCCGCGCGGCCAGCCCCGAAGAGGAGCCGGGCCAACGGCATCCGCCTCGGTCCCGGCAGTTGTGGGCTACCGATCCGGTCCCATTGTTCCAGCCCCCAGTCGCGCAACTCTTCGTGAATCTCGGCCTTCCGCCAAAAAATGGCGCGGGCCTGCGGCGACTGAAGCAGAAGTCGCTCGAGCGCGAGACGGTCGTCACCTTCGAGATCGCAGTTGAAGAAGGCGTCGATCAGTTCATTGATCCGTATGTCGTTCACGTTGCTTTCCTCCACACGTCGCCATCGGCTACCGCCAGCTTGCTGTCGAGGCATTTGCGAAGCGCCGCCCGCGAGCGGCTCAGGGTCACGTGAACGCTGGCCTTGGTCCAGCCAATGAGCTTGGCAACCTCGCGGGGCTTGAGCGCCTTGCGATATCGCAGGTCGATGATCTTGCGAGCCTGCGGAGCGAGTTCCTCGACGCACTCCTTCATGAACCGTCGCAGTGTCGCGGGTGCGGCTCTCTCGGGCTGACTCGCGGTGAGGCTGTCGAGAACCTCTGCGGAAAAAGGCTGGCTCCCGGCCTCCAGCCTCCGTCCCACCTCGATGACCGTGCGGCGCACGTGGGGATGAAGCCAAGCCGTAAAGCTCTGCGTGGGGTCGTAGAAAACAGCGTCGGCCGTGATCGCCCTGAACGTCTCCTGAACCACCTCGTCCACGAGGGAGAGATCAGGCAAAGTGGCCCCGGCGAAACGACGGATCTCTGGGATGCGGTCTAAAAACAACTGCTGGACAAATTCGCGGTGCCGGGCAGGAGTCATTCGGTGCTCGTCCATCACACACCTGCCGCATCACGAAGGGGAAGTGCCGCAGAGCATCGCTGGCGAGTCGGACGGCAAACGCGGACCCATGTCCTCACTATAACGCCAGCGCAGTCAGAGCGTGCTCGTCACTGCACAGAAAAGCCCCGCAATCCTTAGCAATCGACCGCCCGTGAGATGAGCCGCCACTTTCTATCAATTGTTGCTAAGGTTTCTGAATACATTTTTTGCGCCGCCATAGCGGCCCGTGGCTCGGTTGCTTAAAGTTTTGGAGTTCGACAGCGGCTGCGCCGATGTTGCGGTGGTGATGAGGAGTTGCCCGCGCGGGGGAGCGGGAGGCTGTCTCGGCTTCGTGTCGTCGCGTTGCCTAGAATCAAAGCGGGGGGGAGATGCGAATGATGCGGGCGGAAAAAGGTTTCACACTCGTCGAGCTTTTGGTCGTGATAGCGATCATCGGCGTGCTCGTCGGTCTCCTCCTTCCCGCGGTGCAACAGGCCCGGGAAAGTGCCCGCCGCGGCAGCTGCATGAATAATCTCAAGCAGCTGGCAACGGGCATGCAAAACCATCACGACGCGAAACGGGCTTTTCCCTACATCGCCAATCGTGAAACGACCGCCGGAACGGAAACCACCACGAGCACGGGGACTGCCACTCGGCCGTGGGTTGTTTCTCTGTGGCCGTATGTCGAATTGAGTGAACTCTATACGAACTGGAATTTTACGAGGGGCTCCAACGATACCGGCGCGACTCCGATCAACGGCATGCGGAATAATACGATCCGCGAGAGACGCTCCTCGATCTACTATTGCCCGAGCGACAGGCCGAACGCGTTTTTATGCGTACGCGGCTCGAGCCTGGGCACCAATTCAGGAAATTGCGGCGCCCGGATGAACTACATGGTCAATGGAGGAACATCCGGGTGGCTCCAGAGCTCTCCCGTCGCGCCCTTTGGGTTTCAGGGCGGCACCGTGCTATCGAATTTTGTTCCGTTCTGTACCAGTCTTTCCAAGATCACCGATGGCTCATCGAAGACGCTGCTCATGGCGGAGGCTCGCGGTTTTCCCGTCGATCAAGGAGTGTTGCCTGCCAATTCCACCGGTACGACTACGTCAGCGCATGCCGATGCTGATACTCGTGGGTTTCCATGGAGCGGCGTGAGCCACGTCGCTTTTTCGACGTTCGCGACGCCAAACTCGGGTATTGACACGACCTATGGCCAAGGATGCCGTGCCGACTACGACCCGGTGAACCTGCCCTGCCAGAACGCCTCGGGAAGCTTGAACACGCCGCACGCCGCACGGAGCACCCATTCGGGCGGCGTATTCGTGTCGCTGTGCGACGGCTCGGTGCGGTTTATCGACAACTCGATCGGCTTGTCCATCTGGCAGGAGGCCTCGACCATGAACTCCGGCAGACCGGTGCAACTTGACTGAGATCGCTGTGCGTCATCACGGGCTGCGGGCGAACCATGGAGGCCACGACCGGGCTTTTCGTTCGGCAATCGCCGCGAGAATGGCGTTCTTCGTTTCGCTTGCGATGCTTTGTGGTTGTCGGCCAGCGGCTACGACGGTCAGCGGCAGGGTTACGATCGATGGTGAGCCGCTCGTCGCGGCGGCGATGATGTTTTATCCGGTGGCCGGCGACGGCCGTACTTCGCACGCCTTCACCGACAAGGAGGGGCGATACGCCGCCACGATCGATCCGACCAAAATGGCGGTGACGATCAGCCTCTTCAAGCCGAAGGGCGACTCCCGAAACGGAGAGCCGATCTTGGAGGAGTCCATCCCAGGCCGCTATAGCGAGCGGAGCCGGTCGGAGTTGCTCATGAGCCCCGTCGAGGGCCGCAACACAGAGTGCAACTTTGACCTCTCCACCAGCGCAACCGCATCAACGCGGTGACGCTGCAGCGGCGGCGGCCAGTGTGATCGAAGCCCGCCGCCATGGAAGCTAAAAGAGCTGCGTCCCCTTTTATGGCTTTCTGGCTAGTTAACCTTCGGGATCGTCGATGAGTTGCTGAAGCCTCGCGGCATGCTCTGGAATGAGCCGCGGCAGCCAGGAGGCGTCGATCAGGCCCAGCGAAAGCATGTCGAGGAGGTGAAGCTGGTCTTTGCGGCGGTTTGAGTTGAGCTTCATCCGCACCAACGCCTCGAGCGACACGATCGAGTAGTCATCCGCCGCCACCCGCTCGGTGACGTCGGCCGTGGGGAGCGGATACGACTCCCGGACCTTTTCATTGGCAAAGAGAAGATAGATGGCGTCGCGCGGGCTCCCCTGAGGGCCGTCGATAAAGCATTCCGAGCCCATCACGCTCGCCCGCACGAATCCAACGGCCTCGAGCGCCGTCTGCACGGCCGGCAGATCGCTGCGGCGGACGAGGATGTTGACATCCTGCGTGTTGCGGACCGCGGCTCGATCGACTCGGGCCACCGACGCGGCGACGGCGTTGCCGCCGGCCACGGCGTATGGGATCCCAGCTTTTTCAAGGGCCGCGGTCGCCCGCAGCGCCCGGTCACGAACGGCTTGCACGGCTTCGATCATCCTCTGCCAGGAAAAGGGTTGAAGCTCGACTGCCACGTTGGAACCTCTCGCGGGGGCGGACCGGAAACGCCCTGCCCAACCATGTCCATAGGTATACCGGGAAAGTGACGACGTTCCTGCGCTGATCCTGGCAGCACCCATATGCCTCGTCAGCCGGTCGTCGAGCACTCGCCGGGAAAAAGGTTGGCTGGCACCTTTTTCTCTTTTTCTCACCGGACGAGATCGCGGCAGAGGTACTCGCCGATGCTGACGATGTCGGCTTCGAAAATGTTCGCGAGCCGCAGCGTGGGGCGAACCGTCGAGAGGCAGCTGAACCGCGAGCGGACGACGCCCCTTCTTATGCCTTCCTCGACCCGATCGGCCAGGAGCAAGAGCCCAGCCCAGCCAGAGCCGGCCCCGCCGCCACGCAGATCCTCGGTGACGGCGAGGGCATGCGTCATGGAGAGATCCCCCTTGGAATCGCAGTGGTGATACCCACCGACGACGCCGTCGATCAAAAGCACCACCGTGTCGCGGCCGTCGGAGCTACGGGCCAGCTCTGTGAGGGATGCCGCGATGCGCGGCGCGACGCCGCCGATGCTGCGGGCGTGGAGTTCGGCGACTGCGTCGATCGGGGCTTCGGACAGTGGCACGATGCGTGCCGTGGCTGGTATCTCTCCGCGGTCGATCAGCCAGCGCCGCCGTTCGAAGAGCCACGCCGCCATCCGCTCGACGCGGGCTTCGAACGTCGTCATCCGGTCGACTGTTTGAAACCCACGGGCACTGAGAAAGGGCAACGCGGCGTCGCGATCCTCCGGCTCGAGCAGCACTGCCAGCGACTGAAAACCCTGCTCCCGGGCATGGCCCGCGAGGTGGTCGATGAGCGCCGTGGCCACGCCGCGACGCCGAAACGGTTTTGGCACATGGACGGCGATGCGGAGTTGAAACTGGCTCGACTCCATCCGCACTGGCATACCCTTTGCGGCACCGAGAATCGCACCGGTCGCCGCGTCTTTGGCGACGAGCAGTTGCGACCAGCCGACCACGCCGGGCTTGTCGGGCAAAAGCATCCGGCAGGCACGCCGGTCGATCCCCTCCGCAGCGACGATGCGGATCGCCGGCATGGAGGACTGTGAAGTTGGTGGCTCTGCTGTCATGGGGGGCGTTGTCTCAGGAATCACTCACTGCCAAGGCCGCCGCGGATGGCAAGCGCCATCCGCCGATGCGTCGTCGCCTTCGCGGTGTCGCTGGTCACCCGTTCGTGAATCATCGCAAGCCATCCATGTGCCAGAGCCGTGGGCCGCTGGGCGAGCGACGTCTCAAACGCCTGGATCGCCCGCTCGATCTGGCCGAGGCGGACGAGCGCGATTCCAAGCTGGGCATGGGCCTCCGGCCAGAAGTAGCGTTGGCCGATGGCATTGAGCGCCTCGTCGACCGACTCGGCCGGTTTTCCCTGTTCGGCATGGACGACCGCCAGACCGATCGACGCGAGGGGGGAATCGGGTTCGAGATCGCGGACTGCCTGAAAGAGTCGCGCGGCCTCGTCGAAACGCTTCGCAAGAAGGTGGGCCCAGGCGACGTTGCCAAGGAGATAACTGCTCGTGCCGCCCTGCTTCTCCGCCTCGGCAAACTGCGCGAGCGCCTCGTCGGTGTTTCCCTCCCCCGTGGCGAGCATGCCGAGAAGGAGTGAGGCATACGTAGCGAGCCGTGGATCTGAGGCGACCTGCTCCGCGAGGGTCCGGCACTCCTGCAATTCCCCCTTGGCAAGCAGGCTCGACGCCAACAGCAGAATCGCCTGCAGGTTACCGGGCGTGGCGGCGATCACGCGCCGTAGCGCCGCAATCGCCTCGTCGAGATTGCGGGCCTCGAAGTGGGCGAAGGCGCGGTGCAGGTCCTGACTGGCGGCAGCGGCGGCGAGCTGCGCCTCCTCGGCCGGGCTCGTTTCGCTGTAGCCGAGGGCGACGAGCTGGCGGATTGCGTCTCGGGCCTGCCATGGATCCTCGATCGAATCAGGGGAATGCCGGCCGCACTCACCGTCCACCGTCTCCCAGGAGGGAATTCGCTCCGCTTTGAGTCGTTCGACAAAGGCCTCAGCGAGGATTCGCCCCGGCATGTCGCCGCCGATCGGCAGGCCGAGCAGCGCGAGCACGGTCGGCGCGATGTCGAGGAGCCCCGCGCCGTGGATGAGCTGATCGGGGCGGACGCCAGGGCCTGTGATGGCCACGATGCCGAGTGGCCTGTGCCAGGTCAGCGGATTCGTGCCGACGGCGCCAGGCTTCGGCCGTCCCGCTCCCGATTGAAAGCCGTGGTCGGAGACAAGGATCACGGTGGTGTCGGGGCCGGCGAGCTCGATGACTCTCGCGAGCATGGCATCGAGGAGCCGATAGCCGGCATCGATCACGCCGCCGTAGGCAGCCGCATCCTGCTCCGGGATGCCGTCGAGCAATGGCTCGCGATACCGCATGAACACCTGCGAGAGCGGCTCGAGGAGGTGGTAGCGGATGGCGGCAAAGTCCCAGGCTTCGTGTTCGAGCAGCTCCGTGGCGATCGCGTGGACTGTGACCGTGGCGGCGAGGCCGTCGGCCACGTTCCCCGGCCGTGGATCCTTTGAGGCGTCGATGCCTGCGATGCCCGGAATGAACGGGAGGAGTTCGCTGGCGGGCAGCTCGCGGGGGTGAAGCCGCAACTCCGCGAGACTGGCGGCCCGGTCGGCCGGATGGACGCAGCCTTCGGGCATGGGCCACTCCACACCGAGCGGCGCGGCCACGCTCGTGATCCGTTCATCGACGCAGACGCCGCCGATCGGCTCGGCGGGGTGGCTTGCGGCCCAGTTGACGACGACCGAGCGGAGGCCGCTCTGCGTGGCGATATTCCAGAGGGCGTTGGCCGTACGGCCAAGGCAGGATGTCCGTCGCCAGTCGCCGCTGACCGGGTCGGGCTCGCGGTCGGAGAGGATGCCGTGTCGATCGGCCCGCAGGCCGGTGGCGACGCTCGTCCATGTGAGCGGTGCGATTGACGGCGTGACACTCACGCAATCTCCCATCGCGCCAGCTGCCACGAGCCGGGCGAGCGTCGGCAGCTTTCCCGCGTCGAGAAGCGGGTGGATGACGTTCCAGTCAGCTGCATCCCAACCGACAAGGAGCACACGCCGCCGGGTCACGACTGCGAGACGCTCTGACGCCTCTTCCGCCAGGCCCGCAGGCCGGCGGCACCGGCCGCGAAGCCGAGATGCTGCTCGACGAGCGCGAGCCCACCGACAAGGAGTGCCAACGCACTGCCGGCGGAGGCTGGATCGATCTCGGGAACTGACGCAGACCCAGAGCTGATGGTGATCGGCGTGTTCGCGTCCGACTCCCATGCCCACTGCACGAGCGTGGCTTTTTGCCCGGCCGCAGACGTCGTGGGAACGGTCAACTCCATCCAGCCGTAGTGGGTTTGCGAGTTCGCATCGACGAAATTGAATCCGGCGTATCCGGATCCTCCGGCCGACCAATTGGACCCCACCGTCCAGACGCCTTCACTGTCGTAGGACGCAGCAGTCCCTTGGGTTTGGTACTTCGGGTAACTTTTCGCGCCGAGAGGACCGACCGTCTCCCCTGTGGGGAAGTTATTCAACTCGTTAGATGAGCTCGCGACAAAGTTGAGTTGTCCCTGCTGTCCCTGCCGTAACAGAGTTGAATCTCCATTAGTCCACCCGAACTCGACTGTCGGACTGGATCCATCGCCCGGGACAAGGTTCACGGTGGTGACGTTATCTCCGCCCCCCGGCCCTGGGCTGGCAACCTCGATATTCTGCAAGCCGCTCCGGATCACCGCTGCATCGGCGGGCGTGGCCGCGAGGGCGAGTGCGCTCCCGCCGAGGGCGTAGGCGAGCAGCCGCTGATCGAGCGGGCTCTTGCCAGACGAGTGGGAAGGCTTCTTTGCGGTCTTCGCGGCCTTCATCGAAGAGCTACCTCGTGTTCGCGTGATCAGTGTTCGAGGGCGAATCGCCGTTCAACCGAATCCCTCGAGGTTATCAACCGACAGCCTGGAGGTCAAAAAATCGGCGGCGTGCTGGAAATACAGCAGCCGCCACATCTGGGTCTTCTCAAGGCAGCAGATTCGATCCCGTGCCTATTGTGAGCAGAGAATCGATTCTAATTGCAGGAAAATGGGGACGGGAGCGATTTTTGCGTCGCAACTCTAGAACTGGGGACGGACTGGTTAGCTAGGTCACCCGATTATCCGGGCTCCCCGATTATCTAGGTCACGCGAAAAATCGCTCCCGTCCCAGTCCTGGTCGGCAAGAGGGTTGCGGGGCTCATTCGTTGATTTCAGGATTGGTGCGGTTTTGTTGGGTCCGCAGTACGGATTCCCTCCTCGCGCGTCGGGTTTGCATGGGAACACCTCTTCATCCAAGCCCGCAGCGCAAGCAAGGGAATAAGGGCCACGGGCACAGCCTGTGCCGAACCGGACTGGCTGCATCCCTCTTAAAAAGGCCCGAAGCGCGAGCGGGTCGATCTTGACAGAACACTGTGTGTATGTACAGTTCGTTGGAGGTCTGCGTTCGGCGCGTTTTTGGATTCGTTAGAATTCGCACTCGATCTCCGTCGATGGAGGAAACCCATGTCACCGACCTTGCAAGCACTTGGGATCGACCGCATGAGCCGCGAGGATCGCTTGCGGCTCCTTGGAGAGATATGGGATACCCTCACGCCCGTCACGCAAGCCGCGATTCCCGACGCACACCGCGAAGAACTTGATCGACGGCTTGCCGCCGCGGATGCGAATCCGTCGGCTGGTCTGCCGTGGGAGGAAGTGCGGGATCGGCTTCGGGGCGGCAAGTGAGTCATCCGCTTATCATCCGTCCGGCAGCCGAGGATGACTTGGCTGAAGCACGTGACTGGTACGACGCTCAACGCGATGGGCTGGGACTCGAGTTTCTGGCTGCTATTGAGGACGTCTTCGATCGGATTCAGGCGACGCCAGAATTGTACGCGGGCGAATACAAGGGCATCCGCAGGACCGTTACGAAGCGATTTCCGTACGTCGTCTACTACCGCCTGCTCGTTGAGTCAGTCGAAGTTCTTGCCGTGTTGCACGGTAGTCGGAGCTCGCGCCATTGGCGCAGACGAGCGTAGCAGGTCGCGGACCCGAGCGAGGGTGACAAAAGGACGCAGCCAGTCCTGTTTGACACGCCAGTGGCGTATCGTATTCGTTGATTTCAGGATTGGTGCGGTTTTGTTCGGTCCGCAGTACGGATTCCCCCGGTTGCGCGTCGGGCTTGCATGGGAACACCTCTTCATCCAAGCCCGCAGCGCAAGCAAGGGAATACGCGGCGGTTGCACATCCCGTGCCGAACATGATTGCTCCCGTCCCCATTTTCGGCCAGGTAATCGGTGGTGAACTGGGCGAGCACCTCGCGGCGGTCGTCGCCGGCTGCGTGGGCGAGGACTGTGGAAAGGCTGTCTCGGCACGACGGACGAGACCGAGGGCGTTTGACCCGTGGCCACGAGTTTTTAACTTGTGGAATCCGGGCGGGGGACACAGACAAGTTAAAAACTTGCCGCCACGGGAGAGAAGCACGTATCGTGCTGAACACTAAGGGGACGCAGCTCATTCTCTGTCCGCTGCGACGACGGCCGTGATTCCGGCCAGCCCGCGGAGTTCGGCGGCGGAGAGTGGCCGATCGAAGACGGCCACGCCGCCGATCCAGCCGGTGAAGCCGACGCTGCGGCTCGAATGGATCACCCGGCCGATCGTGAACGGTCCGCCGCTGGTGGCATCGGCAGGTGTGTAGATGTCGTGCGGATACCACCAGGGATTGAGCCGCAGCGACGCCAGCTTGCAATCGGCCTCAACCCACTCGCCGGTAGGCGACCGCCGCAGCGTCACCCGCAGCTTCGTGAACGGATACTCCCGCAGTTCCACCCGCTCGTCGTCGCCCTGGCTCACGACGGTGACCGCCACCGGCTCGTCCTCGGGGGGCGTGTAGAACTGCGACTCGGGGAAGGCCGGGTCTTCGCCCTCCTGCATTCCCTCCTGCCGCCGGAGCCGGCCCTGGAGCCAGGCGTTGGCGGCGAACGAGAGCAGCTTGTCGTTCTGCGGGGCATCGAGCCAGCGATCGCCGGCCTGCCCGTCGAGCCAGCCGGTGAGCTCGTCTCGCCCGTGGTCGAGTGTCATCGCGAAACAGTGCCAGCCGGCATCGAGCGTGGCCTGTTCGGCGTCGGCCGGTACCGCGGCAGCGACGGCGGCGGAGTTGCACTTGTGGAGGGCGTAACGATTCAGAAAAGAGTTTGCGCCATTTTCTGAGACATGGCCGCAGGACGAGCCCTCCTTGTTGAGGCCGGCGAAGAGGGCGTACTGCCGCTGGCCGCGCTCCACCCTCTTGATCCCCTTCGTCGAATCCTCCTTGAGATCGGTTCCCTCGTGCCAGATGCCGGCGAGGGCGTGGTTGCCGCTCTCACGGACCGCCCAGACCACGACGGTGACCGACTTGCCCGCGCCTTTGATGTCGAGCGGCGTGTCGTGGAGCCTCGAACGGGGCACGAAGAGCAGCGGCCGGAAGTTCGGGTCGTCCTCTTTGCGGATCTGGATCGCCTCGCCGAACGGCCCCCGGCCCAGAAGCGGAAAGTCGGCATAGGTTGCCTCCCGCCCTTCGCCCCAGAAATCCCGCACGTAGTTCCCGGCATCGAGCGGATAGTCGGTCGGTGAGCCCGCCGGCACATGGGCCACGAACCGGTGATCCCCGCCCGGCTCTCTGGCGACAAAATCCCAGAAGGCGACGAGCCCTGGCGTCTGCATCACAGTGGCGACCCGCTTCTCACGGTTGGCATCGCCGCCGGCGCATGCGGCCGCCGCGAACAGCCAGACCGCAAGGCCGAGACAGACGAGACTGAGGTGATGCGGAGTCGTGGTCATGCTAAAAGGCGATTCCCTGTGGCCGGTGGTTCCGTGGCGATTGCCAACGAACGTTTTGGCAGACTCCATTGCGGCGGAGTTGCCGATGTCTTTCGATCGTTGTCTTTCGATCGATGGCCAGCCGCGACGGCCGTGACAAGGTCGATGTGACTCGCACTGAATAATCCTGGCCACTGGCCGTCAGCGATGGGATTTGTATCTAATCGAAGTCTTCTCGGTTCCTGCAAGCATTTCCTACGAGGATTTCATGCGACTGGCTCCTCTTCTGCAAATGATCCTGCTGGCGGCTCCATGTGCCATGCCTTCGGCCTTGGTCCGACCGCTCTTCGCGGAGATCGTGGTCATCGCCGGCTCGGCGGCAGGACGCACGGAGAAGGCCCCTGGCGCGGGGCATGTGAACGAGCCGTTTGCCGTCGCCTACGACGCCGCCGGCACCCTCTATGGCGTGGAATACAACCGGGGCAACAGGCTCTTCCGGGTCACGCGGCCGGGTGAGCCTGACGCCGCAGCGCGGGTGGAATTCGTAGCTGGTGTCTTTCGGCAGCCCGATCCGAAGGTGCCACTGCCGCCGCAGGCGACCACCGATCCCCGCGAGGTGCACTTCCATGGACCGCACGATCTGGCCGTGGGGGGCGACGGCTCCGTCTACGTGGCCGATACGTTTGCCAACCGCATCTGGTCGTTCGACCCGAAGCAGAACACCGTCCGTGTGGTGGCCGGCACAGGCAAGAAGGGGTTCGCCGGTGATGGCGGGCCGGCGGTTGACGCCGAGTTCAATCAGGCCTACTGCAGTTCGCTTACGCCTGACGGCGCGGCGCTCCTCGTCGCTGATATCGGCAACTCGCGGCTGCGGCGGATCGACTTGGTGGCCCGCACGGTGACAACGATCGTTGGCAGCGGCACCGCTGGCAAGCCTGTCGATGGTGCCGCGCCGCTTGAGACGCCGCTGGCAGGCCCGCGGGCCGCCTGCATGGAGGCCGACGGCACGATCTACCTCGCGCTGCGTGAGGGCAATGCCCTGGTCGAGATCAAGGGCAACGCGATCCGCGTCGTCGTCAATCGCTCGGGCAAGTCGGGCTATGCCGGCGACGGTGGACCGGCCGTCGATGCTCAGCTCGCCGGCCCGAAGTATGTGGTGCTCGATCGGCAAGGCCGCGTGCTGATCGCCGACACGGAGAACCACTGCATCCGCAGGTATGATCCGGCAAGTGGCTCGATCGATCTGGTCGCAGGCACTCCTGCTCGCGGCGGTGCGAATGTCGGCGCTGACCTGCTCTCGACGCAGCTCCTGCGGCCGCACGGCGTCTGCCTCGACCCGCAGGGCCGGCTCGTGATCGCCGACAGCGACAACGACCGGATCGTCACCGGCGAGATCTCCGCGATGAAGAGCCGCTAGGGGGGCTTGAAAAAGGGGCACGGCCACGGCTTCCGCGTCTTTGAGTACGCGGCCGGCGTGCATCTCGTCGTGCCGAACACTCCAGGCTGCGTCCCTTTTTTCAGCGTTTCTCTCCCGCAATCCCTCCGGAGGGTGACTGGCGCGGGTTTGCGATAGGCTTTGGGGATGTTCGACGACACCGGCAGCCGAGGGACGACATTCACCATGCGGACGATCATGCACACAACCACACCCACGTTTATCCACCCGAGCCGAACGGTTTTTCTTTCGTTGCTCACATGCTTCGTGTCCGCCTGCACGCTGCTGGCCGTGTCGCGAGCCGACGAAGGGATGTGGCTCTTCAGTCATCCGCCGCTTGAGCGACTCGAGAAGGACCACGCCGCTCGCCTCAAAGGCAAAAAACTCTCGCCGGAATGGCTGACGCACCTGCAGCAGTCATCGGTGCGGTTCAACTCGGGCGGCTCGGGATCGTTTGTCTCGGCCGACGGCCTCGTGCTCACCAACCATCATGTCGGGGCCGACAGCCTGCAGAAGCTGGGCACCGAGCAGCACAACTACTTCCGCGACGGCTTCGCCGCGGCGACGCAGGCCGACGAACTCAAGTGCCACGACCTCGAACTCAACGTGCTCGTTTCGATCGAGGATGTCACCGCCCGCGTGCAGGGGGCCGTTACGGCGGGCATGCCTGCGGCCGAGGCGTTTGCCGCCCGCCGCAAGGTGATGGCGGAGATCGAGAAGGAGTCGCTCACCGCCACCGGCCTGCGGAGCGACGTGGTCACGCTCCACCAGGGCGGTCTCTACCATCTCTATCGAGCCAAGAAATACACCGACGTGCGGCTCGTCTTCGCGCCGGAACAGCAGATCGCGTTTTTCGGCGGCGACGCCGACAACTTCGAGTTTCCCCGCTACAACCTCGACGTCTGCTTCTTCCGGGCCTACGAGAACGGCAAGCCGGCGCGGGTGCCGCACCATCTCACCTGGAGCCGGCAGCCGGTCGCCGCCGGGGATCTGGTGTTTGTCTCGGGTCACCCCGGCCACACCGACCGCGGCAGCACGCTCCGCGAACTGCTCTCCATGCGGGACCGGCAGATGCCCTTTTCGCTTGCCACGCTCAACCGGCTCGAGGTGATGCTCGACGCCTATGCCGACGAGGGGCCAGAAGAAAAACGGCAGGCGATGGGCGATCTCTTCGGCGTCCAGAACAGTCGCAAGGCGCGGGAGGGAATTCTCGCGGGGCTGCTCGACCCGCGGTTTATCGGGCGGAAGCGGGCGAAAGAGGAAACACTCCGGGAATTGGTCGCGAAGCGGGCGGCAGCAGCAGGTGTGTCGCAGCCGTCACCGTTCGACCGGATCGAGCAGGCGGAAAAAGAGATCGCTGCCGTCGCCTTGCGGCACAACCTGCTCGAAGGGGCGGTCGGTTTCAACAGCCAGTATTTCGGGAACGCCCGCACGCTCCTGCGGGCTGCGGCCGAGGCGGGAAAACCGAGCGGCGAGCGGCTGCGGGAGTACCGCGACTCAAATCGTGAATCTCTGGAACTTGCGCTCTTCTCCGACGAGCCGGTCTACGACGCCTTCGAGATCGTGAAACTGGCCGACTCGCTCACCTCTCTGGCGACAACGCTCGGCCCCGATGATCCGCTGGTGCAGAAAGTATTGGCAGGAAAATCGCCTAGGGAACGGGCGGCGGAACTCGTCCGCGGCACCGGGCTCGGCAAGCGGGGAGGTGCGGACGCTGCGCGGCCCGACACGCGACGCAGCCTCTACGAGGGTGGTCAGGCGGCGGTCGCCGCATCGACCGATCCGATGCTCGCTCTGGCACGCATGATCGATGAGGAGTCGCGGTCGCTGCGAAAAATTGTCGAGGCGGCGGGTGAGATCAAGCGGCAGGCGCATGCGGAGATCACGCAGGCGGTGTTTGCCAGTGAAGGGGAGGGCGTCTATCCCGACGCCACCTTCACGCTGCGGCTCGCCTACGGCACGGTCAAGGGATACGAAGACGCCGGAAAAGAGGTGCCGGCGATCACGACCTATGCCGGCCTCTTCGAGCGGGCCCGGTCGAAGGGCGACTCGCCGCCCTTCGATCTACCGCCCCGATGGGAAAAGCTGCGGCCGCAGCTGGAACGCGATGACGCCTTCTTGAAGATGCCATTCAACTTCGTCTCCACCGCCGACATCATCGGCGGCAACTCGGGCAGCCCCGTGGTCAACACGGCCGGCGAACTCGTCGGCCTGATCTTTGACGGCAACATCCAGTCGCTTGTGCTCGACATCGCCTACGACGACACGCAGGCCCGCGCTGTGTCGGTGGACGCGGCAGGCATTCTCGCGGCCCTGCGCACCGTCTATGCCGCCGACACGCTCGTCGCTGAACTGCTCGGCGCTGCATTGCACGGCGGAGATGCGGCTGGCTCCGGCACGTCGGCCGCCGCAGAGGCCGATGGCTGGCGGTCGCTCTTCGACGGCAAGGCACTCGGTCAATGGAAGCCGACTGGTTTTGGCGGCGAGGGGGAGGTCGTGGTGGAGGACGGCGCAATCAAGATCGGCATGGGTGCTGACTTAAGCGGCATCACGTGGGGTGGCGAGGTGCCACGGCAGGACTACGAGATTTCGCTCGACGCGCAGCGGGCCGACGGCAACGATTTTTTCTGCGGCCTGACGGTTCCCGTGGGTGAGGATCCCTGCAGCTTCATCGTGGGCGGCTGGGGTGGCGGCGTGGTGGGGCTCTCGAGCATCGATGGCGAGGATGCGGCGCACAACGCCACGACGTCGTTTCAGGAGTTCAAGACCGGCCGGTGGTATGCGATCCGCGTGAGGGTGAGCCCCGAGCGGATCGTCTGCTTCATCGACGACGAGCAGGTGGTCGATCAGCCGCTGGCCGACAAGAAGCTCTCGATCCGCGATGAGCTGAGCCCTTCGAAGCCGCTAGGCATCGCCACCTATGCGACCACGGCGCTCGTGAAAAACATCCGCTGGCGGCCGCTGCCTGCCACAGGAAAACAGCCATGAGTGACGAGCCGCGGGACGCTGGTGCCGACAAACTGCGGCAGCGGATCGCCGAGGAGGCGGCCCGCATGGTGGCCAAGGGGAGCGACTCGACCAAGTCCCGGTTTCGCGCCGCTCGCCGGGTGGCCCGCGGCTGGGTGCCCGAGGAGCAGCTGCCCAGCCACGACGAGATTCGTCGCGAGGTGACCCGTGGCAGCGATCCGGCCGGTGGCCTTGCGCACCTGGCTGGTGATCGTTTCGACCGGATCGCCGAGCTGGTGCGAGTGCTCGAAAACGTGAAGCAGGATCGGTTGAAGCATCCGGAGGGAGACGTGCTCGAACACACGCTGCAGGTGTTCGACCGAGTGTATGAAGAGCGGCCGTTCGACGAGGAGTTGCTGACGGCGGCCCTCGTCCACGACGTGGGCCGGGCGATCG
Organism: Planctomycetaceae bacterium; assembly: GCA_947459185.1. Classification (GTDB taxonomy): domain Bacteria; phylum Planctomycetota; class Planctomycetia; order Pirellulales; family UBA1268; genus CAMCQY01. The sequence goes on along the minus strand of CANHCU010000013.1, from coordinate 6,107 downwards.
ACCGCGCCGATCCGGTTTCCAGTGGCGTGTCGGTGCTTGCCGGCCTGATCACGGAGCGAACCCGCTGGCTCGTCGAGTCGCTGGCAGACGCCACGGCGCATGGCAATCACACGCTTGGCGCGCGGGCCCGGCAGCGGCTCGAATCGCACCCCGATTTTCTCGACGCGTTGCTGCTGGCCGAATGCGACCGCAAGGCCTGCATCCGCGGCTACGACGCCGTGTCGCTCGACGAGGCGATCGCGATTCTGCGGGAGCTGGCGGACAACGACGAGACTGCCGACGCGTGAGCGTGACTCTTCCGCGCGGATATGCCGGACGCAGCGAGCCCTAACGATCGCTATGGAGGGAGCGGTGACAATCACGCCGGAGCTGTCACTTGGGGTCTTCGACCGTATGCCAATGCCCGCCGCCGGGCCGTGAGCGCGGTCAGGGCTGTGGTGGCTTGCCTTCGAGCTCAGCGCGGACCGCCTCGCGGGCCGACCGCCACCGGTATTTGACGGTCCGCTCGGAGCAGTTCAGGAGCGTGGCGATCGTCTTCTGGTCGGCACCGAGATACCAGACGAGATGGAACACCTCGCGTTCCTCGTCGGGCAGGTTGCCGATCGCCTCGTGGAAGAGCGTCCAGCGGTCGAGGTTGGTGTCGTTGGAGGGGCTGTGATCGATGTATTGATTGGGGCCGTCGTCGACAGCCGCTAGGGGCATCACGTTGGTGCCATGGTTGGCGGCGTAGGACGATGGGCCCGCATGCCGCCGGGCGAGGTCGATCAGTTCACGGTGCAGTTGCGTGGCCGCCAGGGCCATGATCGATCGGGGCGACTCGAGCTGCATGTCGCCCAACGCCCGGTGCAGCCGCATCGCGGCATTCTGAAAGACGTCATCGGTGTCTTCCCAGCGGCGGACGCCGGGGTAGCGGCCGAGCATCCGGTGGGCCAAGTCGCGGAGGCGGTCGGAGACCAGTTCGATCACGGAATCACGGGCTTTTAGATCCCCGGCGGCGAGCCGTTCCAGGCACTTCGCCAGCTCCTTCGAGTCATCCTCGGGCACGTCCATTTTTGGCTGTCTACCCTTTTGTCTACCCCGCGAGAGGTTTTCTATCCCGTGGGCTCCGACTGCATGGTGCCTTCGCCTGGCGACGGCATCAATACCCCCCGGTTGAAGTGTGCGGGCCGTCGCTGGAAGTGTCGCCGGACCAAGGTTGTCCCTCGGCTCCTGCACTATCCCGGCCGAGGTGATGCCTTGGGTACAGAAAACAGCTCGACCGCCGACGGCTTCTTCGTGCTCGCGGCCTGGTGCACGGTGGCGAAGGCTTGGCGAGATCTCGACGAGAGGTTCGAGTCGGTGGCCGATGCCCGGGATGCCGCCGTGCAGGCCCGAGGGATCTACCGCATCGCCTACGTGCGGAATGGCAAACGCCTGGACATGGACCCGTTTGGGTTCATCGGTGACGGGTGATCCGCGAAGGCGTGCGGCCCGGCGGCCTTCGCCTCCCGCTCCGCCCGGGCGAGCTGCTCGTCGTCGCTGTACCGCAAGTAGTGCCAGGCGAGGCCCGCGGCCACCATCGCCCCGGCGACGTCCCTCCCGTCGACTTCGAGGCGGGCAAGCGACCGCCCGTACTTATCCTTCCCCTGTTCATGCACGACGACCTCCCGGCGGAGCACGAGCTGCCGCAGGTGATCGCGGGAGACCGTGCCGAATGGCTGGCCGGTCTCGGGAGCGTCGATGCCGGCGAGGCGGATCTTGTGCTCGCGGTTGCCATCGTCCAGGCATCGCACGGTATCGCCATCATGAACGGAGACGACCCGCCAGGTCATCGGCTCGGCGCCGCCTGCCGTGCCGAAGGCCGTGGCGAAGATCGTCATGATGAACAGGGCTTGTCGCATCCCGAGATCATACCGCCGCCTCGCCGGTCTCACCCGGAACGAAAAACTTGACACGTGCCCGACACTCCGGGCATGGAAGCAAACCATGCCGACGATGAAGTCGATGGCGACGATCCGCTTCTCCCGCAGTCGGAGGCGAAGCAGAATCGCCGCACCCGATTTCAGGATCACCTATCGCCCAAGATGCGGAAATGGTTGACGGCGACCACCCGGGTTCACGCTCGGCTGTGCGCGATCGTCCGCCTCTACAACGCCCCGCATCGAGCGGGTGAGGGCGTTCTCTCCGACCGCCTGGCCGGCGAGGATAAGACACTGCTTTTCGATGCGCTCAATGCCGCAGCCTTCGAGATAGACCTCATCCGCGAGCAGGTCTCCGAGCAGATGGCGAAGGCCCCGCCAACGTCCGCCCCGCCTGGATCGCACCTGAAGGTATCGGAGATGGCGGCGAGGTTCGACCGCGGCGAGTGGCTGTTCATCGAAGGCGATGCGAAGATCGCGAACTTGTAGCCGATCACGATAAGACGCAGGCCGCGGAGACCCGGCCCTCGGCCGTCGCCTTGACGATGGCGGCCATCTCGTCGATGAGATTGGCCGCGGTACTGTCCCGCACAACACGAGACCGCAGGATCGCGACCTCGACGAGGAAGGTCTCGCGGTAGTGCTCGAAGGCCATCGGCCTCTGGAACTCCTCGATGGCCTTGATCGCTCCTCTCTCGGTCTTGAAACAGAGCAGAGCGGGCAGGAGCACCCGGCCATCGGCGAGGATTGCCGCGTGCCGCAGCTTCGCCGGGGCGTCGAGATGGCGGAGATCCACGTACCGCCATCCGACTTCATTCTTCCCGATGGCTGCGGGAACGTCCCGACGTTGCGGGAACAGGTAGACGTCGTCCCGCAGCTCGGGCACCGCCATGGTGATCGCCTCGACGACCCGCTTCATTTCCCGACGAGAGCCCGGATCACGGGCTCCAGCTCGATGGCGACGGTCAAGGCGTTGGCCTGTGTCGTGCCGACCGGCAGTTGCTTGGCGATTTCCTCGGCCAGCCGCAGGCGATCGGCATCCATGTAGGCCCGAGGATCGGCGGTACGGATGAAGCCAGTGCCGTCGGCCAGGCATCGGAGGGATAGAGCGTCGTGCACGGCCTGCACGGCGAGATCGCGGATCGTCTTCATGGGATAGGGTTCCTGGTGGTGGTGATGACTGTCGTCGCAGCAGCGCCCGGCGGGGAGGAGTTAAGTACCCGCCGGGGCTGCGCGCGACTCGCGGGAGGGAGGTGAAGACTCCCGGGTGCTTCCGTTTATGCCTTGATGACGTCAGGCACGAGGGCCTCGACGGCCTTCTTCGCCCTGGCCGCCGCCTTCTCGGCCTCGGCGAGCTGGCCCTCGGCCTCGGCCTTGCGGCGTTGGTTCCGGGCGAGGGCTGTTCGGTGCTCTTCGAGCTTGAGAGACTCGCCGGCCATCGTCCGAGGCTTGAGCGGCAGGTAGTTCGAGAGATCCTTCTCGGGCTCGCCGACGAGCTGCACGATCCAGCCTTCCTCCGACTTGATCCGCTGCATGATCTCGCGGAGGTGCCGCTGCACTTCGCCGACCGCAGCCTCGGCGGCATCGGCCTCGGCTACCGCCTGGCGGTACTTCTCGCCGATGGTCCCGGGCACGAGCCTCGGGTCGAGAAGCTGGTCTCGTGCGTTCTTGCCCGCATCCCGGGCAGTGCGGGCGGTCGAGAGATCGGCATCGAGGGCTTCGACCTTCTCGGCGAAGGCCCGGCGGGCGGCCTCGAACTTCTCCCGCTCGGCTGCGATGGCCGCCTCCCCCTTCGTGACCTTATTGTTCATGGTTGCGAGCTTCTCGAAGTCGCGGAGCCAGGCCGACCGCTTGCCCGCGGTCTCGACCGCCTTCTCGAAGTCTTCCATCGAGAGCCGGGCCTCGACGAGGGCGGCCTCGATGGCGCCGACGTCATAGTGCTCGCCACGAGCTGCGGCACGGGCCGCCGCTGCGACCGTGTCGATGGCGTTGAACTCCCTTTGCTTCATCCGGCCCCGCAGGGCATCAAGTAGACCTGGCATGATGGCTTCACCTATTCGCGGATCGGGCCGCGTCCCGTGCATTGAACAATTCAACAAACCCGGCAGGAGCCGGAGAGCGGATGACCTCGACGAGCGGCAGGTCGATGCCGTGGCGATCGACTTCGGCATCGAGAGCTTCGAGGAAGTCGTCGGCAGGCCCGAGGCCCTGGTGCTCGACTTCCGACCGGAAGCTGTCGAGGTAGTGGTCTTGATGCGACGGCGTTGCCATCGACCGGCAGATGAGGTGAGCGTAGGCCCGCACCCATCCGGCGCCGTGCGACGGGTAGCCCTGCCGCTTGGTCGGTTTCGCTGAGAAGATCGTGTCGAGCGTTGTCCCGGTCGGCAGGATCACGCCACGGGCCTCGAAGTCGATGGCGTGGGCATACTCGTGGATGGCGACGGCGTTGGCGACGACCCGCGTGATCCAGACGGCATCCGCTTCGGTGAGCCTGTCGAGGGCGGTGCCGACGGCGAAGTCGGCCACGGCTGCGACGTCCATGAACACGACAGGCCCGGGGCGGAGCCCGCTGGTCGGGATGAGCGGCTGCACCAGCTCGAACAGGCCGCCGGGTGAGGTGAAGGCGATGGACCGCTGCCGCGGCACGTCGGGAACGTCCTCGAAGTCGAGGAGCACGAGCTGCCGACCGGCGAGGCCCTGCCAATCGAGCACCCGCAGGTAGGCCGCCGCATCGGCGAGCCAGGTGCGGCGATGCCGCTCGGCCAGGCCGGCGACCGTGAGCTGCGGCGATGCCGAGGATCTACTTCCCGGCATTGTGGCGACGGTCATGGCGTGGGCCTTGGTGACGACGTTCGTAGGCTGCGGGATCGCGTTGCCATTTCTGGATCTCGGCTACCGCGTAGAGCGTGCGGGACTGCTGCCGGTCGCCGAGCTTGGCGTGAACGGCTGGCCCTCGCTCCTCGATGGCCCACTTCTTGAGAGTGGCCGGGGCGATGCCGATGATCTCGGCGGCGATCCGGCGGGTGACGGTCTTCGTGCTCTTCATGCCCGCAGTCTGCCCGAGTGCGACATGGAGACGAACGGGGTGTGACGGGGATGATTGGGGGCGAGCGAACGTAGCGACCCAAAATCCATCGCCCGTTCTTGCCAGGCGTCCGCGTTAGTGCAGACTTAGGTAGCCCTGACGGGGGATCACCTTTTCGACCCGCGACCTAACAACACGATGACCAAGCCGCAAATCCCCGAGCTATATGTCGACGCCGAAGGCGTGGAACGCGGGCACTACGTCTACGCTCATGCAGAAAAGAGCAGCGGAAGGATTTTCTATGTCGGCAAGGGACAGAAGTCCCGCGCGTGGGACTCTGGCAGGCGAAGCCAGGCGTGGAAAGATTACGTGGCCTCTCTAACGGAAGGCCACGTCGTACTTCTTTTGAAAACAGACCTGTCGGAGATCGAGGCGTTTGAAGAAGAGCGACTCGCCATCGCTGCGCATGGAGGCCATGCGGCGGAAGGAGGCACTCTTATCAATTGGGTTCCCGGAGGAGAGGCTCCCGCCTCCATCGAGTTGAGTCTTGGCCCGGGGTGGACTTTTCCGGAAACCGAGTCGGAATACCACCGCGTTAGAAAGTTTGCATCCCCATCCCGAGAAGAGCAGAGCAGTTTTCTCAAATCGTTCTGGGCTACGGCAGTACCACTTCGCGACGAGATCAATGCCCTCATCGATGAAACCGATTCCGGCGAGAGGGTCGAGGACTGGAGTGCCGCTTTATCTTTTAGAGGGATCGTCGACAACGTGTGTGATGCTGTTTCGGATAGACTTTCAAAACGCATTTCTTGGAAGACATTTTGCGAGCAAGTCGACTTTGAACTCGACCAGCTTGAGCTTTTTAGAAGGCATGGATGCCCGGCATTTCTGAGATCAACCTTCGCCAAGACTGACAATGCCATTCGGCTATGGTTCGCGAGAGTAGTTTCGGGCAATAAGAAAGATGCAGAGCTAGCCGAAATCCGTGAGTGGATTGCGAAAAAACATGGCGGAGACCTGGAAGCCGCTTTGAAATGGCTTCGAGAGTCGACGGCATCGCTCAATAAAGAGTTACCGAAGGATTCAGCGCCGCCGGAAAACGGCACTTAGACCCCTTCCGCCTTTTCCTCGCTTCCCTCACCGCCATCGCTTCACCTCGATCCGCTTCCGGCCGCTGGCTGTCG
>CANHCU010000012.1 GCA_947459185.1 Planctomycetaceae bacterium | reverse complement strand
GCTGGCCGGCGTGAGCAAGCCGGGCGAGATCGTCTGGAGCCGGATCTGGGTCAACAACGCGCAGGGCCATGAAAAGCTCTGCATGGATATCGGCAGAGCGCAGGTCGTGACACTGCCGGAGGAGGAGACACGACGTCGCCTCGAATCGACGACGAAGCAGTGGCCGATCATGCACGCGGTGACCTACGGCATCTCGCGCGACCAGATGATGGCCCGCCACAAGGCCAATCACATTCAGGTTGCGTATGCGAAAGACGTCGCCGGCGCCGACAAAGCCGCCCTCACGAAGGCCGCCGTCGCCCGGGCACTGGGCATCGAGGTAAACTTCTGCGGCACGCGGGGCCACGGCGTCTCGCCGAGCCTGCGGTGGGATGCGTAGGGTCAGTTCGATGCCGGCGTGGAGGCCCGCTCTGGCTTCTGCAGCGACGTCGTCGGTTCCTGCCGGAACCCGCCCACCCACCAGCGAGTGATCGCCGAGTTTTTCGGCTTTTCAGGATGCTGCCACTGCGTGAGCCCGCGCTCCCATTTCTCGAGCAGCGATTCGTAGCTGTCGGTGGAGAGGTCGTAACGCATCGAGGCGTCGTAGTTGAAGGCGGCCCAGCCGCCCACGTTCACTCCCTTGTACGTCCACACGGCCCAGCTCCAGCCCTCCTTGTTCATGGCATCCGCCATCCACCGCGCCGACTCGGCGTCGTCTTTTCCCGCTTTCATTTCCCCGAGGAACACCGGCACCTTCACCTCGGGGTGAACGCGGAGTGAGCCGAGATACTTTTCCAGGCTGTTGGCATCCTTGAAGGCGTAATGGTCGGAATAGACCGTGTTCTTCGGAAATTCCTTCGGCGTGTTGGAGTAGCCGCTCCACTCCACGATCACCATGCGGTCCGGATCCTGTTCACGAATCGCATCGTGGAACGCATGATGCGGAGCATTCCACGGAGAACCCTCCGGCTCATTGATGACGTCGAAACCTGCGATGATTCCGTTGCCCTTGTAATGCTTGGCCACCTCGGCCCAGAGCTTCTGCATCCGCTCCCGCACGGCTTTTCCTTCGTCGGACCATCGTGAGGGCAGGCCATACTTGCCCTGTTCGAGTTGCCTCGGCCAGACATGCAGGTCGAAGATCACGTAGATGCCCCGCCGTCCGGCCTCATGCACCACCCAATCCATGCGGGAGAAGTCGATCGTGCCGTCGGGCTGCCGCTTCCATGTGCCCTCGGCATCCTGAAGCGTTCGGTAGCTGAAAGGCACGCGAATAAGATTGAAGCCCCAGCTCTGGATCAGATCGAGGTCCTTTTCCGTGAACCAGTGGTTCTGCCAGGCATCCATCAGCCGGGAGGCCTTGTCCGAGCCGAACCTAGCCTCCAGTTGCTCGAGCGCGCCGCGGCCCTTGTCGTCGGTCTGCCCGCACATCCACCCCTCGGTCACAAGCCAGCCACCCACGTTCACGCCGCGGAGCGTCACCACCGTGCCATGGCGATCGACGATGTCTTTTCCTTTCGTTCGAAGGACGCCATGCCCTCCCGGCGGCGTACCCGACTTGGTCTCAGCCGCATCGCCCCGCGGGTGCATCAGGCAGTAGCCGATGGCTACGAGCAACGCGCAGCACGCTCGGGCTATCGGAGCCGTCGCGAACGCGCGGCTCACGACGCTCCCCGCCCCGGCAGCACGGGCAAGAGCCCATGCTCGAAGCCCCTCGCCACCGCCTGAGCCGTGTTGGCGGCCCCGAGTTTCTCCTTGATGGCCCCCACGTGAGCACGGGACGTGCGCTCGGTGATCGACAGTAGCTGGCCCATCTCGGCGAAGGTGAGTCCCTCCCGCAGCAGTTTCAGCACCTCGAGTTCCCGGGGCGTCAGCGGGCTGCTGCGGTCGCGCGCCGCGAGCTTTCGGGCGATCGCCTCGCCCAAGGGACGACCGCCATGGTGCGCCTCGCGTACGGCCGCCACGAGGTCCACGAACCGGATGCTCTTCGTCACGTAACCCGACGCCCCAGCATCGAGCGCGGCGATCACGTCTTCCTGATCCTCGGACGACGTCAGCATGAGCAGCTTGGCATCGGCGTGCCGTGAGCGCAGCTGCCGGACCGTCTCGATGCCATCCATGCCGGGCATGCTGACATCGATGAGCGTCACGTCGGGCTGCACCGACTCCCACAGGTCGATCGCGGTCGTGCCGTCCTCGGCCTGGGCGACGATCTTAAAGCCCTCCTCCGCGCCGAGCGTGTGGGCGAGACCCTCACGAAAAAGCGGGTGGTCGTCGACGACGAGCAGGCGGATGGGTGGGGTGGTGATCATCATGGCCCGTGCCGCATTGAATTCACGGGGGTCATTTTGGGTTGAACCGAGAGTCGAGTTCGAAGCGGAATGTGTTGTTGCCGCGTTTCACCGTGGCACGCAAACCGGAAGACTCGGCCTTCTCATATCCCTGGGGCACGATGAAGGTGACCTGCGGCTGCTTGGGATACGCGGTGCTGGGCGGCGGTGCCATGGCAGGTTCCTCGACCGGCTTGCCCGTCCCCTCCACCTCCTGCTTCGTGATCACGACCTTATAGTCGCCGGCGACGGCACCCGTTTCGGGTCTCCCGCCGCCCGTCGATGTCAGCTTGAAACGGCCGTCGGGACCGGTCATTCCGACGGCAGGGATGCCGGCGCCGTCCGCCGGCGTGAAGCCCACCGTCGCACCGTCCAACTCCTTGCCGTCGAGCAGCACGGTGCCCTCGACAGGCTGCACATCCGGGCCCGCTTTTCTGCATCCCCCGATCATCGCCATCGCCATCGCCAAGCAGCATGCCAGCGCAAGCGGTCCCGCCAGCGAGTTGCGAGCCTGCGAAAGGCGATGGTCGGTCCAACGATCACCCCGGATGCGGTTGCCGATGGTCATGTGGTTGTCTCCGTAGAGGTCCCGATCAGTCCAGATGAACCGACTGCTCGCCGCCGCTGGTCGTGCCCAGAGCGCCCCACACGCCCCACAGCGATGGACCCGTGTATTGGTTGCCCGGCATCGACCGCGTCGGATCACCGGCATCGATCGAGTTGGAGACATATCGCACTGATGCGTCGCACATCGCGACATTCGCGCCGTCGTTGTGATAGCTGTTGGGCGAGACGACGGCGACGTTTTCCGCATCGCCGTTGGAACAACTCGGGCTGTTGGGCGGGAGCACCGTGTAAAATGCGATATACCCATGCCTGGAATCGCACCAACGGAACCCGAGCGAGGGATCTTTCCCGGCGTCCGCGATCGTCTTCACGTTTCCCACGAGACCTCCGGCGCCAAGCCGCCCGAGGCATACCGAAGGACTCGCGGTCGAGGAGATGCCGCCGGCTGTGGAGAGGCCAGACTTCGGACTCCTGTTGCCAGAGCCGATGGTCGCCTCGGAGAGCATGACTGTCTTCGACGACCCGTCTGGAATTCTTGCCACATTGCACTTGCCCCTGTTCCCCATGCCGAAGGGACCGCGCCATTCCCACGTGCCGTCACCCATCCAGATGTCGCCGCGGTTGCAACGATAGCTCGTCACTCCGAGGTTCTGCCCGATGCCGGCCCCTCTGACCGCCCGACTGTCGGAGGGGCAACACAGCACTGCCGGCTGCTTGTTGTTGGACGTGGTTGTCTTCGGTACGGCCCAGAAGCCGTCGCCAGTTTCCCACGGCGCCTTGCCGTCCTTCATGTAGTTGACGACGTTGTCGTACAGGGCTTGTTCATCCATGAATGGAAAGAGCGGCGGGATGAAACCGACGCGATAGCCCCAGCCCCCGACCTGGCCGTTGAACTGAGTCATGTTCGACAACAGCGGGTTGTCTGACAGAGGCGGGAAGATCCGCCGAGCAACCTCGTGGCTATGAACCGCGAGCGCCATTTGCTTCAGCTTGTTCGTGCAGCTGCTGCGTCGAGCCGACTCACGGGCGACCTGGACCGCGGGCAACAGCAGCCCGACGAGCGTGCCGATGATAGCGATCACCACCAGCAGTTCCACCAACGTAAACCCTGCATCTGATCGCTTTCGATGGGTGAACATGCGAACCTCCCCTTTCCAACCGAGATGTGAACGATTCCGTGGGAGGGCTCCTCTGGCTCTATCGGCGGGCCACCCCGATCACGACCTACACCCTCTTCGAGAATCGTAGATAGGGCTCTGCACCGCCGCCATTGTCGCTTTCGACAATGGCGGCTCTCGGACGATGGCACAGGACAGGGCTCTCCCAGTGCCTCGCAGGCTGTCCAGCCTCCGCCCAGGGCCGGTTATGCGTTCCGGAGCACCCCGGAAGACACCTTCACCCTCACCGTGGTCCCCGCGCCCGGGCGACTGTTGATCGCGATCTCACCCCCAATCCGACGGCTCCTCTCCCGCATGCCGCGCATGCCGAAATGCCCGTCCAGCCGCTCGCCGGAGGCCACGTCAAAGCCACTCCCGTCGTCGACCACCTCCAGGACGATCCCGGCGCCGCCTCCACGGAGCCACAGATCGATCCGCGACGGATCAGCATGCTCGAGGGCGTTGCTCACCGCCTCTCTTGCGATCCGCAGCAAGTGATACTGCACCATCGAAGGAACACGACGGGGCACATCCGTTTCGAGATGGAGCGTAATGGGCACGCTTGTGAGCGACCGCTGATACGCCACCTGTGCCGCCAGCGACGCCTGCAGCGACCCGTCGTTCCGCTGCGGATCCCGCAAGTCCCAGAGGAAGTCGTGCGTCTCCTCACGAAGCTTCTCGAAGAGCGCACGCTGCTGCTCGAACTCCGCCCGCGATCGCTCGTCCTGGGTGCGTCCCGCGGCGGCATCCATCCGCAGGGCGATGCCCGCCAGATCCTGCTCCAGCGTGTCGTGAAACTCCCGCGCGATCCGATGCCTCTCCTCCACGGCGGCTTCGACCTGAAGCTGCGACTCGATCGTCGCGAGTTGGCGGGCCACCTGCCGCCGCAGCAACACGGCCCAGCCTGCCACGAATGCCGCCAGACTGGCCACGGCCGCAAGCGAGGCAGCCAGTCGCCGCGGCGTCCACCACGACGGCGGCCTGACCAGTTCTATATCGGAGGTGGAACGCAGCAGAATCTGCATCCGCCGGCCGTCGGCCGACTGCCACTCCTTTGTCCATTCCTTGTCCGCCATCGGCTCCGGCTGCACGATGCCGGTGACCTTCACCTCGCTTCCCGGCTCCAGCCACTGCAACCCGGCGAACACGAGCACGTTGGCCGCCGCCGCCACCCCGGTGTCATCGGCGTCAAGCAGCACCTCGCCGCCGCCGTTGGTCGTCTGCACGTCGACGACGCGGGCCGGAAACGTCACGAGACACCCGTAGTAGTCACCCGGATCTGCCAGCACGAACCGCGCCGCGGCAACCGCGTTGATCTGGGCGATCGCGGCCGGGTGGATGGGGATGGGCTCCGGCGATGCTTCACGGGCCACTTTGCGCACCGTCGCCTCGACCAGTGAAGCGACGTACCCGACGCTGTCGATGAATCCGGCAACCTCGACGACGTCTCCCGGCTCGTAGCGTTCCTGTGACGTGGTCTCGACCCGGACTCCGAGGCAATCTTCCTGCAGATAGAGAAATCGCCCTGGCACCGCATACGTGACGACGCCCTGCGTGCAGAGACGATGCCCATCGGCACGCTGCGGGCGATAGCCGGCGATCGCCCGCAGGGAAACCCGTGGCGACTCGAACGGCGGCCCGCCTGGAGGACGTTCGACCACGAGACCATCGCGATCCGTCACGTTCAACCGCGGTGACAGAAACTGGCCTCGGGTATTGAACTGCGCGGTTGCCACGCCGGTGGCCCGGATGACGCCGTCCACGAACGTCTCGGGCGGGCTGCCGAGCTGGCTCTTTTCGATCGCCACGGTAAACCGTTTGGTCCCCTCCGAAACGAGCACGATCCAGCGGTCGGAGTCGTCGCGGTAGCCCTGCACGACGCCGCGCACCGTCACCCGAAGACAGTCATCGACACCCTGAAAAAAACGCTCCCTGTCATAGGGGCGTGGTGGCGGCAGCGTATGCACGCCGATCACGCGCATCCGCACTGGGAGGATGTTCGGGGCGTAGCCGCCGCGATTGGACCAGCCGTCGATCTCTACCTGCGTGCCCTCGCGGACATCGGCCGGCGGATCTGCCGGCGACTCCCAGATTCCCAGCCGCTGGGCGTCGGTGACCTCGATCCAGATGCCCGCGGAGTCGTCCTGCACGACCATGCCGGCGCCATGCCGCCATGTCACCACCCCGCGCACCCGGACAGGCCGGCGGTCATCGTCGGCCCAGCCGGCCATCACGTTGCTGATGGGCACGACATCCTGCAACGCCGCCGTGTCGCCGGCTTCATCGGCCGCCGGCGTCATGGTCGCTGTGGCAAACGCCGCCAGAACGGCGATCCATGTCGTCAGGCACGTGCGATCGGCCACTGCTGAACCCCTCTCATCACGAGAAAGCCGTCGCCGGTCGATCGCTCGGTCCGGCAGCCGCATCCTATCGTATCGTCGGCAGCGGTCCGATTGGCACCGTGAGAGAGCGAATCCCGCAGCTCACGAGGCCACGAGAGCATCGAGCGTGCCGGTGCTGTCGCCGAACGACGCCACGTCGATGCCCGCCCCTTTGAGGATCGTGAGCCAGGCGTTGCACAGGGGCGTGCCCTTGGGCACGACGAGCTGCTCACCCATGCGGAGGCCCGCGCCGCGGCCGGCAACGAGCGTCGGACAGTTGTCGAGGCTGTGGCCCGTGCGGATGTTGCTGCCGTAGGCGACCGTTGTGTGGTCGAAGAGCGTGCTGCCATCCGGCTCCTTCGTCGCCTTGAGACGGTCGAGCAGCCCTGCCAAGAGTTCACTCTGGGCGAGGTCGCGACGCTCCGAGGCCTCCTGCTTCTCGCCGGCATGGCCGTGGTAGTGGCTCATCGTGTGGGCCTCCACCTTGATGCCGAGGCTCGTGACGAGCGTGCTCACCGGCTGCCGGTAGGTGATCACACGCGTGCTGTCGGTCTCCAGTGCAAGCGCGAGGAGTTCGTACATCAGTCTGATCTCCTCGACGCCGGCGAGGCCCGACTTCGGCTCCGCGATAGACGGCTGCGGACGATCGACTCCGAGCCACTTTGCATCGCGGGCTAGCTTCGCCTCGAGGTCACGGATGCCGTCAAAATATTCGCGGAGCTTCTCGCGGTCGGCCTTGCCCAGCCGGCGACCGAGTTCACGAGCGTTTTCGAGCGCGTCGTCGAGCACGCTCTTCCGTTCGGCGAGCCGCACCTGCTGCTCCTCCAGCGGCGTTGTGTCGCGGGCGAAGAGCTTGTGGAAGGCCTCGACGGGATTGCGGGGCCCACCGAGCGGCTTACCCCGGGCATCCCATGAGAGCGACAGACCAGGGCCATGTCCCGAGCCGCCCGCCGCCTCGCCGCAGTCGAGGCAGAGGGAGTCGAACCGTGTGGCAGCACCGACGTGACTCGCCGCGACCTGATCGACCGACACGGTGTTGGAGAAGGCCTGCCCCGGCTGGCCGAACTCGTTCGCTCCGGTGAGCCAGAACGTGCTTCCGTAATGACCGTTGGCCGTATGCCGGTGCCAGAGCCCCTGCACGATCGTGAAGTCGGCCTTGTGCCGTTCAAGCGGCCGGAGACCTGGCGGCAGCGGATAGTCCCGACCAGGCTTGTTCGTATCGGGATACCACGAGTCGTTCGTCACGCCCCAGCCGAAGCCGAGAAAGACGAGCCGCTTGGGGCGGGGCTGCTCAGCAGCGGCCGCGAACCGTCGGAAGCCGAGTGATTCAAGCGCGGGCAGCGCGATGATCGCGGTGCCGGTCTGCAGAAACTGTCGACGTTGCAGGGACGTGCTCATGGCGTCGCTCATGGTGAGGTATGTCTTGGACGATTTTACTTCGATCGAAACGCCTCGCTCTGCACGAGTGCGTGGATGAACTCCCGCACGGCGAAGTTCTTCGCCGCGGCCCGGTTCACGATCGCCTCCACGAGAGGCTCGTCGCGGAAGCCGCAGGGACGGCCAAGGGCGTATTCCACGAGCGCCTTCGCGAAGCTGCGGGCGAAATCCTGCTCCCGCGCGGCGACGGCATCGCGAAAACCCTCGAAGCCGATGAAGGACGGGCCGCCGTGGAAGCTGCCGTTCACCTCGATCGGCCATGTTTTTTTCAGGGACGGATTCGCCCAGCCGTTCGCGTCGAGCGGGGTGTAGCTGTCTTCCGTGCGCCACTGGCCGACCGCATCGAAATTCTCGAGCGCGAGGCCCGGCGGGTCGATCCGCCGGTGGCAGCTCGCGCACTGCGGCTCCTCCTGGTGCGCGACGAGCCGTTCCTGCGTCGTGAGCGCTTTCCCTGCGAGCCTCGCCACCTGCGGCACGTTCGGCGGCGCCGGCGGCGGCGGATCGTCGAGCAGCTTGCGGAGCACCCACGCGCCCCGTTCGACGGGGCTGGAATGTTCGCCGTCACTGCCCATCGCGTGGATCGCGGCCATCCCCAGGAGGCCGCCCCGCGGATTTCCCCGAGGCACGGGCACCCGGCGGAACTCATCGCCGGCGACGCCTTCGATTCCGTAATACTCGGCGAGCAGCCCGTCGACGACCACGGAGTCCGCCTGGAGGAGATTGCCGAGGCGGCCGTTGGTCCGCAGAAGATCCGCGAACGTCTCGTAGACCTCGCGGCGTGCGGCCTCCTTGGCGGCCAGATCGAATCGGGGAAATCGCCGCGGGTCGAACTGGAAGAAGTCGAGCCGCTCCATGGAGAGCCACTGCGACACGAATGGCACCACGAAACCGCACGCCCGCGGGTCGTCGAGCAGGCGGCGACACTCTTCGTCGAGCGTGGCAGGATCGCCGAGCCCCGCTCCCTGGCTGTCCCTCTTGGCCTTCTGCCGCAGGGTCGCGTCGGGCGGTTCGCCCCAGAGCAGATAAGAGAGCCGGCAGGCCAGCTTCTGCCCGTCGAGCGCGTCATCGCCATCGTCGCCACTGCGTTCGGGCTCCGCACGGTAGAGAAACCTCGGCGAGGCCAGCACCGAGGCAAGCGCCTCCTCGAGCGCCTGCATGTGCGTCACACCGCCCCGCCGGCGGGCCGCGTAGCTCGCCAGCAGCCGGTCGAGATAGCCACGCGGCGCCGAAACGCCCCGATAGGCCTCGAGCACGAACCGTCCCAGCGCCGCCTTGATCGCAGCGGGCGGAAGCGAGGCCCCGCGTTCATCGAATGGAATATCGAGCGCCCGAAGGCCGGGCGGCACCGCTCTCGCGGTGTCGGGTAGCCGTTCGATCTCGAACCAGTCGATCCAGACCGCCAGCTCCGGCCCGACGCCGTTGGCTTTCTGGTCCTGCTTGAAACGTGCCACGGCACGCGGCAACTGGCCCGCCCCCCGCTCGCGGATGAAGAGGCCCCGGCTGCGGCCGTCGTGCTTCGCCGGGACGACATACGGGATCTCGATCACAGCCGGTGCATCGAGGGTGCCGAGTACCGCATGGGTGCTCATGGCCGGCACGTCCTGCGGCCACGGGGCCTGTCCGAATTCGATGAAGCGGCGATCAGCCGGCGCCTGCGGCGTCGCTCCGGCACGAACCCGCACGACGTACTCGCCCGGTGGCCAGTCATCTGGAATGCGGAGTACGAACCAGTTGTTGGCATAGCTCGACCGGTTGGCTCCGGGAAGCGTCAGATACGCCCCCGTGTCGAGGCGGGGCTGTTCGAGATAGCGTTTCTCGTACTCGATGAACTCCGTGTTGACGTTCAGTTCCCAGGGCACTTGGGCATCGTGGCCTTCGGGCCAGCCGAAGTCCTGGGGTGACGGCGCCCCGGGAATCCGCTCCCACTGGTGGATGAGCTGCCAGTCGGCCGGTGCCCGCTTGCGGATTTCGGCGAGCGTTTCGGCATTCTCTGGCTTGTTCGCGGCGGCGAAGACCGCATCGACCCAGCCCTTCGCCCGCCGATGTTCGTCGTGCGACTTTTGATTTGCGGCCAGGAAGGCGGCATGGTTCGCCTCCGGCTCGACCCGCAGCGTCTTCGCGGCTCCGACCGCCGCGGCTTTGGCGAAGGACTCGTGCACGGCCTCGCGGCCGAGCGCCCGATACTGGTCGAACTGGTCGCCCGACATGAAAAGGTTGGTGCCGGAGGTGTCGAAGCCGCCAGACCGGGTGTCGGCCGGCAGCTCGTTCACGTCGATCTCCACGCCGAGCAGCTGCCGCAGCGTGTTTCGATACTCGCGGCGGTTGAGCCGCCGAAGGAGCGTGTCGTCCCCCTGGTCTGCGAGGCTCTTGCGGGCGGCAACCATCGCGTGGGAGAGATCGTCGAGCAGTTCGATCTTCCGGGCCGGATCGAGCTGGGGGGCGTCGGCCGGCGGCATCTCGCCGGAGTTCATCGCATTGAGCACCTTCTGCCACCGCTCCGCCATCTCGACCGTGTCGATCGCCCGCGTGAGCGTGTCCACCCGAAACGATGCCTGCGGCTCGTCGGGGCCGTGGCAGTCGAGGCAGTGATGGGCGAGGACTGAAGGAGTAGCCTCGGCCACCCGCGGCGGATCGGCGATGCTTGGCGCAGCCGCCCCCCACGCCGCCGACACGACGGCCGCGATGGGAAGCCACCGTCTCGAAGCTGTCATTTCGGCTTGGTCGGTGTAGACGTGGTGTCGATCTCGATGTCGATCTGGTTGTGGCCGGGCTTCACCGTGCGGGTGAGCGTCGATTGCCGGCCGTAGTGCTCGGGGATGCGTACGGCTTTCAAGGCCTCGGGCACCGTGGGAATCCCATCGGCCGACCGCTCCGGAATCACGGACAGCCGCACGAGGCACTCGCCCGGCATCACGCCCTTCCGCGCCGGCGTGAAGAAAAGCTCATAGTGGCCCTTGGGGTCGGTGACCCCCATCGACGGCGAGCTTTTCGGCCCCTGTGGCTGAAAGTCGACGCGAATACCCGCCGGAGCCGGCTGGCCGTCGATCGTGACGCGGCCGGTCGTGGTTGCCCCTAGACCACCACCGCCACATCCGGCAATCGCAACCGCCAGGCACGCAAGAGCCGCGGCCCACGCGTTCAGTGGTTCAAGCGTCATCGACTAAAAATCTCCGGTTGTGAGGCCATCCGCCCGGGTGCTCAGCCGCTCATAGACACCACGGCTCGTGCTCGATATCTGGCTGAGGTAGCTCGCGATCGACGCGTCGCTGCTCGCGTCGAATCCCCAGAGCATCGGGTTGGCCTGGATCATGTCGTCGACGAACCGGACCGAAGCATCGGCCAGAGCGAAGTTCGCACCGCCCAGGTGGTAGCTGCCAAAGCTGCCCCACACCCCGGCATTCAACTTGTTGGCTGTCCACCGCTGGATCTCATGCTGACCGTTGTTTTGATTGGCCGTGGCGGTCCAGATGCCAGGCATCAGATTGGCTTCGCTCGGGTTGACAGTCGGCCCGCCAACCTCGCCGATCAGAAACGTCTCTGACAGGCCGTCCGTGAAGTCCTTGAACGCAGCGCCCTTCACCTTCCGAAATGCTCCCAGGGACGCCCGCAACTGCTGGTCGATGGTACCTCCCCAGTAATCTCTCGATCCGCCATTCGCCAGATAATTTGACTTGCTCGACCGCATCGTCATCCATGCGGCCGGCGAGTTCACATAGGCCTCCGGCTCCAGCACACCCACCTTGTCAGTCGGGCAGATAAATTGCGGGATAGGCATTCTTGCCAATGCTGCGTCTTGCGCATTGAGCCACATAGGCTCCTGATATTGGTTGATGACGTTGAATAGCGAAGTGTGTTCGATATAGGGAAGCAACAAGAGCATCCAACTAAAGCCCTTGCGTCCCCTCGTGTCCACGGTGCCGTTGGTCGCCGATGGCGGCAGCGCCTTGTTGGCATCGGCATAGTTCTGCAGGCCGAGGGCCACCTGCTTCATGTTGTTGCTGCACTGAGAGCGGCGGGCCGATTCTCTCGCCGCCTGCACGGCCGGCAGCAGCAGGCCCACGAGCGTGCCGATGATCGCGATCACGACCAGAAGTTCGACGAGTGTGAAACCGCTGGTTCGCCGCGGTGGCGTGCCGCGGCCGATCGACATTCGGCTGAGTGGACTCTCGACAGCATGCATGATGGGCTCCTTCGACTGGATGGGGACACGATCTGGCCGGGGCTTGTGGGGCACCGCTCGCGACCGTCCCCAAACCCTCAAAATCGATCCTAGGCACGCCGGCCGGCAGCCGCTATTGCCTAAACCGGCAGGTCGACCGGATTTTCCGCCCTCTCATCGCTGTTCCGGCTTCTGATTGGCGAAGTGCCTGTCCCACACGCCGACGTTGAGGATGCCGAACAGATTCAGCTCGTAGACTTGGTTGCGCCCGATCGCGGCATCGAGCCCGCGGAGCGTCGGGCGGACTCCATCGCAACCAGCCACGGCGGGGCGGCGGCAACAAGCACTGTGGAATCAGCCTCCGCATCCGCACGAACCTACTGCACCTGCCCCAGCGGGAACTCGGTGCCGATTTCAACGCGGCGGCTCAGGCACCGCCGCCCGGATCACGACCGCACCGACGCTTCCGGGCTTGCCGTCGGGAAACGACAGGCGAACGTCGTTCGTTTCTTCGAGCACTCCGACATCGACCGGAATCAGCTTGCACGATGCATACTCCTCTTCCACGAGCCGCTCCGCGCAATCCTCGAGCGGCACCTCGAGCTGCCGCCCATTGAGAACAACCCGCACCGCGTGCCCGGCCTCGGGGGGCCGGCTCACGCCGATGCGAAGCGTGGCCCTGACAGCCCGCTTCGGGTCGCGCACGCGAACGGAAAACCTCGCCTCACCCTCCACGTCGGCAGCGATCGCGTCGCCGTAGTGGATCCGCTCGTCGATCGCCTGCTTGGGTGAAAGGTCGGCCGGGTAGCCGGCCCGCAAGATGACGGTCTCACGCGGCGCGAGCACGAGTTGCTCGAGCAGCGTGGCCGGCTTCTCCACCGTCTCTTCGTCAAAGGCCGGGGTGAAGTCGGCGGCCAGGGAGAGGCGACGGACGTCGAGCCGCTGGGGGGTCGGGATCGTGAGCACCGCCGGCTGCGGCACGCGGGAGAGGTTGTCGAGGATGACGAAGAGCGTGCGGCCATCGACGAAGGCCCTCGCCTGAATGTCGGGATCGGGACAGTCGGCGACGACCCGCCGTCCCGCCAGATCGCGAAAGAGCGTGTAGAAGAGGATCTTTCGCGTGGGCACCCAATCGCTCTTGTCGGTGTAGTCCCGCGGCACGTAGAGGACGGCGTAGAACTTCGGATCCCAGTCGAACGCTTGGAGCAGGATGAAGGGCACGGCCTTCTTGACGACGTGCGGGTGGTCCATGAAGACGAGCGTGTTGGCCACCACGCTCGACACCATGTTGAAGTCGTCGATCGACCGCTTCCGCATCTCCCACTCGAAGCCGTCGCCCGGGAAGTGCTTCTCGGCCAGCCGCTCGACGAGTTCATCCGCACCGTAGCCACCGTGTTCGCTGACGACGAGGGGCACCTCCCGGCCATGCGTGTTCACGGTGTGGTTCTCGACCAGGTCGAGCACCGACTCCAGCGGCAGGCCGCTCGTGATCCGGCCGCCGAAATCCCCTCCGACTTCCCGCAGGTAGTCGTAGACGTGGAACGAGTAGAAGTCGAGCCGACAACCGGTGTTGGCGATGAACGACGCGAGCCCGTCGAGCCCCTTGTAACCCTTCTTGTAGAAGTAAGGGACCGGCAGGCATGGTCCGCCCACCTGCACCTCCGGCGCCTCGCGGTGCACGGCTTCGTGCGTTGCGAGGTGCCACCGCGCCAGATGCTCCCCGCGCCAGGCGGCCCAGTGCGGCTCGTTGATGGGCTCGTAAAACGCCGGCCTGTCGAAATCGGTGAACCGATGCTTCAGCGCGGCGGCCGAGAGTTCCGCAGCAGCGGAAATGTTTTCCGGCAGCGGCGGGGAATGAGCATCCTTCTCGGCGGCCGGCAGGGAGTGTCGGCCCATGAACTCGGGAAACCCACCGGCATGATCGTGGGCGGCCACGTGCAGCCGCCCGCCCATGTCGGCCTTGAACCCCTGCGTCGGCTCCCGTCGGGTATTCCGGAGTTTCTCCTGCAGGTATGCGAGATCGACGAACCCTGCCCGGGCGGGATCTTGGCGAATTGCTTTGTCCCATTGCTCGAGCCCGGAAACGACGTTCATGGTCCGGCCGAACGTGATGCCGTTTTCCTTCACGAGGTATTCGTACCGTGCCGGTGTCCGACAACGCTCGTCGAAACTCGTGCCCTGATCACACAGACCGAAAAACACTCGGCGGTCGAGGTCGCAGACACCGCCGATGCTGCGTTGGCAAAAGGGATCGACGACGATTCGTGCCGGCGGCTCCGCGGCGTGGCACGACACCGACGCCGAGAGCCACAAGGCCGTACGGAAGAGCAAGGCGAGGCGGGCAATTCTCATGTGGTCTTCGTAGCGTAGACGTGGTGTCGATCCCAATGTCGATCTGGTTGTGGCAGGGCTTTACCGTGGTGCGAAATTCTCGAGCGACTCGGGCTTCTTGGGACGCTTCCCATCCTTTACCGCCTTTTGTCCGCGGCGAGCAGCCCGATCTCGAAGCCACGGGTCACGCAGTGGGCAGTCGAGGAGGCGTCGAGCTTTTCCTTGATAGCCGCCACGTGGGCCCGCACCGTCCGGTCGGCGATCGAAAGACGCCCGCAGATCTCCTTCTCGGACAGACCATCCCGCAACAGCGAAAGCACCTCCATCTCGCGAGGCGAAAGCGGCCCACCCTTGTCCCGCACCGCGAGCCGTCGAGCCACCTCTTCGCCGATCGGCCGGCCGCCGGCATGCACCTCCCGGATCGCCTCCTGCAGTTCCATGAAGCCGACGTTCTTGGTGATGTAGCCGGCCGCACCCGCCTCGAGCGCCTCGACGGCGTCGCGGTCGTCTTCCGACGAGGTGAGCATCAGCACCCGGGCTGCGGGCGCCGCCGCGAGAATCCGCCTTACGGCCGCCACGCCCTGAACATCGACGAGTCTGACGTCCATAAGCGTCACGTCGGGCCGGTGCCGCTGCCAGAGGCCCACAGCCGCGGCACCGTCGTTGGCCTGGGCCATCACCTCGAAGCCAGCCGCCGCGCCAAGCGCATGCGCGAGCGACTCGCGAAACACGGGATGGTCGTCGACGATGAGCAGCCGGATCGGTTTCGACATACCACATGCCCTGGGCTGGGAGCCCGTATGATGAACCAGAAACTATGCCGACAAGCCGGCCGGCTCGCCATTGCCTAAACCGGCAGACGCCAACCGCACAGGCACCGTCACGACGATCCGCGTGCCGAGACCGTGCCCGCTCTCGACCACGAACTCGGCCCCGATGCGGCGGGCCCGTTCCTGCATGCCGCGGAGGCCGTAGTGCCCCTCCACGGCCGACCGCGACCCGATGTCGAACCCCTCGCCGTCATCGGCCACCGTCAGACACACGCTGCCCAGCTCGCCGCCCGGCCGTTCGAGACGAATCCCCACGGCGATGCGGCGGGCCCGGGCGTGCCGGATCGCGTTGATGACCGCCTCGCGAACGATCCGCACAAGCTGATACTGCACCGCCGGGGCCACGTCGGGGCTCGGGGTCACGGCATCGAGCACGATCTCCGCGGCGGAGAGCGGCTGCAGGAGCCGCAGTTGCGCCGTGATCGACTCGCGCAGCGAGCCCTCGACGTGCACGGGATCGCGCAGGTCCCAGAGAAAACCGCGGGCTTCGGTCTGGATGCCCGCCAGCAGCTGCCGCTGCTGCCGCAGCACGCCCCGCGTCCGCTCATCGCCGGCCTCGTGGACGGCGACATCGAGCCGCAGCGACAGTCCGGCGAGCCCCTGCTCGAGCGAGTCGTGGAACTCCCGGGCGATCCGCTGCCGCTCTTCCGCCGTCGCCTCGGCCTGCAGCTTCGTCTCGATCAGCCCCATCTGCCTCGCCACCTGCCGCCGCAGGAGCACCACCCAGCCGGCGGCGATCCCCGCGACCGCGGCCACCGCCGCCAAGGCCGCCGCCAGCCGATGCGGCTTCCACCACGACGGGGCCCGGACGAGCCGCATGTCGGCTGCCGATCGAAGGAGCAACTGCAACTGCCCGAACGCTCTGGCCGCCGCGGCCCTGTCGGCGACGTCCGTGTCAGCCGCGGACTCCCGCACGATCCCGGTCGCAACCACTTCGCTGCCCGGCTCCAAGCGGCGGAGGCTCTGAAAGGTCTCCGGCTGGGCCACAGCGACCACGCTCGTGCTCCCCGACTGGAGCAGCATCGCGCCTCCGGCCCCCGCCGCCTGCACGTCCACGACGCGGGCGGGGAACGTGACGAGGCAGCCCATGTAGTCGCCCGGCGCGGCGACCGTACCGTGATACGAGGCATGCCTGTTGATGGCCACGATCTCGTCAGGCGTGATCCGAATCGGCTGCAGCGGCCGGTCCGATTCGATCCGCCGCACGACGGCCTCGACGATGCCGGCCACGTCGCGTTGGCCATCGACGAAGCCCGCCACCTCGACCCGGTCTCCCGGCATGAACCGCTCGGCCGAAGCAGTCTCCACCCGCACGCCCATCGTGCCCTGCTGGAGATAGAGGAACTTCGCGGGCTCGGCAAACGTGACCATGCCCTGTGTGCGAATCCGGTGCCCGTCGGCTGGGTCGGGGTTGTATTGGGCGATCGCGTAGAGCGGCACTTCGGGGGCTTCGAACGGCGATCCGATCGGTGGCCGTTCGACCGTGATATCCCCGGCCCGCACCACCAGCAGCCGCGACGACTGCCGCTCGCCACGGGTGTTGAACTGCATCGCCGCCACGCCCACGATCCGCACGTCCGCATCGACCAGATGCTCCGGTGCATGGGACATGATCCGCTTCGGCACCACGGCCGTGAAGCGATTGGCATGGTCGGCTGCGATGAGCAGCCAGTCGTCACCGCCGTCACGAATGCCCTGGACGAGGCCCTGCACGGTCACGCGCAGGCAATCTTCCACACCGCTGAAGAACCGCCCGCGATCGATCGGCATCGGCTCAGGCTCCGGCTTCTCGCCGAGGATGCGGATCGCTTCGGGAAAGATGTTCGGCGAATAGCCGCCCCGGTTGGTCCAGCCCGCCGCCTCCACGTCCTGCCCCGGTGCGAGCCGGGCCAGCACGGCGGGATCGCACCGGAGCATGATCGGGCGCAGAGCGTCCCGCGGGGTATCGATCCAGATGCCCCCGGAATCGTCCTGCACGATCAGGCCATTCCCACCCCGCCACGTCACGACGCCACGCACTGTCACCTGCCGCCGAGCCGTGGCATTCACATCGGCGAGGACGTCGCGGATCCGCACTCGGGGCGGGAGCGACTGACCGTCGCCACCATCAGCGGCGGCGGCGGCCGCAAGCCATGTCGCCGCGACGACTGCGGCGACTGCGAGCGACACAGAGCCCGCGATGCCTGTGCGAGTAAAGCGTGTGTGTCGGCCCATCGTGTCACCTCGAAAGCGATCGGATGCCGCGATCGGCTCCCCTCCTCTTCTTCCATCACTCACCAGTCTAGTCAAACCTCGCCCGGTGCATCGGCTGTCGCATTGCCGGCCCGACACCACGGAGATACAGTAGCCGCGACATCGCGACACAAGCGATACGAACGGACAATCGGGGCACTCGCATGAACATCCAGGGCTATCTCGGCATCGACGCCGGCACGCAAGGACTTTCCGTCATCTTCTGTGATGAATCGCTGAAGATCCTCGCCCACGGCGAGGACTCCTATCGCATGGTGCCCGGCCTCGCCGCCGACTGCTACGAGCAGCATCCGGGCGACTGGGAGCAGGCGCTGGCCACGGCCATGACCGACCTGCGAAAGAAGCTCGCTGATTGTCGCATCGAGATGGACGTGCAGGCGATCGGCATCTCGGGCCAGATGCATGGCGAGGTGCTCGCCGACGATCTCGGCCGCTCACTCGGCCCCGCGCGGCTCTGGTGCGACAGCCGCAACGAGGCAGAGGGGCACGAACTCACCGAGAAGCTCGGCGTGAAGTGCCCCAAGCGGCTCACGAGCGCCCGCTGGCTCTGGACGATCCGCCACCAGCCCGACAAGGCCGCGAAGGTGGCCCACATCACGACACCTGCCGGCTGGCTCGCCTTCCGGCTCACGGGCCAGTGGAACCTCGGCATCGGCGATGCGGCGGGGATGTTTCCTATTCAGCAGGCCACGCTCGACTACGACGCTCAACTGCTCGCCGACTTCGACGCAATCGTCGCGACCACGGCAGCTGGCAAGCAACTGCGACCGCTCCGCGACCTGTTGCCCCATGTGAAGAGAGCCGGCGCTGACGCTGGCACGCTCGATGGCCACGGGGCCACTTTGCTCGGCCTATCGACCGGCATCCCGGTAGCCCCCGCTGAGGGAGACCAGCCGTCGGCACTGGCCGGATCGCTGATCGGCGCGGCGGGCATGGTGTCGATGAGCTTCGGCACGAGCGTCGTCGCCAATGCCGTGGGCGACCGGGCCTTCCAGGGCATCTCCCGCGCGGTTGACCACTTCTGTGCCCCCGACGGCAAGCCGATCAATATGGTCTGGCTGCGGAATGGCACGACGGCGATGAACATGGTGGTCGAGATGTTCGGCAGGGTGAATGGCACGGTCGATAGTACGGACCGTGGCGACGCCTTCGCGGCCGTGATGCCGCAACTGCTCGTAGCCCCAGACGACTGCGGCGGCCTGCTTGCCCTGCCCTTCATTGATGACGAGCCGGGCCTCGGCGTGTCGCGAGGGGGCACGGCCTGTGTGATCGGACTCAACGACACGAATGCCACGCCGGGGAACGTTGCCAAGGCGATGCTCCTGGCGACGATCTTCAACCTGAAGATGGGCAGCGACGAGCTCGACAGCCAGGGCTTTCCGCGGACGGAGATCGTCCTCTCCGGCGGTGTCACGAAGACGCCGGCGGTCGGCCAGATTCTGGCCGACGCCTTCAACACGCCGGTGACGATCCTCGACGGCGCGGCGGAGGGCACGGCCTGGGGGGCGGCCCTGATGGCAAAGTATCGCCGCCTCTCGATCGCGGGCCGGGCTCCGGACTGGGCGGCCTTTCTCGCCGGCCACGCCAGCGGCCAGCCGACCCGCTTCACGCCTCGTCCGGCGGCGACGGCGGCCTATCAGGCGATGGAAAAACGCTACCGCCGACTCGTCGCCCTGCATGGCGACCTCGAGTCAGCGGTCGGGTGACGACAACGAAAAGAGCTGCGTCCCCTTTTTGGACTTTACCAGCGAGGCCAGAGGCCGCGGCGCATCCAGGCCTGGCTCCAGAGCAGCCGGTGCCGCCAGCGACGGGCGTGGATCGGAAATCGCCGTGACTCATCCCAGGCGTTTTCCCAGTAGGTCTCGTCAGGGATTCGCTGCAGACCGCGGGCATGCGCCAGGAGCGTGAAGATGCTCTGGTCATGACGGTGCGACCGAAACTCCGTGTGCTCGCCCTGCGGTGACGGCGAGTCATTGACGATCGTCAGGTCGGCCATCCGCTGTTCCCACTCCCGCGCGAGGTCGAGCGTAGGTAGCCCGGCCCGCATGACGAAACCAGTGGCCATCACCATCTCCCGCTGCCGCATGCTCGGCGAGTCGGCGTCGAGGGCCGCGAGCGCCGCCCGCTTTGTCCACTCCCCAACTTTTCCCTGAAGCGAAAACGCCAGCACACCCGCCGGGTCGTCAGCGGCCGTCGCGGCATACTCCTCCAGCCTGCTTCGTCCTTCGGGGTTCAGCGAACAGCCGGCATCGCAATAGACGAGCACGTCTCCCTCGGGCAGTGCCTCGAGCGACCGACGGACGACATACGGCTTCCACGTCCAGAGCCCGAAGCCACGGCGGTGGCGTCGCACCGTCTCGGCATGCACCCGCCAGTAGTCGTCCCCGAGTCCACGGTCGTCCACTGTCTGAATCGACCGGAACCGATCCATCGCGACCGCTTCGCGGCGAATCCGCTCAAGCGACCCGCCGTAGCGGCGATTGGCAAACGAAAGAAAGTGCGTGGGGATCATGTCGATGCATTCGAGCACACACAGCATCGCGATCAAACAGCACGCATGACGAGCCGGGATCGGCGGAAGTCTTAAATGGAGCCGGGATTGGCGGAAGCTCGAGGAGCTTTTGGATTTTTCGACCTTCTGGGGAATGTGCTGCCGTAGGTCGTGGAAGGAGAAAAATCCACCGCGACGAGACTTCTGCCGATCCCGGCGGAGCACTGCTATCCCGACCCACGTTCGTCACCGCGACGCGGTCTCACTTACAGCCAGCATCCGCTCGAGCGCCGTCACGGCCCACTTCGCCGCCTCGTCGTCGACCCGGATCACGTTCACGGGAGTCCCCGCCTCCACGTGCTCGAGGCTCCAGCAGAGGTGTGCGAGGTCGATCCGATACATCGTCGCGCACATGCAGACCACCGGCGAGAGAAACCGGATCGTCTGCTCCGGATGCTGCTGCTCCAGTCGCTTGACCAGATGCAGCTCTGTGCCGATCGCCCAGGCCGTGCCGGGCGGGGCTGCCTCGACCTGCTTGATGATGTAGCTCGTCGAGCCCGCGAGGTCGGCCTTGTCCACCACCTCCATCGCGCACTCGGGATGCACGAGCACCTTCACGCCGGGCAGGCTGGCCCGCACAGCATCGACATGCTCCGGCCGAAACATCGCGTGCACGCTGCAATGCCCCTGCCAGAGAATCACGCGGCTCTTTTCGAGCTGTGCGGCATCGTTGCCACCGAGCCTCAGCTCATGCGGATTCCAGACGCACATCTCGTCGAGGGGGATGCCCATCTTCCGCGCGGTGTTCCGTCCGAGATGCTGGTCTGGAAAGAAGAGCACCCGCTTGGTCTTCGCGAAGGCCCAGTCAAGCACCGCCCGGGCGTTGCTCGACGTGCAGACGATGCCGCCATGCCGGCCGCAGAAGGCCTTGAGGCTGGCGGCCGAGTTGATGTAGGTGACGGGCGTGATGTCGGAGGTGTCGATGACGCTGCCGAGGTCGGCCCACGCATCCTCGACCTGCTCGATCGCGGCCATGTCGGCCATCGAGCAGCCGGCGGCCATGTCGGGCAGGACGACGGTGACGCGGCGGCCAGCTGAAACTCCTGCGGCCGCTGACGCACGCGCCGCCACCTTCTCCGGTCGGTTGACGAGGATGTCGGCCGTCTCGGCCATGAAGTGCACGCCGCAGAAGACGATCGCCTCACAGGCCTCCCGCTCGGCGGCCGACCTGGAGAGCTGGTAGCTGTCGCCCTGCAGGTCGGCGTGGGAGATCACGCCATCCTGCTGGTAATGGTGGCCGAGGATCACCAGCCGCGGGCCCATTCGCCGGCGGACCGCTTCGATCCGCTCGCTGAGAATGGCATCGCCCAGGCCGCGGTAGGCCGCAAGCGGTCCGGCGAGGTCCGTGCTGTCAAGCAGTGTGGTCATGCTTCGCGTGAGTATACGTGGCATCCGTGGCAGGGGTATCGGTGGCGCAGGGGCAGGTGCGGCACCCCGGTCAGACGCTATACTGTCCGATCGGTGGACCGCCCCGGCGGCTCCCACCCATCCGGCAGGTGATCCGGTGACTTTTTCTTTCTCTCTGTGAAGGACGGCAAGGCGTTATGGCGCGAAAAGTGGTGAATCGCAAGGAACTCAGGGCCCAGAACGACGCGGCCGAGGCCCGCGAGAAGACGAAGAAGTCGCCCAAGGAGAAGGTGGCGAAGGAAAAGACGCCCAAGGCGAAGAAGGAAAAAGTCGCCAAGGACCCCACCAAGGCCAAGAAACCCAGCCGCAAGAAGACCGCCAAGGAAGCCCGCATGAAAGCCTACTGGGGCGTCTACAACCAAGGCATGAAGCGGCTGGCGATGTTTGAATACTCCGACAAGAAGGCCGCCGAGAAGAAGGCCGCCGATCTGATGGCGTCATCCCGGACGAACCACTTCATCCAGCTCGTCAAGGAAGCAATCACCGAATAAACGGTGTCACCGAGGAACGGGAAGGGCGGCGTTCATGCAATCCGCAACGGTGGGCACCATGGTGAGGTTTGCAGCGGTGAGGTCACCGTCTTGTATCTGCCTGCTGCTGGTGATGCTGCTGACGGCCGCCGGATGTTCGAAAACAGCGGGCAAGAAGTCCACGCCGGCGGCTGATGGCGGCGACGTGGACGCTGCCGTGGCCGACGGCGAGACCGAGGGCGTCGATTTCGACACGGCGCTCGCGGTCGATGGGGAGCGGGTGGAAGTCTGCTCTCCCGTCGGCTGGACCCGCGGCCCGCAGTCGAAGAGCTACCTCGTCAAATACATCCCGAGTCGGAAGAAGACCTATCCATCGATTGTCGTGATGGCGGCCGATGCGCCCGAGGGCATCGCCGAGGTGGACGCCGGGTCGCAGAAGGATTTCGTGGCCGCGATCGCCACCAGCCTCGCCGGCACCTTTTCGAAGAACGGCAAGAGCACGCTGCTTAAAAAGCCCGCCGCCGCGAGGCTCGGCCCCCACTTCGGCGCCACCTGGGCCGCACCCGCCACGATCAACGTCGATGGCGTGAGAGAAACGATCGATCGCAGCAGCTATGCGGTGATCATCGACGGGCGGATGTACACCGTCGAAGTGCGGGCGCCCAAGGGCAAGCTCGATAGCGAGGGCCGCGCGGCGGCCCGGGCCGTGGCTGCGGCATTGGCTCCACCGGCGGGCGAAGAGGCCGCTCCGGCTGCTGAGCCGGCGACCGAGGAAGCGGCTCCGGCGACCACCGCCGAACAGCAGTAGGAAAGCCCGACGCCGTATCCGCTGCATGACCGGAGTCCCCCGGCTTCCGCCGGGGGCTTTTATATCGGTCGCGGCACCCACAATAAGAAGCCCCGGACGGAAGTCCGGGGACACCGGGTCGTTGGGCGACCCTGGAGAGGAAACGTGAAACGTCGCGCACTCACGCCCACGGGCTCTTCCAATCGCCCCAGGCCGCCAGATACCGCTTCAAGCCCGGGAACTGGTCGGTGTGCGCCTCGATCCACTCGCGGGCCGACTCGATGAGCGCGTGTTCTCGCTTCAGATCGATGTCCCCCGCCACCACCCGCGACCGCAGGAAGATGAAGTACGTGTCGAGCACGTCGCCGCGGCAGTAGTCGTGGATCTCCGTCGCTCGGCCGGCGTCCCAGAGGTCCTGCACCATGTGGCCGGCGACATCCATCTTGCCCGGCTTGCCGATCAGGTTGGCCGCCAGCGAGAGGCCGCCGTTCAACCTGGAGGCGCCGCTGTTGGTGAGCCACTCGTGGAGGTCGAGGTGGGCCGACATGTTGTAGCGGTAGCGGGGCTGGTCGAAGCTGCGGGCGTCCTCGGCGAACCAGTCGGCGATCTGGAGCCCATAGCGAAAGGCGCAGAGTTCGAGCAGCGGCAGATCGAACCCACGGCCGTTGAAGGTGACGAGCGTGGGCCGGCTGTATTTCTGCCAGCCCTGCCAGAAGTTCTTCACGATCTCGTGCGGCCGGGCCTCTTTCTCGTCGAGGGCCACGAGATCGAGCAGGCTGAAGTCCCGGGCCACTTTCGCGATCACCAGCGACACCGGCAGTTGGTAGGTGTAGGGGATGAAGTCCTTGCCGTTCTCTTTGAGCAGTTCCTCGCGGTATTTCGCGATGGCCTCGGCGGGACTGAGATTCTCTCCCGGATACTTCATCCGCGACACAAGCGCGCCGTCGGCCACGCTCTCGATGTCGAACACGAAATAGGCGGTGTCGAGTTTGGCCATGGAAAACATCTCCGGAGCGGTCTGGACTATCGCCGTGCCAATGGATGCTTAAGCGGCAGCCAGGCGCCGTCAGCCTTGCTCGACGCCACCGACTGCT
Source organism: Planctomycetaceae bacterium (assembly GCA_947459185.1). Classification (GTDB taxonomy): domain Bacteria; phylum Planctomycetota; class Planctomycetia; order Pirellulales; family UBA1268; genus CAMCQY01. Next base: position 28,397 of record CANHCU010000012.1, on the reverse strand, counting down.
CGATGAAATACATCCCCTCCACGCCGTCGCAGATGTTCGGATAGACCGTGTTCACCCGCTCGAACGGCTTGCCGGCGGCAGCCAGTTCCATCGCGTCGTAGGCGGCGCGGTAGACGTTGGCAAACGCCTCGAAAAACGCCTCCGGATGGCCTGAGGGCAGCCGGCAGGAGGCCTTCGCCAAGGGGAGCGTGTAGGGCGCGTTGGGATCGCGGGTGTAGATCGCGTGGGGATGGCCATTCCTGCGGACGAAGAGTTGGTTGGGATTCTCCTGGTGCCATTCGAGGCTCGCCTTCGTGCCGTCGATCTGGATCCGCACGTCGTTCTCGCGGCCGTGGCTGATCTGCGAGGCGGTCACGGTGCCGAGCGCCCCATTCTCATAGCGGATGACGGCGTGGCCGTAGTCGTCGAGCGGTCGCGGTGGCTCGAAGATCTTGAGGTGCGCGCTGATCTTGTCAGGCAGCAGGCCGGTCATCGACCGACCGAGGTTATAGGCATGGGTGCCGATGTCGCCGAAGCAGCCGGCGGCACCGCTCTTGGTCGGATCGGTCCGCCAGGCGGCCTGCTTCTGCCCCTCGCTCTCCAGCCGCGACCGCAGCCAGCCCTGGATGTATTCCGCGCGGATCGCCTGGATCTCACCGAGTTCGCCGGAGAGCACCATCTCGCGGGCCTGTCGCACGAGCGGGTAGCCGGTGTAGTTGTGGGTGACGGCGAAGACGACGTTCGACTGCTTGACGATGGCCGCCAGATCTTCCGCTTCTTTGAGCGTGAGTGTGAGCGGCTTGTCGCAGACACAATGAAAGCCGGCCTCGACTGCGGCTTTGGCCACCGGAAAGTGCATGTGGTTGGGGGTGGCGATCGAGACGAAGTCGATCCGCTTGTCGGCGGGCAGGGCCCGCTCCCGGTCGAACATCTCCTGGTAGGAGCCGTAGGCCCGGGAGAGGTCGATGTCGTAATCGGCGGCGCTGGCCTTGGCCCGCTCGGGATCGCTCGAGAGGGCGCCTGCCACGAGCGATGCCCGGTTGTCGAGCACGGCCGCCGTCACGTGGACCCGGCCGATGAACGAGCCCTGACCTCCCCCCACGATTCCCATCCGCAGCTTCCTGCCCAACGTGCCGTTCGTGGCCATAGTCCAATCCCCTTTCGTGCCTGTCGTCTGTTTTGGTCGCCCGTTTTGCGCGTAAGAAAAACCATCCTGAGCGTGAAAACCACCACACCCGCGCCGCGAACTCTATCACACTGGCAAAAAAAGAAAAAAAGACCGTTCTGGAACGGCAACGGGAACGGCTGCTACGATTCATGAGGCCTCTTTGTAGGGCCTTGAACACCATCTTCCGCCCAGGCGCGCCATCATGGGATTCTCCGATCGCGGCTACTCCCGCGACTCACACCAGCCCTTCATGGTGGACTGGACGGCCGTGATGACGATCATGGTCGTCAACATCGCCATCTGGGTGGCCAACCTCGTGGCTGCGGGGCAGTTTTCCGTCAGCGATTTTTTATCGCTTCAGGGTGACCTGCCCCGGCATCTGCTGAAGGCCTGGGAACTGGTCACCTACGGCTTCGTCCACGCTCCGCTCGATCCCTGGCACCTGATCGGCAACATGCTGATGCTCTGGTTTTTCGGCCGCGAGGTCGAGGAGATCATGGGCCGCGGCGAGTTCTTCCGCTTCTATTTCACCGCCATCGTCATCGCCGGGCTCGCCTGGCTGGCGAGCGTGCAGCTCTTTCCCGACCGCGGCGGCACGACAGCCAACTACCATCTGATGGGCGCCAGCGGCGCGATTATGGCAGTGTTTGCGGTGTTCGTCTGGTACTACCCACGGCAGACGGTGCTTCTGTGGTTCGTGCTCCCGGTGCCGGTCTGGGCGCTTGGCCTGCTCTATCTGGTGATGGACGTGCAGGGAGCGGCCAACGGCGGCGGGCAGGTGGCCCACGTCGCCCACATCGCCGGCGCGATCTTCGGACTCTGCTACGCCTGGCGGGGCTGGAATCTCTCTGGACTTGGCGACATGCAGGAGAGGCTGCAGACGCAATTGAAGGGCCTGCGGCGCGGGATGCGGGTGGTGCGTCCGCCCGAAGACGACGAGGACGACAACCGTCCCTCGCGGTCAAACGATCGCGACGACGTGGCCATGCAGGAGGCCGTTGACCGCATCCTCGAAAAGATCAGCCGTTCCGGCGAGGCGAGCCTCACTTCCGCGGAGCGAGACACGCTCACCCAGGCCAGCCGTCGGCTCAAAGAGCGGATGCGGTAAGCGCTGGCTTCCCCATGCAAGCCCGAAGCGCCAGCGGGAGGAATACGCGTTCCAGCTTGGAAGGCCGCCCGTATTCCCTTGCTTGCGCTGCGGGCTTGGATGAGGACCGGGCTTGGATGGGACGGCGGGCTTGAATCCGTTGCCGTGCTCTACCGGCGGATCGTTGCCGGCTGGGAGGCCGTGCGGATATCGGGCCGCGACTGGATTCGAATCTGGTTGACCGCTGCTGCCAGTTCCTTGAATTCGAGTTCGTCGAGGTGGCCGCTCTGGACGGAGTGGGTCCTGCCGTTGGTGTCAATGACCACCACGTTGGGCCCGCCGGGCACCATGCCAAAAGTGCGTTCCATCACTCCTTCGAAGTCGAGCCACACAGACACGTGCGGTGAGTCGGTGCGCATCCGCGACCGGGCTACGGTCTCGAGCGGCTTGGGCACCTCGGGCATGCAGGCCACTGGGATCACGTGAATGTCGGGCACGCGCACGTTCGCAGGCCAGCCAGGCAGACCCACCACCGGCTGCCGCGACCACTCGCTCGCTGGCGCGGTCTCGGCCGTCGGGTGAAACAGCACGTGCAGGCGGCGGCCAAGATCGAGCGCCGCCTCGGCACCCTTCCGCTCGGCATAGACGAGCACCACCACGTCGCCACGAAACACACCCGTCTCCCGCCGGTTGCGAAACTGGTCCTCCATCGCGATGTTCACGACGCGATCGCCGGTCTGGGCACGGGCCACCGACGCCGTCGGCATGATGACGGTCAGGAGCAGCAGCGGGAGGACGAAGCGGAGGTTGGTCATCTGGGCACTCTTGCGGGGTGGAAGGGCATGGGTCAGGCAGCTCGGCGAATGCGGGCTTTCCCGAAGGGCACCGTGGCGGCATCGGCCGCATCGTCGTCGGTGAGATCACCGTCGGTGTCCTGAGCGTCGTCGGCCTTGTCGGTCTTGTCATCGGCGGACCGGCCGGGCCGCACCAGGGCGAGCAGCGCCGGCAGGAAGACGAGCGACGTCAGGGTGCAGGTCGTCACACCGATCGTGAGCACGCGGCCGAGGCTCTCGAGCCCCCTGTGACTGGCCACCATCAGGGCGCCGAAGCCGAGGATCGTCGTGAGCGCGTCGACGAGCACCGAGTTGGCAGTCGAAGCGCTGATCCGATACGGCCCCGGCCGCTCCAGGCTGTCGTGCACGATGTGCACGCCGTAGTCCACGGCGATGCCGAGGATGAGTGGGATGCCGATCAGGTTGGCGGGATTCAGATCGATGCCCACCAGGCCCATCAGGCCGAGCGTCTGGGCCATGCCGAGCACCAAGGGAATCACGGCGAGCAGGCTGTTGGTGATGCTGCGGAAGTCGAGCCAGAGCACGGCGAGGATCACCACCAGCGAATAGATCGCCGCCTGCTCGTAGCTCCGCTTCATCTCCAGCGACGCTTCGTAGGCCTGCAACGGATTACCGGTGGCCCGCGGATCGACGCTGCGGACTTCCTGCACGAACCGTTTCAGTGATTCGAAGTTCCAGATGTCGCCGCGGCCGTAGATCTTGAGCAGATGGCGGCCGTTCTGGCCGACGAACCGGTCCACGAGGCTCGGGGGCAGGTCGTCGAGTTTGGGTGGCTCGGGATCGGCGACGGCGGAGAGCGAGTGCAGTCGTGTGAGCAGTTCTCCGGCTGACTGCTGCTGAAAGGCGGCCAACGACTGGAAACACTCGTTGGGGCCCAGGCGACGCAGCGTCTCCCGGGCGCGTTCGAGATGCCAGGCCGTCCGCAGTCCACCCGGACGCTTGGCCGCCTCGCCCTGGGCCCAGGCGAGCGTCTCGCCGAGGCCATCGAGTCGGTCGATAGGGATCTCAGGAGGTCGTTCGGGCAGTCCCGCAAGCCGGCCCCGGATCCGCTCGATGAGCGGCCGCTTCAGGTCCTCGTCCACAGGCAGCAGCGAGGCGATCTCATCGACCCGCTCGACGGTCGCGAGTTTGGTGAGCTGCTCCTTGCGGGCCAGCAGTTCCTCGCGGGAGTCGGCGATCGAGAGGGCATACCAGACGCTCTGATCGCACTCGGTGAGCAGCTTCTTCTCGACGGCCACGCTCTCGAGCCCGTCGGCCTGCATGTTGAGCAGGTTGTGGTCGTAGTCGAGTTCGTGAAAGCCGGAGGCGACGGCCATGGTCGCCGCCATCGCCGCCAGCGCCACGAACCTCGGATGCTTGGCGAGCGGAGCCAGCCATTCGTGCACCGGCACTGGTGTGGGAATGCGGCTGCCGAGCGTGCCGCGGTCGACGAGCGCCACCACCGCCGGCAGTACCAGCAATTCGGCCGCACAGCAGAGCAGGATGCCACCGCCGGCGATCATGCCGAGCTCAGCCACGCCCACGAAGCTCGTCAGCGCCGCGCAGAAGAAGGCCACCGCCGTCGTGATCGCACCGGTGAGGATGCCGGGGCCGACGCAGGCGCTGGCATCGAGCAGGGCGTCTTCGTAGGAGAGCCCACGCCGCCGCATCTCGAGATAGCGACCCACGTAGTAGGTGCCATAGTCGATGCCGACGCCGATCATGGTGACGGTGAAGGTCACGCTGAGAATGTTGAGATGGCCCACGCTGGCCGTGGCCCAGGCGAAGGCCCAGGCCATGCCGATGATGAGCACGCCATTGGCCATGAGGGCGTGCCGCACGCCCCCGAAGCCGGCGATGATCACCACGGCCACGGCCGCGAGCGACAGCCCGCTGGCCCACATCATCGACTGCTGGCTGGTCCGCATCTCGTCGTCCTCCATCACCGGCAGGCCGGTGAGGCCGATCGTGATGTCGGTGTGACGGGAAGCGACGAGCTTGATGAGCCGGCGGAGTTCGTCGGTGGCGGCCGACGCGCCAGCAAAACCTTCCTTCTCCTTCGCTAGTCTCAGGAGCACGAAGCCGAGCTTGCCATCCTTGGCAAGGAGATGCTGGCTGGAAAGATCACGGATGGTGGAGAGCGATTCGGGCATCCGCGGCCAGGGCGAGACGAACCCACTCGTGCCGGCATCGGCCGCGCGACGGCCCGCCTCGAGGCCCGCGAGCAGGCTCTCGCTGTACCGTTCCAGAGAGGCGAGCGGCGGCTCCTGCATACCGCCGGTGGTGCCGCTGCGATCGGCAGTCTGCGACGCTCCGGCGACCATTTGCCCGGCGAGTCCGCCGACCATCGACGCCACCTTCAGGTGCGTCCAGCCGCCTGCGAGAATTGGCTCGGTCTGTTCGATAAACCGGTCGATCGCCGCGAGATCGTTGGGCGAAAGATAGTGCAGCCCCTTCGCGCGGATCTTCGACAGGTCAACCTCGTGGAGCACCGACCGGAAGCGTTCGCCGTCCTGGGCGACCTCCCGTGACAGTTCCTCCAGCACCTTCACCACCTGGTCGCGGGTCGGGCCTTCCACGACGACCACCGCATCGTCGTCCTCGCCGAACTCGTGGATGTAGTCGATCCAAAGTTTGTTGTAGTCGCTCTTGGGGTCGAGTAGATCGACGCGGCTCACCTTGTAGCCGAGCGACTGCGCGGTGTAGGCCCCGGCGGCCACCGCCGAGATCACGGCCCCGACCACGATGGCCAGCGGCGCACGCAGGCAGAGATGAGTCCACGCGATCAGGGCCCGGCCCAGCAGACTCGTGGTGGCATGCGGCTCGGGCGGGGCAGAGTCTGTCGGGCCCGAGCTATCAGCTGGATCATGGGCATCAGTTGGATCATGGCGTCGCAGCATCGGCTCACATTCCTTGTCGGCGGGGTCGGGGAACGTAGCGAACCTGCGGCGGCGGGCCAACAGGTTCTTTTTGGCAGCTGGCGAACCCTGGCAAGGTGGGCAAACCCTCGGGATTTTCAGGCGGAATGACTGGTTCGGAAGGTCCCCGCAGGCCGAACATTCTTCCATGCGGCGCCCGCGGCCGCAGCACAGGGGGGGAAACAGCATGGCGATTGCGCGTTCGTGGATGGTATTGGCTGGGGTCGTGGTTGCGCTGGCAGCCACGTCGCTGCCGCGGCCCGCCAGGGCAGACAGGGCCGACGGGGCTACGTCCCGCATCGACTCCGGCTCGTCGAGCCGCGAGTCACGTCGCCGGGCACTCGCGGCGCTGCCGTTGGACCGGATTCAGGAGCCACATCGGAAGGCGATCGAGCCCTGCCTGCGGTCGGCGACGCTCTACCGGCGGCTCCCCACGGAGACGGTGATCTGCGATGCCGAACTTCTCGATTTCGCGCTCACCAAGCCTGAGGCCATCGTGGACATGTGGCGGGTGCTCGGCATCAGTCATCTCACGCTCGATCCGGTGGGGCCAAACCAATGGAAGCTCTGTGATGGCTACGGCACTACGGGGGTGCTACGGCTGGTGCACCAGGAGCGGCAGGGACGCAGCGGCCTGCTCGTGTTTCACGGTCGGGGTGTCTACACCGGCCCGTTGTCTCCCAAAAATCTCACCGGTAGCTGCGTGCTGCTGGTGCGGCACGGGCCGGCCATGCCGGCGGTCGATGGCCGTGAGCGCCAGACGGTTCAGATCGACTCCTTTCTCGACATGGACGGCGTCGGGCTCGAGATCGTCACCCGCACGCTCCAGCCGATCATCGTGCGATCCGCCGCGTCGAACCTGCACGAGATCTGCCTCTTCATGACGACGCTCTCAGACTCGGCACGGACGAATCCTGAGGGCGTGGCGCAGCTGGCGGGGAAACTCCAGCAGACCGATGCCGCAGCCCGTCAGACACTGGCGACGATCGCCCGGCGGGCCGCACAGCCCGCGGCCAACGCGATGCCGCAGGCGGCCCGGCGTGATGCGGCCGACATGGCAGCCGCCGATCGGCTCCAGACGGACCTAGCCGCCCGCTGGCTGAGTGTCGACGAACTCGACCGGATGCAGCGGCAGTAGGCTGTCGTCACCGCATTCACGAAAAACATCGCATCGTGCGATTTTTTCTTGGCGGGCCTCCGCCCGCTGGTGCTTACCCGGCCATCCGGGCCTAACGCTGGCTCAACGTTCCGTCACCGGGTCGCGCGATCGGGCGACGCGGTTTCCTCTCGCTTGCGCTTCGGGCTTGCATGCGGAAGCCCGCCCTTCATCCAAGCCCGCAGCGCAAGCAAGGGAATACGGACGGCGCCACACCCAGGGACCACGCCACGCGGTTTCCTCTCGCTTGCGCTTCGGGCTTGCATGCGGAAGCCCGCTCTTCATCCAAGCCCGCAGCGCAAGCAAGGGAATACGTGAGCAAGCTACCGCGTCGCCCGATCGGGCGATGCTTCTGGCGCGGCGGCGATGCGGACGCGGGCCTCCGACGCCACCACGTAGGGCCGCTTGTATTCGGGCATGTAGCCGCGGGCGCCGCGGACGGCCACGTCCTGTCCGACCAGTGGCGCGAGATTCACGCCCGCCTGCGGCGTGACGAACGCGATCACGTTGTTGCTCTGATCGACGACCGCCCACCGCGGGGCGTCGGGCCGCCTTGAGACGACGGTCGCCAGTCGGCCGCTGGTCTCGGTCATGTCGGGTGGAGTCCAGGTGGGCTGACCATCGGCCGATCCGCCGCCGGGCATCACACCAGGCCGGATCGGCCGGCCGCCAATGGCCGAGAGGCTCGACCACATGCCGCCAAGTTGCAGGGATGGATCGGCGGCGGGCGTCGGCGCAGAGGCAAGTGTGCGATGCCGCGACTGAATCGCCTCGAATCGGTTGATCCGCGCATCGATCGCCTCGACACGCGTGCGATCGGTGTCGGTCGCCGCGCGGGCCGCTACCTGCCGGAGACGTTCCCGCACCGGCGCCAGATTCCACGCCTCGGCCGGGCCGGTCACCGCCAGTGACAACGCGAGATCGATGTCCGCCAGTTCGTCACCCGACACGGCTGCACCACCCGTCACGGCGACGGGAGTCACAGGCGTGGCTGGATCGAACACGCTCGTGCCGCGGGGTAGCCAGCCGGCGAAGAGGCGACGTGCCGAGGGCATGAATCCAAGCTGCTGGGGCGGGGCCACCAAAGCACCAATCCCTCCCTGCGCACCACCGCCCGTCGCTAGCTGCGTGTCTAAGGCTTGCGCACCCCCGCCCGTCGCTCGCTGCGTGTCTACGGCTGGCGGTCCGGCATCGCTCACCGCCTGCGCGACGGCGATGCTCGCATCCTTGATCGCGGCCATCGCCTCGCCGATCGACGCGGCATTGCCGTCGCGAGTATCTCCGATGGTGGCGGCGGCTGGCGCGGGCGGCACGATGCCAGGGGGTGTCTCCAGATCGCCCAGCCACGCCCAGCGGAATTCACCCGCCGGCGGTTCGATCCTTACCCATAGTCCTGCGTGACGACCTGCGGCGATCCGCACCTCGTCGATCACCTGCACGCGTTCGCCCGCTTCCAGGCTCACCTGCGCGACATGCCGGAGGTCGTTGAGTTGTGAACCCACCCGCGAGACGGCGCCGTCGGTCACGATGACGCCGACGCTCCGACCGGGGGTCGGGCCGGCCGGTGGATCGCCGAAGCTGGAAACCGGATCGACATCACTTGCCCGTAGCCAGCTAAAGCTGCCCTCCACGGGCCGCACGGCGACATAGCCCGACGGATCGACGGCCCAGACTTCGACCGCGGCGCCGGCCACGAGTCGCTCGGTCGGATAGAAGTCGTCTCCCGGACCGGCGCGGAGATAGGTGTGGTCGGCCATCACCCGCACAGTGGCGGGAAGAGGTCCGGGTTGGCTCTCGGCGGCCGCGACCGCGGCGCAGGTGATCGCCGGAATGAATGCCAGGAAACCGATGAACGTGCGGCAGATGTCCACGAGTTTCGTCCCTGAAAAAACAGGCGCGTAGACGAGGCTTGGGCACCTCGTCTACGCGCTGCAAGGGGCCGCACCGAAGCGAACCCTCGAAGGGTCTTGTAGACCACCCGGGGCCGAGGCTCAAGCCGCGATTTTTGCCGCGCGAGAAGGCCGGGAAATCGGGCCATGCCAGTCGCCCAGACACCCCACTTTCGTGGTGTTTTGCCCGGGACGGGGCGATCCAGGCAGGCTGCGGCGACGGTGTCGCCAGTGCTAGCGAAGCCAGCGCCAGCACCCGCTCTACCAGCGGTCTACCGGGCGATCGAGAATCTCGCGGAGCAGGACCACCTGCCGGATCGTGGCCGGACTGCGGAGCAGGTGCACCAACTCTTCCGCCTGGGTCGGTGCCGGCCGTTGGGTGCCACCGCCCTGCTGGGCGTCATCCTCTCTGATCGTTCCCCGCAGATGCGTCAGTTCATGCGAAAAAGCATCCTGAACGTGCCGGGCCACCGACTCGGTCTGCGGCTGTTGTGGCTGCGGAGGCATCTTTGGCGGACGGACGGCGGCATCACGCGGGGCGACAGCTTTCTTCTGCTCACGCTTGCCCGGAGCAGCAGCCCGCGGTGTCTGCGGACCCTGTCGCTCGGCATCGGCACGGCGGTCAGGTCGCGGCGACTGCGGCCGCGGGGCCGACATGGGCTCGCTCTCCTTCATCGGGGGCTGATTGACCGGCCGCTGATTGACCGTGGGCTGCGGCCGCTTCTCGCCGGTCGCCTCGCGGAGAAACTCTGCGATCTGCTTCTCGAGATCGCTCCGCAGGTCCCCGGCACCCTCGGCCGCCGGCTGTGGCGGCCGGGGCCGGTCGCGGGCTGGGTCGAACCGTGGCCGCGGAGGCTGTGGCTGCTGCTGCCCGCCCCCCTGCAGCCGGCGAAAGACCGCGAACACCTGCGAGACGATCCAAAACGCGACGAACAGAAACGGCAGCAGTGCCTCGAGCCAGTCGAACCCGGCGGCAAACATCACGCAGGTGGCGAGGGGGATCTGCATGGTCATTGCACCGCGGCGGTGCCGGGCGTCGTGCCGGTGGCGATCGTCCGCCGCATGTCGGTGTCGGCCTGGAGGTTTCGGAGTTTGTAGTAGTCGAAGATGCCGAGTTGGCCCGAGGTGAGCGATTCGGCGACCGCCTTTGGCACGGCCGACTCCGCCTCGACGAGCGCCGCCCTGCTCTCCTCGATGCTGGCGATCATCTCCTGCTCCTTGGCGACGGCCATCGCCCGGCGGCCCTCGGCGTTGGCGCGGGCCACGCGGGTGTCGGCCTCGGCCTGGTCGGCCTGCAGCCGGGCGCCGATGTTGGAGCCGACGTCGATGTCGGCGATGTCGATCGAGACGATCTCGAAGGCGGTGTTGGAATCGAGCCGCCGCGCGAGCACGGTCTTCGAGATCATGTCGGGATTTTCGAGCACATCGGTGTGGCGCTCCGCCGCACCGATCGCCGACACGATCCCCTCGCCGACCCGCGCGATGATCGTCTCCTCCATCGCTCCACCGATGAGCTGATTGAGGTTCGTGCGAACGGTCACGCGGGCCCTCACCTTCAACTGCACGCCGTTCTTTGCAACGGCGTCGAGCGTTTCGCGGCCGCTGTTCTTGCCGGGGCAGTCGATGACCTTCGGATACACGCTCGTCTGCACCGCTTCACGGACGTCGCGGCCAGCCAGGTCGATGGCGGTGGCGAGCTTCCAGTCGAGCTCTTTGATCTTCGCCTTGTTGGCGGCGATCAACGCCTGCACGACCAGCGGTACCCGGCCGCCGGCGAGGTAGTGTGCTTCGAGCGCCTGCTTGGTGATGCCGCTGGAATCCCCAAGCCCGGCCTGCACCGCCATGATCTTGCTCCGCACGATCACCGTCGGGCTGACCTTCTTGAAGCTCATCGCGACCAGGTCGAAGAGCCCGATCCCGGCGCTCGAGGCATACGACTGCAGCCAGAGCCGCAGGTATCGCGCGAGCATCGCGAAGACCACAAGGAAGGCGAAAATTCCCAGGGCGATCAGGATCAGGGGCAGCATCGAGGACGCTCCAACGGACGTTCAAGGGGATGGGACGCAACTGACTGTAGCGTTGTTCCGGGGTGGGCTGCGGTCAAGCGGCCGGGGGGTCGAGCCCGTCAAACTCAAAATCCTCAAGCGTTGGAGAGAGGGCGGATTCGCCGTGTACGGGCTGATTTTCCGCTGCTGCCCTTGCGACCGGAGGAATCGGCAGCACCGGCGCCGCGGGCCGCGACGCCGCGGGCCGTACGACCAGGGCGGTTCCCTGCACGCCGACCGCCTCGATGGCGGCCTCGGCCTCGATCGGCCCGCCCTCGCTCATGGCGTCCACTGTTTCGCCATCAATTTCCACGCGACCCCATGGCAGCAGTTCGCTCACGGCGTGACCCGTGTGCCCCACCAGTTCACGGACATGCCGCCGCCGCTCCAGATCGGGCAACACATCCGCGCTTTCGGGCGCCGGTGGCAGCACGCGCCGGCCCAGCGGCGTCTCGGGAAACCAGCGAAACGCCAGCGCCAACACCGCGGGCACCGCCAGCACGACCACCGCCAGACTCGCCATGCCGGCCGCGGCCCCCTGCTCCAGAAAAGCCGTCGCGACGCCGGCGACAAGGGCCGCGATGCTCACGAAGCCGAGAATGCCGCCCGACGGCACGAACACCTCGAGCGCCATCACGCCAAGGCCCAGGAGCAGGAGCGCGATGACCCACAGCAGCGAGATCATAGCGACGCACTCGGCCGCACGAGTGGCTCCACGAGCAGGCGTCCACCGCGGACATCGACGACACGAACAGCGGTGCCCGGCTCGACAAGGGAATCGTCGCTGGTCACCTCGCGAACCCGGCCATCGATCCGCGCCTTGCCCGCGGGGGCGAGCCTCGTGGTCGTCATGCCTTCCATGCCGACGAGCGCTTCGAGGCCCTCCTCTTCGAGCGTGTCGTCGGCCACGGCAGGCGGCTCGAGCAGCACGTTCCGCAGCACGGGCGTGGAGGGTAGCCACCGCCGCAGAAGCACCCCGAGGAGCGACACGCCGACGGCGGCTCCCAGAATTCCCAGGAGCGACCACTGCAGCTGCCGGATCTGGTAGTCGTTGGCCGGTAGCACGAACGACTGACTTGCCAGCACCAGCGATGCGATCAGGAGCACGCCCCCGCCCAGGCCGAGCACGCCGAAGCCGGGCAGCACGAAGATCTCGGCCGCCAGGCAGAAGAGCCCGGCCAGAAACAGCATCACCTCCAGCCAGCCGCTCGTGCCGTGCAGGTATTGGCTCCAGAAGTAGACGATGAATGCCACCATCGACACGAAGCCGCCGAGTCCGAAGCCGGGCGTGTGAAGCTCGATGTAGAGCCCGGCGCCGCCGATCAACAGGAGCAGCCAGGCCAGCCCAGGGCTCGCAAGCGCGTCGAGCAGCCGATCAGCCCAACCGGGCTCGGAGAGCGCGATGTCGCCGGTGAGCCCGTAGGCCTTCACGAGCCCGTCAAAGCCATCCACCGCGTGAGTCACCAGCCCGAGCGATTCCGCCGAACGGCCGGTGAGCTGAATCGGCCCGGTGCCAACTTTCGCCCCGACGGTCCATGAATCGCGATCGTCCCGCGCCGCCAGTTCTTCCTGCGAAAAATATTCGACACGGCCTGTTCCCTGCTGGGTCGCCTGCTCCACGACAACGCCGGGCACGACCGCCGCCACGGGGAGCGACCAGGCTCGCTCCCGCTGTTTGGCCACCCCCTCCCGCCATGAGGCGGCTACTGCGGCTGCCTGTCGGCCACCGATGGCGGCATCTCCCTCGCCCCCCAGCACGGCGTCAGGATGCATCACGAGTTCGTCGCAGGCCAGCGCCACAAGCGCCGCATCGCCGCGGGCCTGCCTGGGCACATAGGCCACCGTCCGCACCCGCGCCGGATCGAGTGCGGCCAGGCGATTGGCGAGCACGAGACTCTGCTCGGGACTGCCGCCGGCCGAATCGACACGGAGGCAGAGGAAGTTGACGCCATCGGCGACGGCCCGCTCGATCTGCTGCCGCGCCCGCGCCACAGAGTCGGCTGTGATCGGCCCGGCGAGCACAATCTGCGCCGCCTTCCAGCCGCCGTCGAGCGACGGATCGATGGCGAGCACACGTTCATCGACCCCCAGGCTCCTCGCCAGGTCGGCCGGCGTCTTCGCGAGCATCCGCACGAAGCCAAGTTCGCGGGCCCGGCGGCCGGTGAGGGCCAGCGGCACGGGCGTGAGTTCTTCGACGTCGAGCACCGCAGACTTCTGCCTGATTGCCTCTACGTCCCGAGCGGCGACGAACTGCTCACCATCGTCGGTGGAGACGCGGGTCACCGTGGCTGCCGGATCGAGCAGTGCCACCGCCACGGCCGGCGGCACCGTCCGCCGACGGGTCGCGATCTGCACGTAGGCCGCCCGCATCGCGTCATCAACCGCCGGCTCATCGGCGTTGGCCGGGCCGAGCACGGCGTCGGCCGCCATTACGATCTCCTCACAGGCCAACGCCACGAGCACGGCGTGGCCGGTGGCGCCGGCGGGCAGAAAGGCCACCGTCTTGATCCCGGCGAGCCGGCCATCGCAGAGGAACCTCGCCAGTTCGAGCGACCGGCCGAAATCACTCCCCCCGCTCCGCCCATCCTCGGCCGGATCGAATCGCAGCACGAGCACGCCGCGTTCGTTGCCACGCTTGAGACGATCGAGTTGCCGCAGGATGGCCGCTTCCACCTGGGTATCGCGGGTGCCGGTGATCGGCAGCCTCACCTCGACGGCCACGGCCTCCACCGCGACGGCCGCCCGGACCGGCACGAAGGCCGCCACCAGCGCTGCGACACACACGAGCCATGCATGGCATGCCCGCCATGCCCGACAGCAATGGCTGGGGACGAGTTGGATCGGAGAAACCACCCGTCGGTGACGCATCGCTGGCCTTGAAAGCGCTGGGCCGAGAAAAACACCCCCGAATTCTAAGACCATGCGTCGGGGAGTCAAAAAGTCTCTCTCCTGTTATATAGTGATTCGGTATGAACACTCCCCACCAGACAGCCACCGCCTCGCCCGTCATCCGCGAACTCATCGGTCTGGTCGAGACCAAAGCCCTGAAACGCGGCACCTTCCGGCTTGCCTCGGGCCGCGAGGCGAGCTTTTATCTCGACGCCAAGCAGGTGGTGCTCGACGCCCACGGCGCCATGCTCGTGGGACGAGCGATCCTCGAACGCCTGCGATCGCTCGGCTCCCTGCCGGCGGCCGTGGGCGGCATGTCGATCGGCGCCGACCCGATCACCAGTGCCGTGATCACGATGGCGGGTGTCGAAGGGCTGCCGCTCAAGGGGTTCATGGTCCGCAAGGAGCCGAAGGACCATGGCACGAAGAAGTATGTGGAGGGGCCGGTGGAGCCGGGCCAGCGGGTGGTGATCGTGGAAGACGTGACCACGACGGGCGGTTCGTCGCTGCTCGCGATCGACCGGGTGCACGAATTCGGCCTCGTCGTCGAGCGGGTGGTGACGGTGATCGACCGGTTGGCCGGTGCGAAGGACGCGTTTGCTGCCCGCGGCATCCCGCTTGAGTCTCTCGTGACAATCCGCGATCTCGGGCTAGAGCCGGAATGAGATCCCCCGGGTGACGCTGGGGGCTTGTATTCCAAGAACACACTCGGCCACATCCAATACAAGCCCCGGACGGAAGTCCGGGGACACCGGGTCGTTGGGCAAGCCCGGGCCATCATCGCAAGCAGGATGGTATTCATTCCCGGAGTCCCCCGGCTTCCGCCGGGGGCTTGTATGGAAACAAAAGCCCTGCGCGGAAGCGACGGGATTGTGTTCATACCTTGCCCACCATTTGCACCGGCATCCCCGGCCGTCGTAGGCTGGATGTCATGAGGACATCCGACTCGCTACGCCTCTGGACTTGTGTCGGCATCCTGGCCGCGGGCCTCTGTTTCGCACCGTCGTGGGCCCACGCCGCCGGACAGCTCTCGGCCGCCGAGATCAGCGCGCTCGTGGAAGGCCTGGGCGCCGCCGACTACGACGAGCGGGAGGCCGCCGCGGCACAGCTCAACGCCCTCGGTGCAGCGGCGGTCGATCCGTTGCTGGCCGCCGCGGAAGTGAGCGACGATCTGGAGATCGCACTGCGGGCCCGCTGGCTCGTTGACACGATTCCCCTCGACACCGAACGCGACCCGCCCGAGGTCTCGAAGCTGCTCGGGAAATTCAAGCGAAAGAGTTTTGCGGAACGCGTGCAGGTGATGCACAGGCTCCTGCGGGTTGATGACGATGGCGGCATCGAGGCCCTCGCCCGCATCGTGCGGCTCGATCGCTCTCCGTTGGGCTCCCGCGTGGCAGCCGCCCTGCTCGCCCGCGAATGGCAGCCGAATGACCCGGCCTGGGGCAGCATGCGGGGCCGCATCGCAGCGGGACTCGGCGCCAGCACGCGGCCGGCGGCAGCCTTCCTGCGGTCTGTGGTCGCGTTCTCATCCGCAGCCTCGGGGCCCGCGCAAGAGCAGCCTTTGGCCGATGCGGCCGGGGCACTCACGCAGCTCGCCGGCCCTGTTGCCGACGGGGCCGGTGCCGAGGCGGCCGGCGGCGGCGGACCGGGGCCTGCCGGTGATGCGTCCACGTCTGGCACGATCGGCGAGACCACGCTGCGGATCTTCCAGCGGTGCCAGATCCAGTTGCTGCTGGCGGCTGGCAAACGCGATGCGGCTATGGCCGAGTCGCAGCGGCTGCTGCAGGCCTGCTTCGATCCTGGAAAGGATAAAGACGCAGCCACCGCAGCTGAGGAGGCGGCCGGGATGCTGGTCTGGCTGGTCGAACGCGGGCTTCCCGAGGCGGTTGACCTGCTCGCGGACGATCGTCCCGAACTGATCCGCAGCGACGCGCTCGTGGGCTACGCCGCCGCGGTCGCCGAGAAGGCCCGCCACGACGATCCAAAAGCCGACACGCTCGCCGCAGCGGCCTTCGCGCAGACCGCCGGCACAAACGCCGAGTTCGTTGACCGGCTGCAGACGGCGATCCTGCTCTCGAAGTGGGGCGCGACCGACTGGGCCAATCGTGAATATGCAACACTCGTTGACAATCCTCAGACCCCGGCCGCGCAGTTTGCGCTCGCCGCGATCATGTACGCCGAATTCCTGCACGACCAGGAGCGGGAAGACGAGGCCGCCGCCTGTCTCCGTCGCCTGCTGGAGGGACGCAAGGGCAAGGGCGCCGGCAAGAACGATGGCAAGGGGGATGAAGGAGGCGACCCGATTCTGCAGCAGGTGGGCCGCGACCCGCGGTCGATCCGATCGCGGATGCACTACTTCGAATCGTGTGCGGCCGCCCTTCGCGGCGATGCCGCCGCGCGGCGCAAGGCGATCGACGATTCGCTGCGGGCGTACGCCAAGGATGTCGATGCCCTGATCGGTCTCTACACGCTGCCCGACAACACGCCCGTGCAGAAGGCAGACGCGGTGGCGCGAATCCGGCGGGCGCTCGAGCAGATCGACAACGAGATCCAGGCAGTTCCCGACGACACCAACGGCTACAACGAGTATGCATGGCTCGTGGCCAACACGGAGGGCGACCTCCAGAAGGCCACCCGCTATTCCAAGCTGTCGCTCGTGAAGAGTTTCGACAGTTCGAGCTATCTCGACACGCTGGCCCACTGCCAGGCGGCAGCGGGCAACAAGGCCGCGGCGACGCGGACACAGACGCTTGCCTTGCGGCAGGAACCGCACAACCGCACGATCCGCAAGAATCTCGCCCGCTTCCAGGCGAAGTGATCCTGCGATCCGCCATGCAAGCCCGACGCGTGGTTTCACAAAAAGCCCCGGACGGAAGTCCGGGGACACCGGGTCGTTGGGCTTTTCCCGGATCCGCATGGCACGTGGGATGATATGCATTCCCGGAGCGTCAGCGACGGAATCCGGCCAACGCGATTGCGTATCATTAGTCCTCATGCACACCCACCATCTCGCGCTGCCCGATGTCAGCCTCGCTGTCCACACTCGTGGCCGCGGCCGACCCATGCTCTTGCTGCATGCCTTTCCGCTCGACCACCGCATGTGGTCGGCGCAGGAGCCGCTGGCCGAACACCTCCGGCTGATCATGCCCGACCAGCGTGGCTTCGGCGGCAGCCACGCGGCCGGCGACCCGGCGAGCATCGAGCAGCTCGCCGACGACGCGGTGGCAATCCTCGATGCACTTCATGTGGATGAGCCGGCGATCATCTGCGGCTGTTCGATGGGCGGCTATGTCGCCCAGCATGTCGCGATCCGCCATCCGGAGCGGGTCCACTCGCTCGTGCTCGTCGATACGAAGCTCGAAGCCGATACGCCCGAGGCGCGGGCGGCGCGGGCCGATCTGGCCGGCAGTGTGCGGCGGCTCGGCACGGAGATCGTGGCCGAGGCGATGGTCCCCCGGCTCCTCGCACCGGTGACCGAGGCACGCGAGATGCCACGGCGACTTGAGATCGAGGCCCTGCTTCGTGGCCTGATCAACGAGCAGCCGGTGAGCACGATCGTCGCGGCGCTGGCCGCGCTGGCTGCGCGGCCCGACATGACCGAGGCGATGCGGGAATGCAGCGTGCCCACGCTGCTGGTGGTGGGTGCCGACGATCAGATCACGCCGCCTGCATGCCTCATCCGCGCCGAGGAGATCATCCCCGAAGCCCGGCTCCTGATCGTGCCCCATACGGGCCACATGACGCCGCTGGAAACACCAAACGTGTTCAACGCGGCGGTGCTTGAGTTTCTTCGGGAGGCGGAGGCCCTCGATCATTAAGGGGCGGTCCCATGCCAGGTCCCATGCCAGGTCCCATGCCAGGTCCCATGCCAGGTCCCATGCCAGGTCCCATGCCAGGTCCTAGCCCGCGCGGCCGGGGGGGCCCCGGCGGACGTGGATGATCATCCCGCCACAACTGCGGAGGTCCCTGCTGAAACTCGGGCGCAGGCCGGCGGCGAGGATCCCGCTCGCGGTCATAGAACGGCCGCATGGGATCGCGGCCATCGCGGCCGTCCTGACGCGAATCGATCCGGCTCCAGCGGTCGAGCCACTCGAGCCGATCCTCTCCGGAGAGGTCGATGATGTCGCGACGGTCGGCCGGATCGCGGAGTTGCACCCACGCATGCCAGAGCCGTGCCGCCTTGAGAAGCTGCTCGCGACCGGGGTCGGCCAGTGCCCGACCGACGTCGATCAGCTCGCTGCGGTCGGCTCTATTCAGGCGTTGAAACATCTCGGCCGAACGGTCCAACTGCCGCCGCTGTGCCTCGGGCATCCGCAGCACCTCTTCCCGTCGCAACGACACCGTCTCGCGGTCGGTGGTGACCGCGCCGCCCGCCCGCAGCGCCGCGATCGCCGCATCAAATTCCGCCGCATCTTCGCGGACGTCTGCCTTCGACTGCGCCGGCGGCGGCCGCCGTGGCGGCGGGTAGCCACCCTTGGCCACGGCCTCCAGAAAGGCCACCGATCCCGCCTCGCGGAGCAGGTCGAGGTGTTGCACGACCGGCAGACTGGCCAGGAGGGCCGATTCGGGCGACGGTGCAGTGGCCCTGCCCACGGCGATGCCAGCGAGAAGCGACGCGAGCACGAGGGCCGCGCCGGGCAGCCACTGCCACACCGACGGCCAGGCTGCGGCCTGGGCGGGTCGACCGACGCGGCCTGGTGTGGCGCCGCCACCCGTCCGTGAAATCATCGCACCGGCGGGCACGGCCGCCATCTCGATGGTGGAGGCCATCATGTCGGGAGAGGCCGCTGCGGCGGGCAGCACATCGAGCAGATCCCAGACGTCCGCCAGCGCGAGCGCGGGATCGGTGGCGGCAGCGTCGCTGACGGGAGTCGGCAGAGCCTCCCGCGGCGATGCTGCGTTCTCCGCAGGCTGCTTCATGGTCATGACTGGTCCCCCTGCATGTAGGGCGCGATCGCCTCGCGGAGCTGATCCCGCGCCCGAAACAGGAGCGACTTCACGGCCGGCACGGTGAGGTCCATGGCCGCCGCGATCTCCTCGTAGGAACACTGTTCGAACTTCGCCAGCAGCACAGCCATCCGCTGCCGCTCGTTGAGCGTACTGAGTGCCTGCTGTACGACGGCCTGCAGTTCGGTGCGGTCGGCGAGTCGGGCCGGCATCAGCCCGCTGGCATCGACCGCGATCTGTTCCAGGCCGATCGCACTGGACGAGGCCGATACGTTCGCTGGCACACCAAATTCACGCCGCCGATACGACCGCTGTCGCAGGTCGCTGGCGACATTGTTGGCGATCGTATGGACCCAGGTGGTGAATTTGGCGGTGGGCTGGTAGTTCGCCCGGGAGCGGTAGACCCGCAGAAATACCTCCTGAGCGAGGTCTTCGGCGGTGGAGTGATCGCCGGTGTGGTGCAGGAAGAGGGTGACCAGCCGGCTCTGCCAGAGGTTCACCAGGTGCTCGAAGGCCACGGCATCGCCGTCGCGAACGCGGAGCATGAGTTCGGTGGATGGATCGCCGGCAGCTGTCTCGCTGGCCATGGAAAAGCACCCCGAACGCAGCCCGCCCGGCGGGCTGAGCGTGCCGAAGCCAGCGATGGCCCGGCACGCGGGACAGAAATTCGAGTGGAGCGGAGGAGGATCGAACTCCCAACCTCGGCATTGCGAACGCCGCGCTCTCCCAGTTGAGCTACCGCCCCGTCATATGGGGTCCGCGAGCCGGATTCCCGCGGGAAACCTGATGGTATGGCACGCGACCGGGGCTGTCCAGCCGCCAAAAAACGGGGCGCATTCGCCGGGGGGCCAAGGCGCTACAATCGAGCGGGTTCTCGCCCTTCCCCGCCCGCGCAACAAACGTCCGCCCATGCACGTTCCCCCGATCGTCGTCCGCGGTGCCCGTGAGCATAACCTCCGCGATGTAACGGTCGGCCTGCCCCGCGGCCGGCTCGTCTGCCTCACCGGCGTGAGCGGCTCGGGCAAGTCGAGCCTCGCCTTCGACACGCTGTATGCCGAAGGGCAGCGTCGCTACGTCGAGAGCCTCTCCACGTTTGCCCGTCAGTTCCTCGGCCAGCTGCCCCGGCCCGACGTCGACAGCGTCACCGGCCTCTCCCCTTCGATCTCGATCGCGCAGAAGTCGGCCGGCCACAATCCCCGGTCAACCGTCGCCACGATGACGGAGATTCATGACTTCCTCCGGGTGCTCTACGCGCGGATCGGCACGGCCCACTGTCCGGAGTGCGACAGTGTCTTGGAGGCCCAGCCCCGCGACCAGATCGTGGAACGGATTCTCGCGGCCCGCAAGGATCAACGGGTGATGATCCTCGCACCGCTGGTCCGCGAGGCGAAGGGAGAGCATCGCGATCTGTTCACCGATCTCGTTCGGCAGGGGTTCACGCGGGCCCGCGTCGATGGCCAGATCTGCCGCGTCGAAGATCCACCGCCGCTTGAAAAACTCCTCAAGCATTCGATCGACGTCGTCGTTGACCGGCTGATCCCGTCCGACTCGACCCGCAGCCGGATCGCCGAGGCGGTGGAGTTGGCCCTGCGAACAGGCGGCGGCCAAGTGATCGTGGCTGGGGAAGAAAAAGGGGACGCAGCTCTTTTGGGGGAAGAAAAAGTGGCAGCCAAAAGAGCTGCGTCCCCTTTTACCGATCTCATCCTGTCGAGCCGCTATGCCTGCGTGCAGTGTGGCGTGAGCTACTCCACGCCTGAGCCACAGCTCTTCAGCTTCAACAGCCCGCAGGGTGCCTGCCCGACCTGCGAGGGCCTCGGTGACATCTACGGCATCGATCCGACGAAGCTTGTGACAGCACCGGAGAAGTCGCTTCGTAAGGGGGCGATCGGCGTGCTCGGGAGCTTCCGCGACATGCCGCGGTGGCTGCGGCGACTGCTCACCGGCGTGGCGGCCCACGCTGAGTCGAAGCGAAAGTTTCCCGACGGCACGCTGCTCGACACGCCCTGGCAAGACCTCACAGCACTGCAGAAAAAGATCTGGCTGAACGGCACAGGCCTGGAGGAGATCAACCTTTCCTGGCGGCGTGGCCGCGCCGAACGCGGCGCGAAGACGAAGTTCGAGGGGATCCTCGCACTCTTGGCCAACCGCTGGCGCAACGCCAAGAGCGGCATCATCCGTCGGATGCTCGAGAAGCTGATGAGCGTGACACCCTGCCACGACTGCATGGGCGCGCGGCTCTCGCATCAGGCGAGAGCCGTGCGAATCACTTCACTCGCAGCCTCGCATCGCTCCCGCACCACTGGCGACTCGCGTCCTTCCCATAAAAGCCCCGGGCGCAAGCCCGGGGACTCTCCCCATAAAAGCCCCGGGCGGAAGCCCGGGGACTCCGCGCCGCAAGGGAGCCCGGCCTCCCTCGCCCAACACGAACTCTCTCTCGACAAGCTCTGTGCTCTGCCAATCGCCGAGGCGCGGGAGTTTCTTTCCGACATCGTCCTCGACGACACGCAGGCCGTGATCGCGGTCGAACTGATGAAGGAGATCCGCTCGCGGCTGGCGTTCCTCGATCAGGTCGGCCTCGGCTATCTCTCGCTCGAACGAAAGGCACCCACGCTCTCCGGCGGCGAGAGCCAACG
Source organism: Planctomycetaceae bacterium (assembly GCA_947459185.1). Classification (GTDB taxonomy): domain Bacteria; phylum Planctomycetota; class Planctomycetia; order Pirellulales; family UBA1268; genus CAMCQY01. Next base: position 6,853 of record CANHCU010000012.1, on the reverse strand, counting down.
GATCCGACTCGCCGCGCAGATCGGCTCCGGCCTCTCGGGCGTGCTTTACGTGCTCGACGAGCCGTCGATCGGCCTGCATGCCCGCGACAACGTCAAACTGCTCGGCGCCTTGGAGGCCCTCCGCGACAAGGGCAACACGGTGGTCGTGGTCGAGCACGACGAAGACACGATCCGCGCAGCCGACTGGGTGGTTGACTTCGGTCCCGGCCCGGGCAAGCGGGGTGGCGAGGTGGTGGCAGCAGGCACGCCTGCCGACGTCGCCGCGAGCGACCGCAGCATCACCGGCAGCTTTCTGTCGGGCCGCGACGCCATCGAAGTGCCGACCACTCGGCGGAAGCCCACGGGCAAATCGCTCATGCTGAAGGGCGTGCGGCACAACAACCTCGCCGGTATCGACGTCGAGATCCCGCTGGGCCAGCTTGTCTGCGTGACGGGCGTGTCGGGGAGCGGGAAGAGTTCGCTGGTGGGCGACGTGCTGGAGCCCGAGCTGCGGCGGCGTCTGGCCGGCGGCAGCGATACCGACACCGACGACACTGTCAGCGGTGGCGGTCGCGGTCCTGTCGGCACATTCACGGCGATCGAGGGGACCGAGCATCTCGACAAGGTGATCGTGATCGACCAGTCGCCGATCGGCCGCACGCCGCGGAGCAACCCCGCGACCTATGTGAAGGTGTGGGACGACATCCGCAAGCTGTTCACGATGCTGCCCGATGCAAAGAAGCGGGGCTGGAAGGCGGGCCGCTTCAGCTTCAACGTGGCAGGCGGCCGGTGCGAGGCCTGCGAGGGCAACGGCTCGACCCGGCTCGACATGGATTTTCTCGCCGATGTCTGGGTGACCTGTGAGCAGTGCGGCGGGGCGAGATTTGCCAAGGACACGCTCGAAGTCCGCTGGAAGGGAAAGAACGTCGCCGAACTGTTGAACATGGAGATTGGCGAGGCACGGGAGCTCTTCGCCGACGCCCCCGACATCGCCCGCAAACTGGAAACGCTCTGCGACGTCGGCCTCGACTACCTCCATCTTGGCCAGCCGTCGCCCACGCTTTCCGGCGGCGAGGCGCAGCGGGTGAAGCTCTCGCGGGAGCTGGCCAAGCGATCCACCGGCAAAACGCTCTACATCCTCGACGAGCCGACGACGGGCCTGCACATGGCCGACGTGCGGCAGCTGCTGAAGGTGCTCGAGCGACTGGTGGATGCGGGCAACACCGTGCTCGTCGTGGAACACAACCTCGACGTCGTGAAGCGGGCCGACCATGTGATCGATCTCGGGCCGGAAGGGGGCGCCGGCGGCGGCCAGATCGTGGTCGCCGGTACGCCGGAGCAGGTGGCCCGCGTGAAGGCATCACACACGGGCCTCGCCCTCAAGCCCATGCTGGCGGCTGGCAAGTCGCGGGCCGACGGCGTGCAGAAGCCGACAGCCCGTCGCAAAAAGCCCGTCACGGCGGCCGCGATCGCCAAGGCCGAACGGGCCCAGCTGGCCCAGCTCGAACAGGCCTCGATCGATCCGGGTCCACCGCAGATCACGATCCGAGGCGCGGCGCTGCACAACCTCAAATCGGTCGATGCCGACATCCCGCGCGGCGCGATGACGGTCTGCTGCGGGCCCAGCGGCAGTGGAAAGACCTCGCTCGCCTTCGACACGCTCTATGCCGAGGGGCAGCGGCGGTATGTCGAGAGTCTCTCGCCGTATGCCCGGCAGTTCGTGGGGCAGGTGCCGAAGCCGATTTTTGAAAAGATCGAAGGGCTGTCGCCCGCGGTCGCCATCGAGCAGCGGGCGACCGGCAGCACGCCGCGATCGACTGTCGGCACGCTGACGGAAATGTATGACTACTTCCGCGTGCTGGCGGCGCGACTGGGCGTGATGCACTGTCCTGAATGCGGCACGCCTGTCGGGGCCCAGAGCGTCGATGCAACGGTCGAGCGGCTGCTCGAACACGATCCGGGCACGCGGCTCCTGCTGCTCGCACCGGTGGAACTCCGCGTGGGCCAGTCGCCCGAGGCTTTTTTTGCGGCGCTGCGGGCGGCTGGCTATGCCCGTGTGCGGATTGAAGGCACGACGCAGCAGCTCGATGAAAAGCCCACGCTCGACCGCAAGCGGAAAAACAAGATCGAGATCGTGGTCGATCGCGTGACGGCCAGTCCGACCGAGCGAAGCCGGCTGGCCCAGAGCGTGGAGACGGCCTTCGATGCGGGCGCGGGCACGATGCTCGTGGCGCGGGCGGTCGAGGGCGTCGATGAGCCCGACTGGCCGGTCGAAGTGCACAGTCGCCGCCTCGCCTGCGCCTCGTGCGGCCGGGGCTTCAAGCCGCTCGAGCCGCGGCAGTTTTCGTTCAACAGCCCGCTCGGCTGGTGTGCCACCTGCGACGGCCTCGGCACGCGGACCGGCATCGAGCACAAGTCGCTGATTCGCGATCCCTCGCTCTCGCTCGGCGCAGGAGCTCTCGACCTCTGGCCGAGCCTCGACCGTGCCGACTGTGGAGCGGTAAGCAGGGCGATGCTCGAAGGCCTCTGCGCGGCGACGGGCCTGCCGATCGACGTGCCGCTGGCCGAGTTGTCGGGCCTGCAGCAGCGGGTGCTCTTCGAGGGCACGGGAGAGAAGTGGATCGAAGTGAGGCGGCCCCGAAGCGGCTCCTCGCACGGAATCCCCCGGCTGGCGCCGGGGGCTTGTATGGACATAAAAGCCCGGAGCGTCAGCGATGGGATTCCCGCCCCTTCCAATAAAAGCCCTGAGCGTAAGCGACGGGACAAGGCCCCCGATGAACCCTGGTTCTCCTTCCAATTCAAAGGCCTCGAAGCGGCCTGCGAAGAGGCGGCCCGGATGGTGACCGGCCTCCGCGGCAAGGTTGACGCCGTCATGGGCGAGGTGCCCTGCAGCGAGTGCGGCGGCAGCCGCCTGGCCGACGTGGCCAGTGCCGTCACACTTTGGGGCCGCTCGCTCGACGTCTGGTGCCGGATGCCACTGGCGCGACTGCAGCAGTCGCTCGCCGCCGTCTCGCTCTCCGAGAGTGAGAAGAAGATCGCCGGCGACCTGCTCCGCGAACTCAACGCCCGCGTGGCGTTCCTCGTTGACGTGGGCCTCGAGTATCTCGACATGGCGAGGCCGGCCGGCAGCCTCTCCGGCGGCGAGCTGCAACGCATTCGCCTGGCGGCCCAGGTGGGCAGTGGCCTGACGGGTGTGCTCTACGTGCTCGACGAGCCGACGATCGGCCTGCATCCGCGAGACACGCATCGCCTCATCGCGGCCCTGGGCAAGCTCCGCGATCTTGGCAACACAATCGTGGTGGTGGAGCACGACCGCGATGTCGTCGCCGCAGCCGACCACGCCCTCGACTTCGGCCCTGGCAGCGGCCGCGAGGGGGGCACGATCGTGGCCCACGCCGCGCCCACGAAACTCGCCACCACGAAGGCGAGCGTGACGGGGCCGTATCTCAAGGCCAAAAAAGCCTGCGACGCGGTGCTGGCCCGCAAACAGAAGCAGGGCCGCCGCCAGCCGGCCTCGTGGCTGGAGGTGCGTGGCATCCGCCATCGCACGCTCCGCGGGCTCGATCTCAAGGTGCCGCTGGGCGTGCTGACGGCGGTGACCGGCCCGAGCGGTTCAGGAAAAACCTCGCTCGTGCTCGAGGTCCTCTGGCGGAGCCTGGCCCGTCGGCTGCATGCGGCCCGCGAGCAGCCTGGGCAGCACGACTCCGTGAAGGGCCTCGAAAAAATCGACAAGGTGATCCTCGTCGATCAGGAGGCGATCGGCTCGACGCCGGGTTCAACGCCGGCCACTTACACCGGCGTGTTCGACCACATCCGGCAGCTCTTTACGAAGGTGCCTGAGGCTCGCACCCGCGGGTTCACGCCGCGGACGTTTAGTTTCAACGTGCCGGGGGGCCGCTGCGAGGCCTGCGAGGGCCTGGGGCAACGGCGGGTGGAGATGCACTTCCTGCCCGATGTGTGGGTGGAGTGCGAGACCTGCCACGGCCGCCGTTATTCGGCCGAGACGCTCCACGCAAAGTGGCATGGCAGGAGTATCGCCGACGTGCTCGAGATGAGCGTGGCCGAGGCGGCGCAGTTTTTCGAGACCGTGCCGGCGATCTCGCGGATCCTCTCCACGCTGGTCGATGTCGGCCTCGGCTACATCACGCTCGGCCAGCCGGCGCCGCAGCTCTCAGGCGGCGAGGCGCAGAGAGTAAAACTCTCGCGGGAGCTGGCGAAGCCGGGCACCGGCAGCACGCTCTATATCCTCGATGAGCCGACGACAGGCCTGCATTTCAGCGACATCGAGAAGCTGCTGCATGTGCTTGAGCGGCTCGTGGACACGGGCAACACGGTGCTGGTGGTGGAGCACAATCTGGAGGTGATCGCCGCGGCCGACTGGGTGCTCGACATGGGTCCGGAAGCGGGCGACGGCGGCGGCAAGATCGTGGTCGAGGGCCCGCCTGAGGATCTCGTCGTGCACGTGCAGCAGTGCGTCCGCGACAAGTCTCTGCTCCGCAGCCACACCGGCGAAGCCCTCAAGGCGTTTGGGCTGGGCTGAGAGCTGCTCTACCAACGGGCCTCGAGCCCGGTGTTCACGCCGTGGAGGAAGACGCTGCCGTTGGTGTTGATCGACGTGGCGCCGGTGTCGATGTTGGTCAGCCCCAACTGCCGCACGGGCGTGGCCACTCCTGCCAACCAGAAGCAGGTGTAGCCGGCCCGCCACGACAACCAGTTGGTGAGCGCGAACGACGCATTGATTCCCGTCTCCCCGACAAACGAGACCGTATCATCGGCGGATACGGCACTGACATCCGGGTTGAAATAGTCGGTGTAATAGGTGTTTTGTGCGGCCTGGTGGTTGTAGTAGACACCCGCCTTGGCGATGCCGTTGATGCGGAGCCAGCGGCCAGCGTTCCAGAGCATCATGTCGCCGCCCCATTGCCAGCCATAGAGGCTGTTGAGGGTGTTGATATCGACGAGGTCGTCGCCGCTGCTCACACCTGCCTCGACGGTGTTGTCGGTGATGTTCAGATTCTGGCCCCACTCGAGCCAACGGAAGCCGCTGATCCATTCGATCATGCCGCCATCGGTCCGACGCAGATTGACTTCCAGACTCTGGATGTTGGCCGAGGTTGTGGCCCGTGCCGATGCAACCCTGTCGTAATCGGGGCCGACGAGATTGTTCGCCGTGTAGATGCCTTCACCGGCTCCATCGATCTGCGGCCCGATCATCTCCTGGGCGTTGAAACCCCAGAGCTGAAAATAGTTGACCTCGATCGCGCGGCAGTCATCGCGACGGTATGTGAGTGCGTAGCGGGGGGCGATGGCGGCAGGAGCGTAGAGCTGGTTCGCATCGAGCGCCGTTGCCCCGTTGGCGGTTTCGACGTAGAGCGGCCGTCCGGGTAGGTTGCCCTGCCAGAGAAAGAGCGCGTCGACCTGTGCCTCCCACGTGGGGCAGCATTTGTCAGTCAGGCAGACATCGGGGCAGGCGTCGGCGGTGCCGTCGTGGCCGTGGCCGCCGCTGGCGTAGCTCGAGAGCCAGCTGACGAGGCTCACCGGTTCATCGGAGGCCACGGCCGACTGCTCCTTCTCCGAAGCTGCCTGCGGCGACATGAGCTGCCGTGGCGGTGCTAGGCGGGGCATGGCCTCGGCCTGGGCAGTCTGTTCGTCGGCGTCGCTCACGGAGTAACCCGCCGGCCCAAACTCTGGATCGAAGCGGCCGACGCTGGTGGTCGGACGGCTGGTGTTGGGCCGAGCGTGTGCAGGGGTCGCGGGGCTGGCGACGATCGTGTTCGCCGGTGCTGTCGAGCCGCCGAGGGTCTTCGCCTGAGGGGGGGTTTTGGGCGTGGCTGAGGGGGGGGTCATCCAGGAGGCCAGCGACTGCCACGTGGTGGCGACCGTGTTCGTCACGCTCTTGGCCGTGGTTTTGTCCTGCGGCTTGGCCTGATCCTGTACACGTGGCTTTGCGGCCACGGTTGAGGTGCTTGTCGGCTTGTCGGTTGTGAGCGGCGACGGTGGCAGCGGCGGAGTCGGCGCCGTCGGCGTGGTGGTCGGAGCGGCCATCGTGGCCGTAGTCGCCGCGTCGGATTTGCTGCTCGAGAGCCACTCGGCGGCATCTGTATGGAGCGGGCTGCTGCAGGCGAGGCCGGTGAGCAGCATCCAGCCCAGCGTTGAGCGAAGGGCGGATGAGCGGTGGCTGGTCAGGTGGGCCGGCCAGACCGGGCGTCCGGTGGGTCCGGACAGTGCATAACCCAAACAGGCACAAAGGTCTTCGCGGCGGGCAGAAGCGTTCATTTCGTTGAATTCCCCCCAAAACACAGAGAGTCGGACCGCCTCTGGAATCGTCTTCCGCTGGTAGGGGTCGTGACCAAGCCTCCTCAAATGCCGGTCGCGGAGAGTGGGCAAAACAGCGAGATTACAGAGTCTTTTCCGGCTGGCGATCCGTCTATTCTCCCGGGGTTATTGGTTGGGCACTGCGGGGGGATCCCTGCCGAGGACCTGGTGCCAGTTTGGGGGCTGGCGTTGGCTGGGCGTCGGCTCAAAAACCGACTGGCCGCGGGAAGGCAGTGCGGCGGGCGATCCCCGTAAAACCCGGCCGCAACAGGCCCAAAAAAATTCTATCGACCCATTCTTTGACTTGGCCTGAGGGTCGAATTACTTTGCACGCCTACCCCGAGAGGGGGTCCTATCCCGCCTGCTGCGCCCTTGGTTTAGGGGGGTTGATAGCGCGCGGAGGGGCCCCTCTATTCGGTACTTCGTTGGAGTGTCGAGACCGCTTTCCAGAACCTTCTCCTACAGGCAAGGCGACTGATCCATGGGCTTCTTCTCGTTCCGCAAGCTCGGCATCTTTGGGTATTTCTTCCGCAGGCCGGCACTGGCTCGCACGATCGTC
>CANHCU010000011.1 GCA_947459185.1 Planctomycetaceae bacterium | reverse complement strand
ATCGGGATCGTTGTCAACGCGATTGACAAGCAGCTGCTGCCGATCGATCTCTATGTCGCGGCCAAGGATTCGAACGTCGACGATACGGTCGCCGCTGCCTACAACGTATCCTCGCAATACAATCCCAAGCCCGATGGCACCCGCGAAAAACTGCTTGCTGACCGGCCAGACCTCGATACGCGATACGTCAATCGTGTGCGGCTCGGCGGCATCAAGTTCTGGCTCGACGGCAGCATCGACACCGCCTGGTTCACGCAGCCCTATGCCACCAACCCGCCAGGCAGGTCGGGAGTATTCAGCGGCTATCGCCAGATCCCCGACGCGGTGCTCGACGCCGCCTTCGACACCTACTGGCCCACGAACCTCCAGATTCACATGCACATGAACGGCGACGCAGCCGCTGACCAGGCGCTCGCTGCCATCGCCAAGGCAGTGAAAAAGCACGGCATGCGGGACCACCGCCCCGTATTTGTCCACGCCAGCTATCTCCGGCCTGAACAGATCGAGAAGATCAAGTCCTATGGTGCCGTGCCCAGCTTCCTCACCGCGTCGGTGGTCCCCGGTGGAGATGGAGTCTTGAAGCTCTGGGGGAACGACCGCGCCGCCGTGGCGTTGCCGGCCCGCACGTTCCTGCGGATGGGCCTGCCCTTCACGTTCTCGCACGACGCCCCAGTATCGCCGGTGCCGTCGATTCTCGCGCTCGTCGATGCTGGCGTGAACCGAACTTCGGCCAGTGGTGTGGTGGTCGGCCCAGACGAGCGGGTTCCGCCCTATGCCGCCCTTCGTGCCGTGACGGCGATGGCCGCGTATCAGCTCAAAGAGGAAGCAACGAAGGGCACGCTCGAGGCGGGCAAGCTGGCAGACCTCGTCATTCTTGAGAAGAACCCGCTGAAGGTCGATCCATTGACCATCAAAGACATCCGCGTGCTGCAGACGATCAAAGAGGGCAGGACGGTCTACGAACGATAGCGGCCCGTCGAAAGCTGTGGGTAACAGCCGGAATCGGCGGATGCGCAGGAGCCTCAGGCGTATCCTCGCCGAAGCGACGGAGCATCTGCCGTTCCGGCGAGGGGAACTTCCGATCCCAGCGCGTTGCCCGAGGGGCGTCCCGGCTGTAGCCTTTGCGGTTCAGTTTTTTTGAACCACTACAGACCACACCACAGGGATCGTGCATGCTGGGGCTCGAACGGGTCGGCGTACAGTCGCGATTCATCCTGCTGATGCTGCTGGTAAGCCTCGGATCGATCCTCGCGATCGGCTGGATCGGCTACCAGACGGCCCGCTCGGCCCTCACCAACGCGGTGCAAAACCACCTGCAGAGCGTGCGGCACTCCAAGACGAGCGGCCTGCGGACAATCCTCGAAGCGCTCCGTGACCAGGTGCTCTCGCTCTCCGACGGCAAGCTGGCAGGGGAGGCGATGCTGAACTTCAAGCAGGCCTACCGTGGTCTGGGAGAAGAGCGACTCACCGCCGATCAGGAGGAGGCGCTTCGGAGCTATTACGCGAAGCACTTCCTGCCAAAACTCCAAGAGAATCTGGGGGGTACTCCCCAGCCCGAACAATACATCCCGGCAGAACCGTTCCAGCGGTATCTCCAGTACCACTATCTGGCGGCCGCCCACACCAGTGTCGACCCTCAGCAGCCCGCCGATGCCAGCGTGGACGACTCCCTCTACGGTCTGGCGCACGCCGCCGTGCAGGAGCGGTTTGACAGGCTGGCCACGATGTTTGGCTACGAGGACATTCTGCTCATCGATGACGACACCCTGGAGATCATCTATTCACTCCGCAAACGACCAGACTTCGCGACCAGCCTGCGAAGCGGCCCCTATGCCGCCACGAATCTTGCCAAGGCGGCGGAGACCCTGACCCGGACCAGCGACCGCGATGCCTTCCGGGTCGTAGACACCGAACTCTATCGGCCCGATCTGGGCCGTCCCGTCGGGTTCGTCCTTTCACCCATATTCAATGGGACCGAAATGGCGGGCATTCTCGCCCTGGAGTTTCCCATCGATCGGATCGTGGAACTCCTCACCGGCCATTTCCAGTGGGAACGCGAGGGAATGGGGCAGACCGGTGAGTGCTACGTCGTGGGGCCCGACTTCACGATGCGGAGTCGCAGCCGGTTCATGGTCGAGGATCCGACGGCCTTCGTGACAGCATTACGGAAGTCGAGCGTGACCGCCTCGGTCGTGAACCAGATCGAGAGGCAGCAAACCGTTCTCAACCAGCTGCCCGTCAAGACTTTCAGCACCGAGCAGGCGATGCTCGGGCATGAGGGACTGACGACGATCAACGACTACCGCGGTATCCCGGTGCTCAGCGCCTACGGACCTCTCGACCTTGATTCGCTGCGCTGGGCGGTGGTCGCCGAGATGGACATCGCCGAGGCCTACCAGCCGATCCACGACTACGCTCGAAAAGCCCTGCTGGCCGCAACGGCCCTGGCCCTGGCGACATCGCTGCTGGCTCTGGTGAGTTCCTGGCTGCTGGTGCGACCGCTCAAGCAACTCGCCGCCGCGGCCCGCCGGATTGGTGCCGGCGAGTCGGCCGTGAGCGTCGATCTGCATACCCGGGATGAGTTTGGCGAACTGGCCGGCGTGTTCAACGAGATGTCGGCCAGTCTGCGACGCCAGCGGGCGGAACTCGAGGAGCGGGCGGAGGAGAACCGGGAACTCCTCCTCAATATCCTGCCGGCCTCCGCGATCGAGCAACGGCGGGACGGCGACGAGAAGGCCACGCGTCGTTTCGCCGACGTGACGGTGCTTGTGGCAGAGTTTCGACACGTGGATGAACTGGGCGGCCATAGCGACGACGGCCGCGGCATCTCGCTCCTGGGCGATCTCGTGGCTGCCTGCGACGAGGCTGCCGAAAAGTGCGGCGTGGAGAAGGTCCGGGCCGTCGGCTCCATCTATCTGGCCGTCTGCGGGCTATCGGTCAGCCGGCCCGACCACGCCGCCCGGGTGCTGCTCTTCGCGCAGGAGCTGATCAAGATTGTGGCCGCCTTCGACCGCGAGCACGCCGCGCCGCTCACGCTGTCGGTCGGCATCAATTCCGGGCCGGTCATCGGGGGCGTGGTCGGCCGCCATAAGTTTCTCTACGACCTCTGGGGCGACACGGTCACGATCGCTTCGCGGCTGGCCGCCCACGAAGGAACCGCGGTACACGTCACCCAGCAGGTGCACGATCGTCTCAACGACCTCTATGCCTTCGAGGGCCCCGTCCAGCTCGAACTCCATGGCCAGGGGAGCGTGAAGACGTGGAGACTCAAGCAGGCGACGGAGGCGTGACGACCATGCCATCAACGAGCATGAACACCCAACAAGCATGACCGATTCACTTCCCTCGGCAACGATCCCGCTGGTGCCCGCCGCCCTCCTTGTGGTGGGCTTTCCTCTGCTGTTGCTGCTGCTAACGGAGCTGATCAATTCCGGGCAGCGGCGACACTGGACCCTTACGCCCACGCTGCGGGCGCTCCGCAACCTGGTCGTGCCGGCGCTGGCCGCCATGCTGTTTGTGACGGATGTCTGGCAGCTTCCTGCCGACACCATCTTCGTGCGGCTGGTGCAGACCGGCTTCTGGCTCTGCTTGCTCTATGCGGGTCTCTCCTTCGTCAATGACGGCGTCTTCGGGGCGGCCACGCGGGGCTCCTGGCAGGAGCGGGTCCCGAAACTGCTCCGCGACCTGACTCGGGCAATCCTGATCGCCATCGGGGCCGCGATCATTTATTCGCAGGTCTGGAAGCAGGAAATCTCCGGCGCGCTCACGGCTCTGGGTCTCGGCAGCATCGTGATCGGCCTCGCGCTGCAAGAGCCGCTCGGCAATATCGTCTCGGGACTGATGCTGCTCCTGGAGCGTCCGCTCAATATCGGCGACTGGCTGATTGCGGACGGCACGACGGGCAAGGTGATCGAAATCAACTGGCGAAGCGTGCACATCGAGACGCTGCTCCATGAAATGCGGATCATCCCGAATGTCTCGCTCTACAAGGAGTCGTTCAGCAACCTCTCCCGACCAACACTCGAGCGGACCGAAACCTACGACATGGGCTTCTCCTACGAGCATCCGCCCAACATGGTGAAGCGAGCGATGCTCGAGCTGCTCCAAACCACAGCGGGCGTCTTACGGCAGCCGCCCCCGGAGGTGCACACCCTCAACTACGGCGACTTCTCGATCACCTACCGGCTGTTCTTCACCGTCGCCCGGTATGAGGACGTGCTGCCAGTCCGCGATGCCATCCTCACTCGGATCTGGTATGTCGCCCGCCGCCACGGGCTGCAGATTCCCTTCCCAATTGCCGTCCAATACCGGCATGGTGAATCCACGTCGCCACCCGATCCGACGCCGGCAGACCTCCTCGAACGATTTCCGCGGTATCGGCACGTTCGCCAGGCATTGCTGGACGCGGACGCGAGACGGGGAGGGGCAGGGGGAGGGGCTGGAACTGGCGCTGGGACTGGGCCAGGGAATGGGGCTGAGGGTTCGGCCGGCCGTGAACTCTCGCCGGCGGGGGCCCGCGTGCTGATGTTTTCAGCGGGAGGTGAGATGCTCCCATTCGGGAGCACGCACAACGGCTTTACGCTCTTGGTGGAGGGCTCTGCCACCATGACGGCCCGCGACTCCGATGGAGTTGAGCTGCAGATCGCCAGGCTTGGCCCCGGGGATTTCTATGGCGAGGCAACGATTTCCGCAGGACGGCCCAGCGAGTTGCGGGTGGTGGCCGAGACCGATGTCACCGTCGTGGCCTTCGAGGCGGTGCAGATGGCCGCGTGCCTGCAGCGATCGCCCGGCCTGGCGACGGAGATCGGAGACGCGATCGAGGCCCGACGGCGGGCTACGACGGCCATCCGCCAGCACAAGGCCGCCCCCGTGACCTAAGCCCTGCCGGGCTGTTCCACCAACTCAGCTACTCCAGCGGGATCAAGACACCCACGTCCTCATCGTCCTCGAACGGATCAAAGTCGCCGTCAAACGGCCCGAAGGCTCCTGGGATGGTCGCGTGGGTGGGCATGGCTGGTGAACTCCTTGAACATCTAGTCCACACAGGGGTCGCGGCCGAATCAAATCTGCAAAAATACGGCTGAAAAACCACTGTTTTTCAGGCCCTGTCGACCATGAATCGGCCCCGCCACCACCCCTCGTTCGAGCGGCCCTTCGGACGGGATCGCTCTCCTGCCGACCTTTCCTATACTGACCTCGCATGGTTCCACGCATGTGCTGGGAATCGCCCGTTTCAATCCTGCCGAACCACACCACCCGCGCTTCATGGCCACCACCACGACATCCACCACCGAAACAGCAACCGACCCTTGGTTTCAAGACCTTTTTGCCCAACGCATTGGCGGGGCGGGCTACGGCAAGGGCAACGAGATCTACAAGTTCGAACTGATCAAGCGGGCCAAGCGGCAGGCCCTGGCCGAACATCCCGAGAGGCGGATGCTCGACTTCGGCATCGGTGAGAACGACGAGATGGCCCCCGAGAGCGTCCGCGCGGTGATGCGGCGGGAGGTGGACCGACCTGAGAACCGAGGCTATGCCGACAACGGCATCGCGGCCTACAAGGAGGCGGTGGCGACCTTCATGCAGCGGGAGTTTGGAGTCAGCCTCGACCCCGTCAAGGAGATCAACCACTGCATCGGCTCGAAGACCGCCTATGCCATGCTCCCGGCGGCATTCATCGACCCGGGTGACGTCACCCTGATGACCGTGCCCGGCTATCCGGTCGCGGGCACGGCCACACGCTGGTTTGGCGGCGTGGTCCACCGGCTGCCGCTGGTGCCGGAGAACAATTTCTTTCCCGACCTGGCCGGCATTCCCGACGACGTGCTGGCCCGCACCAAACTCCTGGTGCTCTGCTATCCCAACAGCCCGACCGGCAAGACGGCCACTCGGTCCTTCTATGAACAGGTCGTCGCCTTCGCCCACAAGCATCGCATCATCGTGGTGCAGGATGCCGCCCATATCATGCTCTCCTACGACGAAGAACCGCTGTCGTTCCTGTCGATCGATGGTGCCAAGGAGGTGGGCGTCGAGGTGCACTCGATGTCGAAGGGCTTCCACATGATCGGCTGGCGGCTCGGCTGGGTCTGCGGCCACGAAAAAATCGTCCGCGCCTTCGCCGACGTGAAAGACAACTGCGACTCCGGACAGTTCATGGCGATCCAGAAGGCGGGCGCGGCAGCGCTCGCCGATCCCAAGATTCCGCGACACGTCCGGGAGAAGTACCGCCGTCGCCTGGAGAAGCTCGTCGGCGTGCTGCGGGCCGTCGGCTTCGAGTGCGACATGCCGGGCGGCACGTACTTCCTCTACACGAAGAGTCCCAAGGGGGCCGGCGACCGCGTCTTCGCCACGGCACAGGATGCCAGCCAGTTCCTGATTCACGATCTCTCGATCTCGACCGTGCCGTGGGACGACTGCGGTGCCTACCTGCGGTTCTCAGCGACCTACGAAGCCGAGGATGAGTCGGCCGAGGACGATCTGATGGCGGAGACGCATGCCCGCCTGTCGCGGGCACGCCTGAAATTCTGACGGCATCGACTGCCGTCGATGCCCGGTTTGCCGTAGATTCCAGAACGACCATCGCTGCCTCTGATTCCTCGCCGCCTCTGATTCCTGGAGTTGCCATCCATGCGCCAGTCCGACTCGATTCGCTCCTGCCTCGTCATCATCGTGGGCCTGGCAACGATCCTGCCCACCGCGGGCTGCGGCACCAAGAAGAAGCCTGCGCTGACAATCGAGCAGCGACTCAAGAATGCCGAAAAAGAAAAGACGCCCGATCGTCAGGCAGCCGCGCTTTTGAAGGTGGCCAGGTCCCAGTTTGCCGCGAATCAGGAGGCTGAGGCGAAGCAGACCGCCGCCAAGGCGCTCGCAAAGCTGACCGGCGAGGGTGACGCCAACCTGTTTGCCCCCCGGCTGGTGGATGTCGCCGGCTTTCTCGCCGAGGTCGGCGACCGCAAGCCGGCCCGGGAGGCGCTCACCCAGGCCTGCGGTTTGATCGACACGATCGACGATCCGGTCCGCAAGGCGAAACTGTTCGCTGACGCCGGAGCAATCTACAAGGCCAACACCGACTCCGTGCAGGCGAAGGAGACGCTGAAGAAGGCGGCCGATGCGGCTGCCAGCGTCGAGGAGCGGTTTCGTGCCGATGCCCTGGCCGCCGTGGCACTCGGTTACACCCGCAGCGGACTTGCCGATGCCGCCAGCGACGTCGTTGACAAACTCCTCGAAGCTGCCAAGACCCTCGAGGAGCCGCGGGCCAAGGCCGAGGCCCTTTCGGCCGCGGCTGGCGTCCAGGCGCAGACCGGCAAGAAAAAGCAGGCGACCCAACTCTTGGAAGAGGCGGAAACCGCCGCCAAGAGCGTTGACCGCGCAGAGAGCAGAGCCTATGCGCTCCTGGCCGTAGCGCTGGCTACGAGCGGCAATGGCGACAATAAGCAGGCCCTGGCATTGCTCAAGGAGGCCGACAAGGCGGCTGACAAGGTGCCCGAGCCTGCCTCGCAGAAGAAGATCGTTGACAAGGTGCGGGCGACGATGGCCGACGTCGAGAAGAAGCTGAAGAAGTAGCCCTTAGGAGGGCTACGTCATGCGTGCTACTGCCTGCGGGCTACGTCATGCGTGCTACTGCCTGCGGGCTACGTCATGCGTGCTACTGCCTGCGGGCTACGTCATGCGTGCTACTTCCTGCGGGCTCCTTCCTGCGGGCTACTTCCTGCCGGCCGACACGACCTTGAGCGCTTCGAGCGCGAGCTTTCGTGCCGCGGCATGATCCACGATCGGTTCGGGATAGTCGCGGCCGAGCCCGGCCCACTGCCGCACGTAGGCCTGATCGGGATCGAATTTCTCCGCCTGACTCGTGGGATTGAAGATCCGAAAGTAGGGGGCGGCATCGGCACCGCAGCCGGCCGCCCACTGCCAGCCGAGCGTGTTGGCGGCAAGATCCGCGTCAACGAGGGTGTCCCAGAACCACCTCGCCCCCTCCAGCCAGCTAACCCGCAGATCCTTGACGAGAAAGCTCGCCACGATCATCCGCACGCGGTTGTGCATCCAGCCGGAGGCCCAGAGTTGCCGCATGCCGGCATCGACGATCGGAAAGCCGGTACGTCCCCGCTGCCAGGCCCGCAGACCGACGGGATCGTTCGCCCAGGGAAACCTCGCGTAGTCGGCGCGAAGCGGCGCGTCGGTCGTGTGCGGAAAGTGGTAAAGCAGGTGGTTGGCAAACTCCCGCCAACCCAGTTCTCGCAGGTAGACCTCAGGGCTGCCGGTGATTCTGGCCGCGGGCGTTCCGCCGACGGCCTCGCGGACGGCATGCCAGACCCGCCGCGGCGAGATCTCACCGAAGTGGAGGTGCGGGCTCAGCCCGCTGGTGCCCTCGTGATCGGGACGGTCGCGTTCCGTGCCGTAGGCGGCGACCCCACGACCGAGGAAGACCTTCAGTCGCTGCCGGGCACCCTCCTCGCCGGGAGTCCATGTCGTTCGCATCGTGCCGGCCCAGTCGATCGCGGGCAACAGTCCGAGCGCGTCGATTGAAAGCGTTTTTCCACCTGCCTTCCCGGTCGCTGCAGCGGCGCGGAGCTTTTGGGGAGCTGCCACCGGCTCGACCGGCTCATCGCGGGCCAGCAGCGACCGCCAGAAGGGCGTGAACACCTGATACGGCTTCCCCTCCTTCGTGGCGACGTGCATCGGCTCGAAGAGCAGGCTGCCGTTGTGGCTCTCGACGGCGAGCCCGTCGTCCGCAAGCGCCTTCTTGATCACCGTGTCGCGGCGGATGACGGCCGGCTCATACCGCCGATTCCAGGCGACATGCGTGGCAGAGAATTCTCTGGCGAGTGTCCGCAGCGCGTCGAGCGAGGGTCCGCGGCGGATCACGAGCGATGCGCCCGCCTTCTCGACTGCCGCCGAGAGTCTGCCCAGCGACTGGTGCAGCCACCACCGCGAGGCAGCCCCTGGCTCCCACGGCGTCTCCTCTTCCGGCGCCCAGATGAACACCGGCACGACTGCGCCGCGGGCAGCCGCAGCCGCTAGGGCAGGATTGTCGTCCAGCCGGAGGTCGTGACGAAACCAGACGAGCGTGACAGGTGATGAAGGCATCGCGGCAGCATACCCAGTCGCGAGCCGCGACGGCGAGCCGCGGCCTGCGTCAGGCGAGGATTTCCCGGACCACCCTCTGGGGTTCGACGCCCGTCAGCCGCTGGTCGAGCCCCTGGAACTTGAACGTGAACCGTTCGTGCTCGATCCCCATAAGATGCAGGATCGTGGCATTGAAATCATTCACGTGGACGGGATTCTCCACCACGTTGTAGCTGAAATCGTCGGTCTCTCCGTATGAGATTCCGGGCTTCACGCCGCCGCCGGCCATCCACATGCAGAAGTTTCGCGGGTGGTGATCCCGACCGTAGTTCTCCTTCGTAAGCGTGCCCTGCGAATAGACCGTGCGGCCGAACTCGCCCCCCCAGACCACGAGCGTGTCGTCGAGCATGCCCCGCTGCTTGAGGTCCTTGATCAGGGCCGCCGTCGCCTGATCGGTGTCGAGGCACTGCGCGGCCAAGTCCTTGGGAAGATTGCCGTGCTGATCCCAGCCGCGGTGCAGGATCTGTACCGCCCGCACGCCCCGTTCGACGAGCTTCCTCGCCAGGATCAGACTGTGCGTGAACGAGCCCGACTTCTTCACATCGTCGCCGTACATCGCGAGGGTCTGCGCCGTCTCCCCGGACAGATCGACGAGGTCCGGCACGCTCGACTGCATGCGGAAGGCCATCTCGTACTGCGCAATCCGTGTCTGAATCTCAGGGTCACGGTAGCGGTCGAAACCCCGCGCATTGAGCCGTCCGAGCCCGTCGAGCATCCGCCTGCGGTCGGCCGACGTGATCCCGTCGGGGTTTGGCAGATAGAGCACCGGGTCGCCTGCCCCGCGGAGGGCCACGCCGGAATACCGCGTCGGAAGGAAGCCGCTGGACCACATCCGCGTGAAGAGCGCCTGCGAAGGATTGATGTCGGGCAAGGGCGTGAAGACGACGAATGCCGGCAGGTCGTCGCTCTCGCTGCCGAGTCCATAGGCCAACCAACTACCGAGGCTCGCCTTGCCAGGCACCTCGCTGCCGGTCATCACGAAGGTGCAAGCCGGATCATGGTTGATGGCGTTGGTATGCACGGTCTTCACGAGCGCCAGGTCATCGACGATCTCCGCCGTATAGGGCAACAGTTCGGTGCTGATCCAGCGACCACACTGGCCACGCTGCTCAAACTTGAATTTCGACGGTGCGACGGGAAACCGGGCCTGGCCGCTGGTCATCGTGGAGAGCCGTTGGTCTCCGCGAATGCTGGCCGGGATGTCCTTGTCAAAGTATTCCTGCAGCTTTGGCTTGTAATCCCAGAGGTCGATCTGCGACGGGCCGCCGTTGGTGTGGATGTAGATGACGCTCTTCGCCCGCGGCTGATGGTGCGGAAACCCAGGCATCGGAGGGTGCACCCTCGCGGCGGACGGCTTCGGAGCACCGGGCATCCCCGGATCGACCGCGGCGGCGCGGCCGCGATCCTCCAGCAGCGCCAGCGCCGCGGCGCCGACGCTCAGTCCCGAGGTCTTGAGGAAGCCGCGGCGGGCTAAATCGCAGCGGGCTGACTCGATCGCTGCTGCAGGGTTCGGCGACATGCCTTAGTTCCTCGTGAGGGTTTCGTCGAGATTCAGCAGCATGTTGGCCACGAGCGTCCATGCCGCCAGTTCGCCGGAATCGACCGACTCCGGCGGCTTCGTCTCACCATGGGCGACAAGCTTCCTGGCGGCTTCCATATCGGCGGCATAGCGGGCCCGGTGCGATGCAAGCGTTTCGATTACCACCGCAGCTTCTTCTGCCTCGGGTCGGCGGGCGAGCACGGTGCGCACGAGCCACTCGGTTCGTGAGGCATCGTCACCACGGGCCTCGGCGAGGGCCCGCGCCGCCAGGGCCCGCGCGGCCTCGACGTGCTGCGTGTCGTTCATGAGCTGCAGCGCCTGGAGCGGCGTGTTGCTGCGTTCGCGGCGGGCGCAGAACTGTTCGCGATTGGGGGCGTCGAAGTTCACCATGAAGGGGGGCGGGGCCGTCCGCTTCAGAAACGTGTAGAGGCTGCGGCGGTAGAGCGCGTCGCCGGCATCACGCTTGTAGTTGCGGGTATCGGAACTCGCGAACCCGACCGGCTCCCAGATGTTGTCAGGCTGATAGGGCTTCACGCCCCTGCCACCCATCGTGAGAACGAGCAGGCCGGAGACGGCCAGCGACTGGTCGCGGATCTGCTCGGCATCGAGACGGATTCGCGGGCCGCGTGCCAGCAGGCGGTTCTCCGGATCACGGGCAAGCTGCATCGATTCGACAACGCTCGACCGCCGGAACGCGCGGCTGGTCACGAGGCGTTTCACGAGGGCGCGGGTGTTCCAGCCGCTCTCCCGATATTCGGCTGCCAGCCAATCAAGGAGTTCCGGATGGCTGGGTGGCTCGCCTTGCGATCCAAAGTCATCGCTCGTCTTCACGAGGCCGACGCCAAAGAATTGCTGCCAGAGGCGATTGGCCGTCACACGGGCCGTGAGCGGGTGTTCGGGACTCACGAGCCACTTCGCGAGGTCGAGACGCGTGAGCGGGATGCCTTCCACGATGGGCAGAGGCGGCAGAAAGGCAGGGGTGGCTCGCTCGACCTTTTCTCCGGGCTTGTCATACGCTCCACGCATCATCACGAAGCTGTCCCGCATCGCCGGCAGATCGTTGAATACAAATGTCTGCACGATCGCCTTATCAGCCTCGTCGCGTTCTTTCTGAGCGGCCTCGATCGCCCGGACGGCGAGTGTGAGCCGATCCGGCTGCTCGCTCCACACCTTCGTCAGCCAGTGCAGCTGCACGAGTTCGACTTCGTCGGGCTTGGTGGTTTTCTCCTGCCCCTGCTTGACGATGCCGCGGAGGGTTTGGGGCACGTCTTCGAGCTTGTCCTTGCCGGTTCGCTCCTTCCACCATGCGGTCAACGACTTGGTTGGGTTGGCCGTCGGGTCATCGGTCGTCGACATGCCCACGAGATCCCAACGCACGTGGCCGTCGAACTGTGTCAGTGCAAACCCAGTCACCTTCGTGCCGCCGGTGAGACCGAGCTTGTCGGCCGCGACCGTAAGGCGTGCCCATTTCCCGGCCTCGGGAAGCGGGCCCATGGCGACCAGCGATTCTGTTCCCAGCCGGCCCCAGCCGATCACGGAGGGATCGCCCCAGACGGCGCGTTGCTTCCAGCCGCCGGTATGGAATTGCAGCATCACAGCCTTGGGCGGCGACGCGGGGTCGAGCCACACGTTCGCGAAGATCTCGGCCCCGGTCGGGATCAGGATCGGCTCGGCACCGCTTTCGTAAAAGTCCTGGCCGATGCCGGTCGCCGTCCGTTCGAGGCTCCGTTGACCCGAGCGCACTTCGCCCGGCATCGTGCTCGCGAACCAGGCAAGCGGTCCACCGGGCCCGCTTCTCACCGTGGCCGCGGGGGGAAATTCGTCGTCCAGCCAGACCGTCTCGGCCCTCACCAGCTCCGGCTTCGGGTCGAGCGTCGCCGGATCGACGTATGACAGGCCGCCGACGACCTCGTCGAGCGTCGCCTTCAGTCCCGGAAGCCGGGCGTCGAGGTCGGCCAGTCGCGTTTCCTGCTCGCCCGTAGGCAGCCTGAGTGTGGGAGCGGTGAGCAGCTTGTTGCCGTCGAAGCCGGGGTCGGCAGCGGAATTGAAGAACGCGTAGAGCGAATAAAACTCTTGATGCGAGATCGGATCGAACTTGTGGCTATGACACACGGCGCACTGGCCAGTAAGCCCCATCCAGGCATTGGTCATCGTGGCGGTGCGGTCGACGGCATAACGAAAGAGCAGTTCCTCGTTGATGGAGCCGCCTTCGCTGGTCGTCACGTTGCAGCGACTGAAGCCGGTCGCGACCTTCTGGTCGCGGGTGGAGGCAGCGTCCGCCGCCTCCGGCAGTAGGTCGCCGGCGAGTTGCCAAACGGTGAAACGGTCAAAAGGCATGTTCTCGTTGAAGGCCTTCACGACCCAGTCGCGGTAGGCCCACATCTGCCGCTCGTTGTCGAGATGGAGGCCATGCGTGTCGGCATAACGTGCCACGTCGAGCCAATGCCTCGCCATCTCCTCGCCGTGACGTGGACTCGTCAGGAGCCTGTCGACAAGCCTCTCGTAGGCGTCGCCCCCGTTGTCGGCGACGAAGGCGTCCACTTCGGCGGTCGTCGGCGGCAGGCCGGTGAGGGCGAAGGTCACCCGCCGGATGAGCGTGGGCCTATCGGCTTCGGTATTGACGGGTAGCCCCTCCGTGGCGAGACGTGATTCAAGGAAGCGGTCAAGCGGGTTCGTGGCCGCCGGTTCGCCGTCGGCGGGCACCGTCGGCCTCACGATCGGCTGGAAGGCCCAATGCTTCTCGTAGACCGCACCGGCGGCGATCCACCGTTTGAGCAGGTCTTTTTGTTCCGGAGTCAACGTCTTGTTGGTGTGCGGTGGGGGCATGACCACATCGGCGTCGGTGGCCTCGAGACGGGCAGCCAACTCACTGGCATTCAGGTCTGCCGGCACGATCGCCCGCGACCCGCTGTCGAGTTCCCGCGTGGCGTCCTCGGCCGAGTCGAGCCGCAGGCCGGCCTCCTGCTTGCCCGGGCCGTGGCAGGCGAAGCAGTTCTCCGAGAGGATCGGCCGGATGTCGCGGTCGAACCGCGGCGAGGGAGCGTCCGCAGCGGCGAACGAGCCGTGGAAGAGGACCACAACGAATACCAGTGCAGTCGATTGGCGCACGAAACCACTCGCCGTCGTTGGTCGTTGCACAACGAACATCGCCCCGGCCGTCATGCGAGAATCTCCTTCACCACGTGCCCGTGAACATCGGTGAGCCTGAAATCCCGCCCCTGGAAGCGGTAGGTCAGCTTCGTGTGATCGAAGCCGAGCAGATGGAGGATCGTGGCCTGCAGATCGTGGATGTGCACCTGGTCGCGGGCCGCCTTGAAGCCGAGATCGTCGCTCTCCCCGTGGACGTAGCCCGGCTTCACGCCGCCACCAGCCATCCAGACCGAATAGCAGTCTGGATAGTGGTCGCGGCCCAGGATGCCGCCACCCGCCGTGCGGCCCTCGCGGAACGGCGTCCGGCCAAACTCGCCGGTGCAGAGCACCAGCGTGTCGTCGAGCAGTCCCCGCTGCTCCAAGTCCTCGATCAGCGCGGCGACAGGCTTATCGAACGTCGCGGCCTTCTTCGTGAGCCCGTCGCGGATGTCCTCCTGCGGACCGGTGCCGTGAAAATCCCAGCCCCAGTCGAAGAGGTGCACGAACCGCACCCCCTCCTCGACCAGCCGTCTTGCCAGCAGGCAGTTGTTCGCCAGGCTCGGGCTGCCTGGCTTTGCACCATAGGCCTCGAGCACCTCCTGCGGCTCCCGAGAGATGTCCATCACCTCCGGTACGCTCGCCTGCATCCGGAAGGCCAGTTCATACTGCGCGATCCGCGTGACGGTCTCGGGGTTGCCGAGTTCCTTCGCCTGCAGTTCATTCAAATCCCTGAGGGCGTCGAGGCTGGCCCGCCGCAACGCCCGGTCCATACCCGGCGGATCCGACACATAGAGCACCGGATCGCCCTTCGAGCGGCACTGCACCCCCTGGTAGACGCTCGGCAGGAACCCCGACCCAAAACTACTCGTGCCGCCGTTGGGCTGCACACCCGACGAGATCAGCACCACGAACCCAGGCAGGTTGGCATTCTCGCTGCCGAGGCCGTAGGTCGCCCAGCTGCCGAGGCTCGGCCGGCCCGCGCGGGGACTGCCTGTGTAGACCATCAGCTCGGCCGGTGCGTGGTTGAACTGGTCGGTGAACATACTCTTCACGAGGCAGAGCTTGTCGGCCACGCGGTGCAGGTTTGGGATTGCGTCGGAAAGTTCCATGCCGCTCTCGCCACAGCGGACCCATTTTCGCGGCGTGCCGAGCAGCTTCGGTGTGCCGCTTGTGAAGGCGAATTTCTTGCCTGCGATCGTCTCGGCAGGGCAGTCCTCGCCACTGTGCTTCACAAGTTCGGGCTTGTGATCGTACAAGTCGAGGTGGGGCGGCGAGCCCGTCAGGTGGATCACGATCATCCGCTTTGCCTTGGCGGGCAATGGTGGCAGTTTTGCCGCCATCGGGTCGGTCGCGGCCGCAGGCGTCGCCGTGCCAGCGGCGAGCAGATCGTGCATCGCCAACGCCCCGATGCCGCCAGCCATGCTGCCGAGGAGATGCCGACGAGTTGCCAGAAGCTTGTGTTCGAAGATCGGATCCATGAATCGCTCTCCGGTCACGGGCACATGAAGGTTTCATCGAGGTTCAGAATCACGTTCGCGACGACGGTCCACGAGGCGAGATCGTCGAGGGCTACGGGCAGATCCGATGGTACCGGCCCGAGCGGATCGGTCGCCATCTTCTTCGCATCGTCGGGATCGTTTTTGAAGCCCGCCAGTGCATCGTCATGCAGCCTGACCAGCCGGTCGATCTCGGCTGCAGTCGGCTGCCGGGCGAGCACGATCCGGAAGCCGCGAGCGGCCCGCTCCAGGCTCGTCGAACCCCCTTCTCGCACCATGCGACGGGCCAGTGCCTGCGCCGCCTCGACATAGACCGGGTCGTTGAGCGTGACGAGCGCCTGCAGCGGTGTATTGGTCCGCGGCCGGCGAACTGTGCAGACCTCGCGACTCGGCGCGTCAAACGTGGCCATCGACGGATAGGGATTGCTACGCCGCCAGGTCGTGTAGAGGGCACGGCGATAGCGGTCCTCGCCGTCGCTCGTCTTCCAGTCGATGCCGCCACCGAACGCCGCGCTCAAGCCAAGATTGGGCTGCGGGGGCTGCACGCTCGGCCCCCCTTTTTTTCGCGACAGCAGTCCCGCCGCGAAGAGCGCCTGGTCGCGGACCACCTCCGCCGACAGCCGCACGCGGGGTCCACAGGCGACGAGTCTGTTCTCCGGATCACGGGCGATGAGTTCGGGAGTGGCTCGGGAGGTCTGTCGGTAGGCGGCACTCGTGACCATCAGCCGCATGACGGCCTTCGTATCCCAACCGCGATCGACCAGTTCGCATGCCAGCCAATCGAGCAGTTCCGGATGGCTTGGCAGTTCTCCCTGGCTGCCAAACTCTTCGCTCGTCGCGACGATGCCGATGCCGAAGAGCCGCTCCCAGAGCCGGTTGGCAACCACGCGGGACGTGAGCGGATTCCTCGCATCCACGAGCCACTTTGCGAGCATCATCCGATCCAGCCGTCCACCCTCGCCCACCTCCGGTGGCGGAAAGACGGCTGGCACGCCCTCGGCCACCACGGGGCCCAGATCCTGCCAGTTACCGCGATGCTGAAGCTTCGTGATCCGCCGCCTGTCGCCCGCAAGCTCCTCGAGCACCGGCACGGAGGCAGGCTTCTCGTCATCAAGCTTTTTTCGTAGGCCCTTGACGAGGTCGCGGACCGGCCTGAATTCCGGCGGTTCAATCGCATCCTTGGCGGGCGGCGGGAGCTGTCGCTCGATCTCGGCGATCTCCTGTTCGACCGCGGCCCGTCGCGCATCGATCGGCCCCCAGGGAATCCGGACGACGGGGGTCTCATCCTTGCGGTCCGTGTCGGCCGTGTTGTTGAGGATCGCGTAGAGCCCAAAGTATTCATGCTGCGAGAGCGGGTCGTATTTATGGTCGTGGCACTGGCAGCACGCGATCGTCGTGCCCATCCAGGTGCTCATCGTGGTGTTCACCCTATCCACGATCGCCACCGTGCGAAACTCCTCGTCGATCGTGCCCCCCTCGCTGTTGGTGAGCGTGTTGCGATGGAAGCCGGTGGCGACCTTGTCGTCGAGCGTCGCATTCGGCAGCAGGTCACCCGCGATCTGGCGAAGCGTGAACTGGTCGAACGGCATGTTGGCATCGAAGGCTCTGACCACCCAGTCGCGCCATCCCCAGATCGTTCGCGGTGGATCGTCGGCATAGCCGGCGCTGTCGGCATAGCGGGCCAGATCGAGCCACTGCCGGGCCATGTGCTCGCCGTAGCCGTCGTGGGCGAGCAGACGGTCAACGAGTTTTTCCACCGCGTCGGGAGCAGTGTCAGCTACGAAAGCGTCGATCTCGTCGGGCGAGAGAGGCAGGCCCGTCAGGTCGAGCGCGAGCCGGCGGGCGAGCGTTGCCCGGTCGGCCTCGGGCTGCGGCGTGAGTCCCTCCGCCTCGAGTCTCGCGAGAATGAAGCGGTCGATGCCGTTCTTCGGCCAGGCAGCGTCCTTCACCGTCGGCAACGGCGGCCTCGTCGGTGCAACATATGCCCAGTGCGGCTCGTAGGTCGCGCCGGCGGCGATCCATCGTTTCAACAGTTCGACCTGCTTCGCCGGCAGGCGCTCGCCGGCGTCGGGCGGCGGCATCACGAGGTCGGGATCGTCGGAGGTGATTCTTGCAATGATCTCACTCGCGTCCGGTCTGCCCGGCACGATCGCGGCATGGCCACCCAGGTCAGCCGTGGCCCCCGCGAACGTGTCGAGCCGCAGGCCGTCGTCGCCGCCGCCATGCCGCGATCCCGCGTCCGGCCCATGGCACCGCACGCAGCGGTTCGACAGGAGCCCCTTAATGTCGCGGGTGAACGACGGAGTCTGATCGGCGGCCACCGAGGGGCGTGGCGCCACGAGTCCGGCCATTCCGACGGCTGTGTAGAGCAGTGCAGAGAAGGTTCGACTCATGCCAGGATGTCCTTGAGAACGTTGGCCCCCTCGACGCCCGTGAGCTTGGCATCGAGACCCTGAAACTTCACGCTGAAGGCGTCGTGCTGGATGCCAAGCTGGTGCAGCATCGTGGCGTGGAGGTCATGGACCGTGCAGACGTTTTCAACCGCCGCGTAGCCCAGCTCATCGCTCGCACCATACACAAGCCCGCCCTTGATCCCGCCGCCAGCCAGCCAGACGCTCATCGCCTTGTTGTGATGGTCGCGGCCGTTGCCCTGCGACATCGGCGTCCGCCCGAACTCGCCCGCCCAGACCACGATCGTGCTGTCGAGCATGCCGCGGTCCTTCAGATCGGTGATCAGGGCCATGCAGGCCCGGTCGATCTCCTCGGCCTTAAACTTGATGCCGTCTTTCACGCCGCCATGGTGGTCCCAGTCCTTGTGGTAGAGCTGGATGAACCGCACGCCCCGCTCGGCCAGCCGCCGCGCGAGCAGGCAGTTCGAGGCGAACGAGCCATCGCCTGGCTGGCAGCCGTAGAGCTCGAGCGTCTTGGAGCTCTCGTTCTTCGTATCCATCAGTTCGGGCACGCTCGCCTGCATCGCAAAGGCCATTTCATACTGCGCGATCCGCGTGGCGATCTCGGGATCGCCCGTGAGCGCGTCGTGCTGGGCGTTTATCGCATTGATCGCAGCGATGTCGGCACCCTGTCGCGGCCGGGTGATCCCGGCGGGATTGCCGAGGTAGAGCACCGGGTCTCCCTTGCTCCGCAGCTGCACCCCCTGATACCGGCTCGGCAGGAAGCCGCTCGACCACTGCCGGGCCGCAATCGGCTGGTTCTGGCCGCCCTTGCCGAGCGACGTCAGCACCACGAATCCAGGGAGATCCGCGGCCTCGCTTCCCAGGCCGTAGGTCACCCACGCCCCCATGCTCGGCCGGCCCGCGATCTGCGACCCGGTGTTCATGAACATGTGGGCTGGATCGTGATTGATGGCGTCGGTGGTCATCGAGCGGATCAGGCAGATGTCGCCGAGCACCGAGCCGATCTGGGGAAAGAGCGAGCAGATTTCGGTACCGTTGGGCCCCATCTTCGAGAAGGGATGCTGCGGGCCAAAACAGATGAGCTTCTGCCCCTGCAGCTGCGCCAGTTGCTGCCCCTTCGTCATGCTTTCGGGCATCGGCTTCCCATCGAGTTCCGCAAGCTTTGGCTTGTGGTCGAAGGTCTCCAGATGCGACGGCCCGCCGGCCATGCTCAGCCAGATCACCCGCTTCGCCCGCTGTGGCAGCGGCGGCTTCTCCAGCACACCGCGGAGCGGGGCGGCCTCGAGCACCCCTGGAGTGGACAGCGACGCCAGGGCCACCGCTCCCACACCCTGCGCAGAGCGACCGAGAAAGGCCCGCCGGGCGATCCAATTGTGCTGCTGCATCGTCAAGCCGTTCATGCCGTTCATGCTCATGGCCTCGTGATCGTTTCGTGGAGATTCAGCAGGACGCGGGCTACGTGGGTCCAGGCAGCCAGCTCAGCCTTGTCGACGTCAGCCGGCACGGCCGTCAGGCCTGTCTTGAGCAGTGCCTCCCCGGCTGCTGGATCGGCCTTGTAGTGGTCGATGTGCGTTCGCAGGAGCGGCATCACCGTCTCCATTTCCTCGACCCGCGGCAGCCGCTGCAGCACCTGCCGCCACGCCCAGGCTACGCGTTCCTCCGGGGAGCCGTTGCATTCTTTCAGAATCCGCGCCGCCAGGCTCCGCGCCGCTTCGACATAGCTGGGGTCGTTCAAGAGCACGAGCGCCTGCTGCGGGATGTTGGACCGGTTCCGCTCGGCACAGCATTCCTCACGGCTTGGCGCGTCGAAGGCGAGCATGCTCGGGTGGAGGAACGACCGCTGCCACCAGGTGTAGAGGCCCCGACGATACTGTTTGTCTCCCGTGTCATTCGGATAGGTCCGCACCGGAAAATTGAGGTTCTCCCAGTACCCTTCGGGCTGGTAGGGCTTCACGCTCGGGCCACCGATCGTGCGGACGAGCAGGCCGGAGACCGAGAGCGCCGCGTCGCGGACACACTCGGCATCGACGCGGAAGGCCGATTGCCTGGCCAGTTCGCGGTTGTAGGGATCGGCGGTCGCCAGTTGAGGCGCCGCAACGGAGGCCTGCCGGTAGGTCTCGCTCGTGACGATCGTGCGGACCATGTGCTTCATGTTCCACTGTGAATCCATGAACTCGCAGGCCAGCCAGTCGAGCAGTTCCGGGTTGGCGGGCGGTTCACCCTGGGCCCCGAGATCGTCGAGCACCTTCGAGAGCCCCATCCCGAAGAACTGCCTCCAGAGCCGGTTCATCACGACCCGTGCCGTGAGCGGGTTGTCGCGCGAGACGAGCCACCTCGCAAGGTCGAGCCGGTTCGGCTCGCGGCCCTCGATCGTGGGCTGCGGCAGGAAGGCCGGGAACGCCGGCTTCACCACCTCGCCCGTCTCGTCCATCCAGTTGCCGCGGGGCAGGATGCGGACGGTCCGAGGCGAGTCGGCATGGACGCTGACGAGGCATTTCGCCAGCGGGTCGTAGAAGTCTTTGCGTTCCTTATCGGCCTTCGCAAGGCCATCCCGTTCCGTCTGGAAGAGCTTCGTGGCCTTCGCTCGGAAATAATCCCGCAGCCTGTTCTTGTCGTTGCCGTCCCGCTTGGACGGCTCCTTGGCGAGACTGGCTGCAACCTGCTTGGCGGTGTTCTTGTCGGCATCCGTCGCCTTGGAGTCGGCGGCCAGCTCGGGCATTGTCACGCCGTAGGCAACGATGTCGGCCTCCCACTGCTGCTGGGCCGCATCGAGCTGCGAAACGATCGCGTCGAACTTTTTCTTCGCCTCGGCGAGGGCGGCGTCGAGCTCCGCCAGCCGCTTATGCTCCTCGGGCGTGCCGACGATCATCCCATCCTCCGGATGGCCGATGATCGGCTCCTTGATGTCAGCAAAGAAGGCGCCGAGTGCGTAGAAATCACGCGCCGTGAACGGATCGAACTTGTGGTCGTGGCACTGCGCGCAACCGGTCGTCTGGCCGAGCCACGCGGCACCGATCGCGCGGACGCGGTCAGTGAGCATCCGCGCCTCGTAGTCCTTGGGCTGCGCGCCCCCCTCCTCGGTCGTGAGCAGGAGACGGTTGAACGCCGAGCCGACCCGCGTCTCCTGGCTCGCATCCGGCACGAGGTCGCCGGCCACCTGATGGATCGTGAACTGGTCGAACGGCTGGTTGTCGTTGAAGCTCCTGATCACCCAGTCGCGATAAGGCCAGACATTCCGCGGTGTGTCGCTGTGGTAGCCGATCGTGTCGGCGAAGCGGACGGCGTCGAGCCAGCCGATCGCCATCTTCTCGCCGTAGTGTGGACTCGCGAGCAGCCTGTCTACTAGGATCACGTATGCATCCGGACGTGTGTCGGCGACGAATGCCGCGACCTCGTCAGGAGTGGGCGGCAGGCCGAGCAGGTCAAATGACAGCCGACGGATGAGCGTCCGACGATCGGCCTCGGGAGAGACCTGCAGGCCGATGGCCGCGAGTCGCTTGCGGACGAGATGATCGATGCCGCTCGAGCCGGCCGGCACCTCGGCCTTGACCGGTTTTTCGTAGGCCCAGTGCTGCTGATATTCAGCCCCCTCCTCGATCCACCGTGCGAGCAGTTCCTTCTGCTTCGCGTCGAGTTTCTTATGCGACTCCGGGGGCGGCATCAGTTCGTCCGCGTCGGTCGCGTTGACCCGCGATACGAGCGTGCTTTCGGCGGGCTTGCCCGGCACGATCGCGCCGGCTGACATGGCGTCGTTCCGAAGATCGAGCCGGAGGTCGGCCTGACGGTGGCTGGCATCGGGGCCGTGGCAGGAGAAGCAGTTGTCCGAGAGGATCGGCCGGATGTCTCGGTTGAACGAAACCGGATCGGCCAATACGGCAGACGCCGAAAGAACATGCGCCACGAACGCACACGCAATAGGCCGGCAACGGCTTGCAAAGCTGTGCACCATAGGATCTCTCCTTTGGAAAACACCCGCTTCGCCGCCAGGAGTGCACACGCACCGGCCTGACGCGGATCGCCCCATCGCGGAAGTCTGCGAGGCAGACTGCAGAAACCGCACGGGCAATCGATCGGCGGTACCGGACGGCCTCGGATGCCGTCCAGCCAACACAAAATCCTCGTAATACACTATATCCTCGGTTCCGGGTCGGTACAGTCTTTGGATAGAAAAAGGGCGGGACATGGAGATTTGCGCGGGCAGGCATGTTTTGGCGCCGAACGTCTGGACAAAGTCGGTCGAGGTCTACGACGCGACCGTCCGACTGGCCGCGCCGCAGCCGGCGGCGTTTGCGGCGGCTCTGGCCCGGATCGACGCCGCCCTCCCACAGCATCGCGGGCTCTTCGGAGTGTTTACGCCAGACTCATCGGACCAGACGTCCGTCAGCACCGACTGCCCTCGACTGCTCGGACAGATCGCGCTGACACTGCAGTCCCAGGCCCGCCCGCCGGCGACCACGTTCCTGCGGGTGACGCACACGGGTGAACCAGGGCTGTTTCGGATCGTCCTCCAGGCCCACGACCCGGTGCTCGCGGCGGCCTGCCTCCGCGAGGCCGCCGCGATCCTCGATCGCGGCCTCGCAGGAGACCTACCCGACCTCGCGCCGCTCGTCGATCGCCTCACGGAGCTCGCCGACGACGTCTGCGTTGGCCCGGGGACGATGCTGATCGTCCGTGCCGCAGCAGCCCGCGGCATTCCCTGGCGGAGGATCGGCCGAGAGTGCATGGTGCAACTCGGCCACGGTATCCGCCAGCGTCGTATCTGGACCGCGGTGACCGACCGCACGTCGTCGATCGCCGAGGGCATCGCAGTCAACAAACAACTGACGAAGGACGTGCTCGCGGCGGCAGGCGTACCGGTGCCACTCGGCCGCGTGGTGTCATCAGTCGACGAGGCATGGGAGGCCGCGCAGGCCGTCGGCCTGCCCGTCGTTGTGAAGCCGGCCGATGGCAACCATGGACGGGGCGTGTTCCTGAATCTCTCCTGCCGCGAGGAGATCGAACGCGCATTCCCTGTCGCTTCCAAAGAGGGAAGGCGGGTGCAGGCCGTCGTCATCGAACGGTACGTGCCGGGCATCGAACACCGCCTCCTGGTGGTGGGTGGCCGGATGGTGGCCTGTGCCAAGGGAGAGCACATCTACGTGACCGGCGACGGCCGCCACTCGATCGCCGAGCTTATCGATCTCCAGATCAACTCTGATCCGCGTCGCGGCCGCTCCGAAGCGATGCCGAACAAGACGGTCGTTCTCGACGCCACCGTGCTGGCACAACTCGACCAGGAGGGCGTGACGCCGGAGACGGTTCCCGCAGATGGACGCCGCGTGCTCGTGAAGCAGATCGGGACGCACGGCCTCGACGTAACGGCCAGCGTGCATCCCGAGATGGCCGCGACGGCCGTGCGGGCGGCGCGGGCCGTCGGCCTTGATATCGCGGGGATCGACCTGATCGCCCGGGAAATCGAACGGCCACCGCGTGAGCAGGGGGCGGCTGTCTGCGAGGTGAACGCTGGTCCGCAATTGATAATTCATGCGCATCCCTCCCAGGGGCCCGGCCAGCCGGTTGGCGAGGCGATCGTCGACCTGCTGTTTTCCACTGCCGCGCCCGGCCGGATCCCGATCGTGGCGATGCTTGGATCGGGGGTGGCGGCGGACCGCGGCAGCGACGCAACTGCCTCGGCCACGCTCACCGCGAGGATTCTGGAGCGGATCCTGCTGGCAGCAGGCAGAACGCCCGGGCTCACCTGCGGAACCGGCAAGTGGCTGGCCGGCTGGCTATGTTCCGCAGAGCCGAACGTTACCGCCGATGCCGCACGAGACCTGATGGTCTCGCCCGATATTGACGCCGCCGTCTGCGAACTTGACTGGCGGTCGCTCGCCGCCAGAGGCTTTCCGTTCGACCTCTGCGACGTGCTCGTGATCGACAGACTTCGGGCGACCGACGTGTCGCGTGCTGATGCGGCAGCCGGTGTGTCACCGCTCGCGGTCGTCGAGGCACTCGTCGATACCATCGCCACCGCAGGCACGATCGTGCTCGTCGATGGCGACACTACGACCGCCGACCTTGCGGCCCGAAGCGGTCGCACCGTGATTGCGGTCGAGCCTCCGGCGGACCCGGCGACCGTGGCCACCGCAGTGGCCACGGCACTCGGAATTCCGCCCGACGCGATCAGCAGCGGGCTCGCCGACTCACAGGCTCACACCCGCGGGATTTCATAGCCTTCGCGGGGCTTGCGGGAGGCGAACGCCGCTGCCTGGTCGTCGCCGACGATCTTTTCCGCGACCGGGTCCCACTTGATCGTCCGGCCCAGCCGGGCTGCGATCGCCGCCAAGTGGCAGGTGTTCATCGCGATGATGTGGCTATACACGTCAGACACTGGCAGGCCACCCTCGCGGATGCAGCGGTAGAAGTTCTGCTTGTGCCCCTCGAACGGCTTGCCCTTGTAGAGGGCCTTCAAGTCGTCGTCGCCAAAGGCGTCCTTGTCCCAGCCCTCCTCGATCGGCGTGCCGGTGATCTTCTGGCGGTTGACGAACATGCGGCCCTTCGTGCCCTCGAAGAGGATGCCGTTGTCGCCCCGGCTCGTCACGACCAGCTCGACGCCGCTGGCAAACTTGCAGGGCACGGCGAAGTCGTAGGCCGTGTTGTAGCAGTCGTCAACGAGCGGATAGCCATCCTTGAATGGCACCGGATGCCTGGCATCGACGCCGTTGATCTCGATCGGCCCCTTGCCCTTGGAATCTTCCTTGAGCGCCCACTGCGCGATGTCGACATGATGCGCGCCCCAGTCGGTGAACTTGCCCCCCGAATACTCGTACCACCACCGGAATTCATAGTGGCAGCGGCGATTGCGGAAGGGCACCTTCGGCGCCTGACCCAACCACATGTCCCAGTCGAGCCCCGCGGGCGGATTCTCGATCGGGAACGGCCCGCC
This sequence comes from Planctomycetaceae bacterium, assembly GCA_947459185.1. GTDB lineage: Bacteria > Planctomycetota > Planctomycetia > Pirellulales > UBA1268 > CAMCQY01. The sequence continues at coordinate 27,665 of CANHCU010000011.1, read as the reverse complement.
GATCGGGCTCGAGCCGATCCCGGCCGTCACCTTCTTGATCTCGCCGAGCAGGCCCTTGTGGACGATGTTCACGGCACGGCAGAACTGGTCTTTCTGGGCACGCTGCTGCGTGCCGATGAAAAACTGGAGCTTTGGAAATTTTTCAGCGGCGGCCCAGGCGAGCTGGTTTTCTTCGAGTGTGAGCGAGAGCGGCTTCTGGCAGAAGACATGCTTGCCCGCCTGCAGGGCCTCGATCGCGATTTTCACGTGCCAGGGGTCGGTGGTGACGATGCTGACGACGTCGATATCCGGCCGCTCGAGCACCTTGCGGTAGTCGCCGTAGGTGTCGGCCTTGCCCTTGCCGATCCGCACGTCGTACTTGGCCCGATCGGCCCGATCCTTATCGACATCGCAGACGGCGAGGATATCGCCGAACTGGGCGTGCTGGATCGCGTCGCCAAGCCCCATCGAACCGGTGCCGATGCAGCCAATCCGGGGCCGGTCGTTGGCCGCCTCGTTCGCGAACGCAGTCGCCGTCCATGGCACGAACGGCACCATGCCGGCGGTGGCGGCCGCAGCGGCCCCAGCGGCCGAAGTCCCAAGAAAACCTCTCCGTGTCGCGCGCATGTGATTGGCCATGGTCATTGCTCCCGATTTGGTGTTCAATTTCTTTGCACACTATGGTTTCGGTGATGCCGCCCCGCAAGTGCCGTGCTGGCGGATTGATCGAACCCGACGCTGCCAGCGGCACGAGGTTTCCATGCGATGCGATGCAGGCTGCCAATCGTGGCGAGCGTGGGTCAACGTCACAATCGCGTTGGCGTGGTTCGAGGCGGGATCACCTCGAACGCGATCTGGGCTGGTGTCCATTCGCTCCGCCTTCCTGCTGGCCTGTTTGGTGGGCCACGCCGCAGCCCAGCCCGATGCGACGCAGGTCTCGGGCGACGCCGTGATCCGGGCGCCGGCGGACGGCTCGGAGATCGTGATCGCCACGACCTCCCGGCTGGCCGGCGCCATCCACTCGCTCACCTGGAACGGCCGCGAGTTCATCGATTCGCATGATCACGGCCGGCAGTTACAAAGCGCCTCGAACCTCGACCTGGGCGGCAGCTTCCACAATGAGACGTTCAACCCCACCGAGGCGGGCAGCATGCACGACGGCGCCGGTCCGACGAGCACGAGCCGGCTCCTCTGGATCTCGGCCGCTGGCCGCGAGCTCGCGACCGTCACGCAGATGGCCTTCTGGCTACGGCCCGGCGAGGCGAGCCACGGCCACTCCGCCGTCAACACGACGCCGCTCTCCAACCACCTGCTGCAGAAGCAGGTGCATATCGGCGCGCCGGGCCTGCCACACGCGATCCGCTACGCCGTGACGTTCACGCTGCCCGCCGATGAGCGGCACGGGAAGGCCACGTTCGAGATGCTAACGGCCTATATGCCAGCCGAGTTTCGTACGTTCCACGGTCTGCGGGCTGATGACGGACTCGCGCCGCTCGCCGAGGCGCAGGGAGAGCAATCGCTGCCGGTAATCGCGTCGACGGCCGACGGCAGCCATGCCATGGGGGCGTGGTCGCCCGACAGGAGCCGCTCCACCGGACAGCCGGCGACCTACGGCTGGTTCTGGTTCGAACAGGAACGGGTCGCCAAATGGAACTGTGTCGTCCGCGAACAGGCAGACACGGCGGGCGGTGCGGCCGTGAGCAACGAGGCCGCCGACGCCGGCCGACTCCCGCCGGGCGAGTACCGCTATCTGGTCTGGGTCGCCGTCGGCACGCGAGAGCAGGTCCGCGACACGCTGGCGCAGGCACGAGACCGGCACGTCAAATCTTCCGGAGACAGGGGCCATCCCGCAGCGCGGCATGCAGGATCTCCAACGGGTGCAAGGCGGTGAGGCCGGTGCGGGCAGGGAAAGGCCGCATCGGTGCACGACGGCCGCAAGACGGGGTCGGATGGGCGACATCCCACACAGACTTTTTCGATCGGCTATTTCGTCAGGAAGAGCGGGCTCGTGGCGATCGCGTGGATCAGGGACCGCACACCAAAATCCTGCGCCGTGGTCGCATCGAGCAGCCGCTCCACCTCGCGGCGGTCGGCGTAATGGATCTCCGAGCCGGTCGCGTAGACGAGAAGTTTTTCGAGCAGGTTGCGGGCGACGGCCCGTCGGTCCTCGAGAATCGCGGCCCGGAAGCCGTCGATATCGGCGAACGGAGGGCGGCCCTCGGCGAGCGAGCCCGACGGATCGACCTTGAGACCGTGCTTGTAGTGGATGCCGAAGACGCCCCCCCGCAGCTTGCCCGTCGCCGGCTCCCCCGCGCCGAGCGACCTGTAGCGGTCGCGATACCCGCCGATCACGTCGAACGATTCGAGTGCGAAGCCGGGCGGGTCGATCGTCGCATGGCAGCCCGCGCAGCTCGCGTCGGCCCGATGCCTCGCGAGTTGTTCACGGATCGTGGTCGCGCCGCGGGTGTCGGGATCGACCGAGGGAATCCCCGGTGGCGGCGGTGGGATCTCGCGGCCCAGCAGCCGTTCGTTCACGAAGGCGCCGCGAACTACGGGCGATGTGGTCGTGCCGTTGGCGGTCACCTTCAGCACGGCCGCCTGCGTGAGAAATCCACCCCGGTGGCTGTCCGCTGGCAGCGGCACGTGGCGGATCTGCGAGCCATCGACCCCCGGGATTGCATAGAGCTCCGCGAGCTTGCCGTTGAGCATCGAGAAGTCACTGGCGATCACGTTGGCCGCCGGAAGATTCTTGTCGAGCATTTCACGGAGGAACGCCCGTGATTCCCAGACCATCGACTCCCGGACATAGGGCATCATGCCGCCGTTGAGCATCGCCACCTCGGGATAGAGGCCCCTATCGGGAGTCGTGTCGTCGATCGTGGCGAGCTTCAGCCATTGGTCGAGGAAGTCGGCGATGAAGCGATCGCTCTTGCTGTGTGCGAGCAGGCGTTCGACCTGCGCGTCGAGCACCGCTGGATCACGGAGCCGGCCCGCTGTGGCCAGCGCGAGCAGCTCGTCGTCGGGAGTCGAATTCCAGAGCCAGAGTGCCAGCCGCGTGGCTATCGCCGAGTCATCAAGCGGCCCGGTCTGCTCCTCGCGAAAGAGAAATGCCGCCGAGCAGAGCGCCGTGGCGTAGGCTTGTCGCAGCGCGATGCGAAACGGGACTTGTGCGGCGAGTCCGCTTCGGACGATGCCCACGAACGACTCGACCTCAGCGTCGGGCACCGGCCGGCGAAACGCCCGCGGAAGAAATGCCGCCAGGAGCCGCCGCGCCTCCTGCTCCGGGTCGGCGGGCGGCTCGGGGAGGTCGCCGTAGAGCCGGCGATGGCTCTCGGGCGGCCAGGCCGCAGCGAGTGGGCCCTCCACCACGAGAGAATCGACGGCGACGCCCGGGCCGACGTAGGTCACGATCGTGTGGTGGTTCCATTCGCGGATCGTTTCGGCATCGATATTGACCAACGCACCTTTGTCGAGCCAGGCCGTGATCTCGTGCGTCTGGGGCAGGAGCGACGGGGCGTCGAAAAATCCCAGCGGCTGGTTGCCCGACCAGAGCGCGGCCACTTCCGTGCGGTCGTTCGGCTGAATCACGCCACGATCGCACCAGAAGCCCCAGGTGGCGAGCCGAAATCGATAGTGTCCGGCGTGCGGTGCCGTGAAGAAGGTACGCTTCGCGATGTTGTTGCCGCCGGAGATGAAGGCGATGCTGCTGGTGCTGCCAGACGTCTCGGCGGGCTGGAAGCATTCGACGAGAAAGGCCTCCTTTTGACCAAGCTGGTGGGCGAACGCGTCCTGCCCGCGAATCACCAGCTTCTGCGGCGGGGGCGGCGTTGCGGCGGCGGTCGCCAGGTCCAGCGTGCGGTTGGCGGCGGCGAGATACTGCCGAACCTGCACCGGAGAGATCGCGAGTCCTTCCCCGACCTTATCGAAACCGGCGCGGCTGCCGTCGGCAGGCAGCATCTCCTTCACCCGCAGCCAGGGCATGGCCAGCAGGTCTTGGAGCGCGTGTTCATATTCCGCACGGGAGAGCCGGCGGATCGCGGCCCGACCGTCGCCAGCCCGGCCCGCGATATCGGCGGCGAGGAGCCTCGTGTCGAGGCCGTCGAGAAAGGCTTGCCGGTCGGGCGCAGGAATCGGACGTGCCTCGCCCGGCGGTGGCATCTCGCCACGGGCCACGCGGTCGTGGATCCGGGTCCAGCGTTCGACGGTCTGCCGGTGTCCGAAGTCGTCGCCAAGCGACTCGATGGCGAAGCCGCCTTCGGAGCCGCCGTCGGCATGACATTCTCCGCAGTGCGCTGTCAGGAAAGCCCGCCGGTTGCCGACCAGATCCGCGGAGGCGGCGCCGCCGGTCACCGCACAAATAACAACCAACAACGTGGCAAACGTGGGCAACGCGAGCAACCTGGCCGACATGGCCGACATGGTCACCGTGGCGAAAAGCCTCGGTCGCTTCATCACGCCCACTCCAGGCCGGCGAGCCGGCCGGTGCCGAGCGAGAACGCATCCATCTCGAACCCCATCCGCTGCAGCATCGAGGTGTAGAGATTGGCCAGCGGCGTCTGCTGCTTGAACTTCAGATACTGGCCATGTCGGAAGCCGCCGCCGGCGAGGATGATCGGCAGATTCCGGGAGTCGTGCTTGTTGGCGTCGGAGAGGTTTGAGCCGTAGAGCACGGTCGTGTGGTCGAGGAGCGAGCCACCGGGCTCCGCGATCCCCTGCATCGTGCCGAGGAGCCGGTCGAACGATCGGAAGAGCATCGTCTCGATCATCTTCAGCTGTGCGATCTTCGCCTCGTCGCCGCCGTGGTGCGTGAGTCCGTGGATCTGGTCGGTGATGCCATCCATGTTCGGCCGGACGTAGATCTGGCCGAGACAGACCGTCACGACGCGGGTGCTGTCGGTCTGGAGCGCGAGCCGGGCCATGTCGTACATCAGGTTCGTGGCCTGTTCCATCTCCTCGTTCTTGACGTCCGCGGGTTCTGCCATCTCGACGGCCGGCTTCGGCCGCCGCTCCCAGGCCTCGCCCTCGACCAGCGACTGCTCCACGTCGCGGATCGAACCGAAGAACTGGTCGATCCGCTCGCGGTCGCGGCCGCCGGCCCGCCGACTGAGTCCGCGGGCATCGTCGCGGACGAAGTCGAGGATGCTCCTGCCGCTCTTGAGCTCAGCGATCCGCTGCTCCGTCTCGGCCGGGGAGCCCTGCACGAAGAGCTTGCGATAGACCGCCGCGGGGCTTCCGATCATTGGCATCTCGACGCCACTGCGGAGGATCGACGGCGTGCCCGTGCCGATCGTGCCCACCAGCAGTGGCAGCGAGGGAAACCGCGTCTGGCTGCCGACCTGCTCGGCGACCAGTTGGTCGATGGAGATCGTGTTCTTGAAGTTGCTCGCCGTGGGCTGCGGGGCGCCGCTCAGGAAGGTCCGGGTGGAGCGGTGGCCGTCGGAGTTGTCCAGATGCGAGAGGCCGCTGAAGACGGTCATCCGGCTGCGATGAGCCGAAAGGATGTCGAGGTAGGGCGTCGACTCATAGTCGGGGCCGGCGGTCTGCGGAAAGAAGTTGCCCGGCAGCACGCCCATGTCAGCCATGATGCAGAGCATCCGCTTGGGTGGCATGCTCGCGGCCGCCGCTCCGCGGGCGACCGATTCGAGCCACGGCAATGCAATGGTCACGCCGGCGGCGCGGAGGAACTGGCGGCGGCTGCTCATGGCGGAATTCCGAAGGCGGGGCGGGCGGTGAGAGCGCTCTGCTTGAGGCTCCATCGGGTGTACCACGCCGGTTCCACCAGCGGAATAATACGTTCGTTGTAGGAACAATCGGGACGGCCACTTCCCCGGTGGGGTACACTCCTAGAGTTCCCGGATTGCTTCGCGAGGCGGAGGATTGCCACGCACGGGCCTCCGCTTTTTCCTCTTCGTCCGTTTAAAAGGCGTGCTTAGGTGCATGCAAAGCCGCAGCGCCGAGCAGCGTGAGACATGAACCGCAATCCAGACGTCCGCTGGAAGCAACGATTCGAACACTTCGAACGGGCGCTGGGCCTTCTTCGCGACGCTCTTGCCCAAGGTCCTGCCGCGCTCAACCAACTTGAGAAGGAGGGTGTCGTTCAGCGGTTTGAGTACACGCTGGAACTCGCGTGGAAGACCGTCAAGGACTATCTGGAGGAGAGCGGGGTCGTGCTCACCGCCGTCACCCCGCGACAAGTGATCAAGGATGCCTTCGCCGCCAAGATTCTCGCTGACGGCCAGATCTGGATCGCCATGATCGATCACCGCAACCTTCTCTCGCACACGTATGATCCGGTCAACTTCGAGGAGGCCGTCGTCGCGATTCACGACCGCTATCTTCCCGCACTGCAGCAGGTGCGCAACCTGCTCGCCGACAGGGAAAATGAATGAACGGCCCGTATCTGACCGATCATGAGATCTCGCTTGTCCGCGATGTTTTCAGCCGACATGCGGAAGTGTCTGCCGCGATCCTTTATGGCTCCCGAGCCAAAGGCACGCACTCGCAGCGATCCGACGTCGATCTGGCTTTGACGGGCGACGTCACGCCGCTGGAGGCCGAGGCGATCGCGGGCGAGTTGGACGAACTTCCGCTTCCGTATCGCTTTGACGTTCAGCCCGTGGCCCGCATCACCCACCCGCCGCTGCGGGAGCATATCGAGCGTGTGGGCATCTGTATCTACCGGGCTGCCTGAAGAAAAGGTGCCAGCCACGTGGCTGGCACCTTTTTCTCCTTTTCAGCGGCGGTCGTGGTGCTCTCTTCGTAGGGCTTCCAGGCGACTGCGGAGCGGCGCCCAATACTGGCGATCGGCCTCACGCTCGCGGTCTTCCTCTTCGCGAAGAAGCCGTGCCACCGCCGCTTCGTCGCCAGCCGAGGCGGCAGTCAACAGAGGCCGCTTCTCCGCCATGTGCCGGCAGCTCGCAGGAGCCTCACGGGCCAACTGCGTCAACAGGACGGGCGTCCGTAGTTCGCGGAGCCAGAAGTCGACGGCGGCATCCGACGCGGGCCGCGGCGTCTGGGTCCAGTGCGCTTCGACGAGCCGGGCAATCATCGGCCAGTCCTTGTCACGCTGCGTCTTCTTCGCCGTCACAAGGTCGGGCAGCGAGAGCACTTCGATCGACTGCTCGCCCGTGTCGATCGTCGTCCGACGGTCCCACAGCAGCTCGAAGTCGGGCAGGCCGCGAATCCGGCTCATGACGTCGAGCCGCATGCCCTCGACGCCGGCCGCCTGGCAACGGAAGTGAATGGCCAGGCCCTCGTCGAGAAACCGCTTCTCGAATGGGGGCACCGCAATCGGATGGGCGTCGAGATCGGCGACCGCCGCACGAAGCCGCTCGAGGTTGGCGACGTCGGAAACGATCACGAGATCGGTGTCGCGGCTAAACTCCGCCCCGCCGTACAACACGCAGGCCTGGCCGCCCATCAAGAGCGACCGCACGCCATTCCTCTGGATCGAAGAAAGGACTCTGAGTATCGGGCTCGGGGTCAAGCGAACCTCCCAGCTTCAGGTACGTCTGCCACAGCTTGGAGCTTTCCTCCAGCCGCTCCAGCGGCGTGAGCGTATACCACTCCGTCCATTCGCCGTCGTCGAAACGGTCGTCGCCCGGTGCCGGTGGTTCGCTAGTGTTCGCCATGTTTGTTCTGCTCAAGTATATCCCGCCCGAAGCCTTCGCAACGGAATCCCGGCCGGCACAGGTTTTGCCCAGAGGAGTGGCTTCGAATCACCGGCCCAGGTACTTGAGCACCGCCTGGGTGCGGGTCTGCACGTGGAGCTTCGTGTAGACCGAGTGGAGGTGCACGCGGACAGTGCTCGTCGAGAGGCCGAGTGACTTGGCGATGTCTTTGTAGAGACCACCCTCGGCCAAAAGCGCAAGGATCTCCCGTTCCCGGGTCGTGAGCATGTCGAGTTCCCCGGCGGGTCGGCGATCGGTGCGGAATGACTCGACGACGCGGCGGGCGATCTGCATCGACATCGGCGCACCGCCGACATGCACCTCGCGGATCGCCTCCAGGATCTCCTCGCTGTGTGCCCGTTTGAGCAGATAGCCGCTGGCGCCCGCCCGCAGGGCCTCGAACACTCGGTCGGCATCGTCGTAGACCGTGAGCACGAGCACCTGCAACCCGGGCAGCGCCGCCTTGATGGCCGCCACGCAGTCGACGCCGCTCTTACGGCCTGACCCAGGCGGCGCGAGATTCAGGTCCATCACGACGACATCGGGCGGCCGCCGTGGGATGGTCGCGATCGCTGACTCGGCATCGGGATAGGTGTCGACGATCTCCATGTCGGTCGTGCCGCCGACAAGCGCAGCCAGACTCTCTCGCAGAATGCGGTCGTCCTCCACGATCGACACCCGCAGCCCCTGGGACGAGGGCTCGCGGCCACTCGGTCGGCGATCTCCGGGAGACGTCCTTGGCGTCATGCGTGGGCCTCACGGGAAAGGGGAACCTCGACCACCACCCGCGTGCCGCGGGGCGAGGCTGTTTCGATCCGGCAGGAGCCGCCAAGGTCCTTCGCCCGCGACTGCATGTTGCCCAGGCCATTGCCACCGGGACCATGCCGCCGGCCGTTCGTCGCCTCGGGCAGCCCGCAGCCGTCGTCTGCGATCGACAGCCACACCCGGCCCTCATGGATGGAGAGATCAATCTCCACGACTGTCGCTCCGGCATGCTCGACGATGTTGGAGACCGCCTCCTTGGCGATCATGAGTATGCCTCGGCGGAGCTCCGCGGTGGCAGTGCACTCCGGGAGCGGCTCGGTCGTGCGGACGCGGCAGGCCACACCGAAGCGGCCGAGCGTTTCACTGGCCGTCTGGCCGAGATAGCTGACGAGGTGGGCGAGCGTGTCGTTGGCCGGATTCACCGCCCAGACCATCTCGTCGAGGCTCGTGACGAGCTGGCGGGCGATCCGCGACACGCCTTCGAGCCGCTCGGCGCGGGCGGGGCCGTCGCCCGGGCCGCGGGCCAGATCGGCGAGGAGCGAGAGCTGCGTCGCGGTGGTGCCGGCCTCGTCATGCATGTCGCGGGCGATCCGCATCCGCTGCCGTTCGAGCGCCGCCTGCTGCTCGAGTCGCGCAAGCCGCGAGCGATTTCGCAGCGTCGCCCCGCCCACGGCGGCCGCGGCCGCTATCCCCGCCGCGACCGCGAGCATGGCAACGCGAAACCAGGGCCGCTCCCAGAGCAGCGGACGCACATCGATCACGAAAGACTGCGGGTCGTTCTCCCACACGCCGAGGTCGTGTTCGCTGCGCAGCCGCAGGGTGTATTCGCCCGCCGGCAGCCGCTCGTAGCGGATCGGGCGATCGATCGGGTGCTCGATCCAGTCGGCGTCGAACCCTTCGAGCCGGTGCATGACTCGGGCATTCGAGGGCCGCGTGAAGCCACGGGTGGCGATCTCGATCTCGACGCCCCGCGGATCGGGAGGGAGGGCGACCCGGCTACCGGTTAATGCCGGTGTGACTACCGGCGCGATGGGGATCGGCTGCCCGGCGACACGCACTGCCTCTGTCACAACCGGCGGCGGACCGCTCAAACGAGCAAGCTTCGATGGATCGACCATGGCCAACCCACGGCGGAGCGTGATCCAGATTTTTCCATCGCGCGCCACGAGGGCCTGGCAATTCGGCCTGTCGGCTGGGTCGATGACCACCCCCTCGTCCTCGCCTGAAAACACCCAGGGATGCAGCCGTGATTGTTTTCCGTCGGCTACTGCGTCGAGCTCCGCGAGCGATACCGCGAAGATCTGCCGGCTCGTCACGCACCAGAGTAGGCCGGTCGTGTCCGCCGCCAGTGCCACGATACCGGCCGACGGCAGTCCGGCCTCGGCCCCGACCAGGGCGGTACGGCCGTCCTGGATCCGCAGGAGCCCGACGTCACGAATCACCCCCCACACGTCCCCATTCGGTGTTGCGGCCAGCGCCGATATTTTTGCCTTTGCGGACGGTTCGACCGCCACCGCCTCGCCTAGGGCATCCGCTCCGCCGCCATCGGTAAATCTGAAGAGGCTGCCGTCGGCCGACGCTAGCCAGACGGTGCCTGCGGTGTCTTCGGCGATCGCCTTTGTCCCGCGCAGATCGATCGCTTGATCCCCCAAGACCGAGGCCCTCGTCCACCGCTCGTCGCGATACCGAAACAATCCGTCGTAAGTGACGGCCCAGAGGTCACCAGCCCGCGAAGCCAAGAGTTGCTCGATCCGATACTCGCCGAATTCGAGTCGGGGCGGTGTCCCCGGCGGTGATTCGACCTTTTCAAACCTTTCGCCGTCATGCCGATGGATGCCGTCGGTGCGGGTGCCGATGAAGATCTCCCCGTCGGGCCCGGCCGCGACGCAATGGGCGATACCATTCCAGCCATCGGCCTCCGTATATCTCCTGAAGAGCACGTCGGTGTCGCGCGGCTCGATGCGGCCGAGCCTACCACTCTCCGTCGCGATCCAGATGTGGCCCTCGTCATCCTCGCACAGCGAGTTTGGAAGCTGCAGACCGGTATCCATGGCGACGACGCCGCGGATGACGGCCGGCCAGAGCCGGTTGACGGCGGTGGACGTGCCGACCCACAGCCCCCCTTCCTGGTCGTCGGCGATCGCGAAGACGCCTTCACCAACCGTGGCCACCGGGGCGAATGAGCCTTCCGACAGCAGATACAGTCCGAAGAAGTCGCTGCCCACCCACAGCCTTCCTTGTGAGTCTTCATAGAGGATCGTAGATCCGTGCGGCGCGTTGTCGGCCTGCAGGCTAAGCCCGGCTCCGTCGCGATACCGGAAAACATGCGTGTTGACCTTGATCCAGAGCCCTCCGTCGCGACCTGGTGCGATCGTGATTCGGCCCACGGGGAGTAGAGCGCGGGCGACGAACCGACCAACTGCGGCGTCGTACTCCGCCAGTTGGCCATTCTGTGCCAGCCAGACATGGCCATCGTCATCGGTGGCGACATGGGAATGAGTGTCGATCAGCACGCCCTCATCGCTGCCGAGCCGATGCGTCTTGCCGTCGCGGCTACGGCTGGGCGGGCCGTTCAAGAACCCGGAAAAGATTGTGCCGCCGGCGATGCGACACCGCGATGTGCAGGGGCTGGCCGCAGCGCGGCCCGCAGCGAGCCAGGGATCGAGCGGCACCTGTTCGAGCTTTGCACACTGCGGGTCGGTGACCGCGAGCGGCCACACGCGATCACCATCGAGACAACAGCGACCAGTCTTGCCGGCCACGAGCAGCGAGCCGTCGACGAGCGGCACGATCGCAGTGATCGGTCCGTCGGGCATGCCGTCCGATGGCTGCCAGGCATGCCTCGCCCAGGCCGTGGCGGGGCTCGTGCCGCCTGACGGCGAGGCGGGATCCGGCGCGGCGAAGCCCGGGCTGCCAGCCACCAGGCACGCGACGGAAATGGTGATCCACCCTGCGAGACTGCTCATGACGAATCAGCTTAATCAAAAAAGAATCGAGACAGGTGGCGCAACTCTTTTCGTCCATAGCACGTTCGTTCTATGGCGAGGCCCTGAGCCGGGGGGTAGCTTTCAATCATCGGGGCCGGCGGGAGCTTTCCGACATGCTGAGTCACCGCGTTCCTTCGACCGCACAGGCTGCCAAAAGGTGCTGTATGCGACACAGGTCTCTTCGTCATGGTTTTACGCTCGTGGAGCTTTTGGTCGTCATCGCGATCATCGGCACGCTCGTGGGGCTGCTCCTGCCGGCTGTGCAGGCGGCGCGGGAGGCGGCCCGCCTCAACAGTTGTCAGAACAAACTGAAGCAGATTGGTCTGGCCATGCACAACTCCGCGGACATAAAAAAACGCTTGCCGCCGGGATGCGCGACGGTCGTAACAAGTGGCACTTCACTGAGCGAACGTGATGCCAACAGCGGGGCGACCTGGGTCGTCTTCGTTCTGCCGTTCATCGAGCAGGCGGCACTTGCCGCGAAGTACGATCATTCGGTCTGGTCCCGCGATGCCACGAACAATGCAATCAACAAGACGCGTGTACCGGAACTCCTGTGCCCGTCGCATCCTCCAGTGACAGGGCTCTTTTTTCAGGCGGCCACCGGCGTCGCGAATCCGAGCGGCTTCGCCGGTTTCGCCAAGGGAAACTATGCAGCGAACGTGGGCTCCGATCTGTTCGACTCGTTTTTCACATCGACCAAAAGAGGGCCATTCAGTGTGCGCGGCGTGTACGGCGCCAAGTGGTCGGACATCACCGACGGCACTTCGAAGACGATCCTGGCAAGCGAGATTGCTAATGCGGAAACGAACGGTCACGGAGACGACCGTGGCGCCTGGGGTTGGTCCACGGGGCCGACGTTCTCAGGAGGCTCTCCGTATCTCGTCGTGCTGACTCCAAACAATAGTCGGTATATGGATTGGTCACCATACGCCAATAATGACACGACGAATCCGATTTTTAATCTTCGATCGGAGTCGGATTGCTGCGGCGGCGTCGGAGCGAGAAGCTTTCACGCGGGTGGTGGCTGCAACTTCGTGTTCGGCGACGGTGCCGTGCGGATGATTACAGACATGATCGACCCCACCACCTATCAGCGGCTGCTCGCGATCGCCGATGGCCAAACGATGGGAGCGTATTGAATGGTGCTGTTGTCTCGATTTCCCAAGACGTGGCACGGATGTGTCTATCAGTCCATCTTCATGACGACCGGCCTGATCGCAGCCGTTTCGCTTGGCTGCGGCTATCGGACGGCTTCGGTGCGAGCACCGACGCGTGACGAGGCCATTGGCGATTTTCAGCGGATCACGACTGTATGGCTCGATCGCATGGCGGCCCAGCCTGCCACCGCGGCCGCCCAGTTGGACCTCCTGTTGGAGACGATCGAAGCCAGGTCGCAGCACTATGGTGAACCGTTCACGAGTTACCTGACTCTGGCAAAGGAGACTAGGCAGTCGTGGTCAGGCAAGGCTTCTCCCAAGGCGGTCACGGACGGAGTAGAGAGACTGCGCGCAGCCGCCGCTCAACTCCCTGAGAGAAACTAGGGACGGGGTGGTGAAAATGGAACGCAGTTCTTGTCCGGCCGCTTCAGTCGCTTCTTTGAAACGCGTTCTGATCGCCGCCTGCGCGGCGATGGCTGGCCTCGTTTCCTCCGGCTCGACGCTTGCCCAGCCTCCGGCCAAGGTCCCGACAACTGCTGTCTTTTCCCCGTGGCAGCCGGCGCCTGAGAAACTCCCGGCCTGGGACATGGCCCTGCTCGGCAAGCCGCCTGTCACGCGGCCCGCGACCGAGGCCGCGGTCGAGGGCGTGCAGGCGATCTGGATCGACACGCTCCCGCTGCAAGGCAAGTCAACGAAGGCGTTTGCCTACTTGGGGCTGCCGGCGCCAACCTCCAAGACAGACAAAAAAGTTCCTGGTGTCGTGCTCGTGCACGGCGGCGGCGGCACAGCGTTTCCCGACTGGGTGAAGATGTGGACGGCCCGCGGCTACGCGGCGATCGCCGTCGATCTCGAAGGACAGATTCCGACGCCCGGCGAGCCTGGAAAACGGGTTCGCACCGACACACTCGGCCACGCGTGGGGCGGCGGCCCCGCCCGGCCCGGCAACGCCTTCGGCGACAGCTTCGACCGACCCTTCGAGGAGCAGTGGACCTACCACGCCGTGGCCGACACGGTGCTCGCCGTATCGCTGCTCGGATCACTCCCGGAAGTCGATGCTGCGAGGATCGGCCTGGTCGGCATCTCTTGGGGATCGGTCATCTGCACGATCGCCGGCGGCGTCGACGACCGGCCGGCGTTCGTCGCATCGCAATACATCGGCGGATTCTTGAATCTCGACAGCGGCTGGTGCGAGTTCATGAAGCCGCGGCCCGCCACCTGGGTCTGGGATCCTGCGAATTTCTATGCGAACGTCGCCGCTTCACGGAAAACTCAATGGCTCTGGATCAACGGCGCAAACGACGCCTACGGCACACCTCCGATGATGAACGCTTCTTCTCGAGCGACCGCCCCGCACTCCTGGATGACGATCTCGCCGACGCTCGGCCACGGGCACATCTGGGCCGCCGATAAAGTCGGTGAGATCTACGCCTTCGCCGATGCGGTGACTCGAGCCGCGCCGCCACTGGCCCGCATCACTGGCACACAGTGGCGGCCCGACTCTGTCCACGTCACCTGGACGGGCGGACCTCCGATCGTGAAGGCGCAGTGGGTCTATGCCACGCTGCCCCAGCCCGACATGACGTTCTCGCCGCCCGGCACGCGGACCGATTGGCCGAAGGTGAAATACACGGTCGCCGACGCGGCCGTGACACCGCGAGCGGCCGTCGATCCAGACACCTTTACCGCCACGCTCCCGCGGCCCGAGGGCATGGTGACCGGCTGGGTAAATCTCCTCGACGACCGGGGGCTGGCCGTCTCGTCGGAACTGCTCACACCAATGCCGTGAGACAAAGAGGCGTTGTCTCCCACGGCGTGAGATCCTCGGCACCGTAGAAGGCCAGCTCACGATCGCCACGAAGCGTCCGCGTGCCCGCCGCCAGAGCGTCCTCCCTCAGCATGCCGTGCTACTGGGGTTCGACACGCAGCACGAACGTGCCGGAGGCCCGTGAACGGCCACCCGCACATTCTTGCTTCTTTGAACGCGTGATGCTGGGTCGCATGTCGCAGTGGTATAATCGATCAGGCAGTCAGGCACGTGGTGCGTCCGGCGAAGGCTCGAATTCTTGGCGACTCATCGCATACATCGCTCCCGCGGCAGTCCGGGACCGCGTTGAGGGAGCGCCTTTTCGTCTCCATGACCCAGAGTCTCCATGCTCCCGAGCAGATGCTCCAAAGCCGCGCCGTCGGAACTTTTGTCACCGAGTGTGTCACCGTGCATAAACCGTGTGAATCCACGCCGCGGCACCGTTGACCGAGCAAACCCGGCAAGACGATAATGAACGCATGAAGACCTTCGTTGACTTGACCGATGATCAAGAAAAGGATCTCGCGGCTCTCTGCGAGGCACAGGGCATCTCACCGACGGAGGCGGTCCGTCGGGCGGTGGCGAGATTGCTCGCCGAGGAGCGCCGACCTGGGAGAGAACGAGCCTTCGGTGCGTGGAATGGCAAGCGGATCGACGCTACGACCACGATCCGAAGTCTCCGCGATGAGTGGAAATGATGAAGGCGGTCATCGACAGCGACGTGCTGATCGATTTCCTCCAAGGTGTGCCAGCGGCGGCAACCGAGATCAACGCCTATGACGACCCACTCTACTCAGTGATCTCCTGGATGGAGGTCATGATCGGTGCTGACACCGACGAGGAACGTTTCGCGGCCGAGACGCTGTTCGCGTCGATGCGTCGTGTCGAACTCTCCCTGGAAGTCGCTCGTCGAGCGGTCGCCCTGAGGCAGCAACTGCGACTCAAGTTGCCAGACGCTATCGTCCTTGCGAGTGCAGACTGCGAAGGCTGCATCCTCGTCACGCGGAACGAAAAGGACTTCGACCCCGGAGACCCTCGGATTCGCATGCCATACGGGCCCTGACGACTTCGAGGCGTCTAGCCGGTCGCGACATTCCGGGCACACGCTATGAACCGCAGACATCTGGCTCCCATTCGGCTCGTCGCCTTCGCCCGACATACGGCTCTTTGCGGGCTCGCGGCCGCATCGCCGGTATCGCCTTCAACTGGGAGGCCGCCTCCATCAGGGAGCGTTGGAAGCGCAGGATCGGCGGCAATTTCAGCGGGTCGGCCGTGCTGCTGGGCGACAGAATCTACGCTTCAAGCGAGGCGGGCGAGACCCACGTGTTCCGGGCCAGCCCCGACCGCTTCGAGTCGCTCGCCGTGAACAGACTCGGCGACGAATCCTGGGCGACACCCACGATCTGCGGCGATCGCATCTGCATGCGGGTCGTCACCGGTACGGGCGACATGCGGAAGGAGAAACTCGTCTGCATCGGCACGCCGTGACCGAGGCGGGCCGCCAGAGGGACCGTTGACACGCTTGGACCGGACCGATACGATAAGTGTACATCAGTATAAACCCTGCCTTCGGAGTTCACTCATGACAGCTGAAAGCCTTCGCGAGTGGTTGCAGAAGCGGCCCTTCCAGCCCTTTATTGCGAAGACATCGGACGGCGAAGCGTATGAAGTCCGGCACCCTGAGATGGCCTTTCTGACGCGGACGGAGATTGTGATCGGTCTCGCCGAGCGAAACGGCATCCCATCGCGGCACAGCACCGTCTCGCTCCTGCACGTCACCGCAATCGAACCGATCGACGCGTCGGCGGCGGCCTGACGGCGACCACAGCCCTGGCTTAAACAAGCGCAGCGTGCAGGATCTCGACGGGGTGCAGGGCCGTGCGGCCGGTGCCGTCCTTGATCTGGTGGCGGCAGCTCGTGCCTGGCGCAGCGATGATCACGTCGTCGGCCGCACCACGGACGGCAGGAAAGAGGACGAGTTCACCGATCTGCATCGACAGCTCGAAGTGCTCACGCTCGTAGCCGAATGAGCCCGCCATGCCGCAGCAGCCGCTCGGAATCGTCTCGACCGAGAAGTTCCGCGGCAGGGAGAGCGACTGCACCGTGGGAGCGAGCGACGCGAGCGCCTTCTGATGGCAGTGGCCGTGCAGCTTGATCCGGAGCGGCTGGTCCGTGAATGCATCTGCCGTGATCCGGCCACTGGCCGCCTCTCGTGCCAGGAATTCGTCGATCAAAAACGCCCGCGACGCCAGCCGCTTCGCGGCCGCGGCAAGCCGCTCCGGCACGAGATCGGGATACTCATCGCGGAACCCAAGGATCGCCGAAGGCTCGATCCCGACAAGCGGCGCGTCGTCGGTGATGATGTCGGCGAGCAGTTCGACGTTGCGTGTGGCGAGGTCGCGGGCCTCTCGCACAAGCCCCTTCGAGAGCTGGGCCCGGCCGCTATCGACGTGACGCGGAACCACGACCTCGTAGCCGAGGGCTTCGAGCAGTTCCACGGCCTTCATGCCCAGCGGCATGTCGAGCGTGTCGGTGAACTCGTCCACGAACAGATTCACGCGGCCATTACCAGCCGCCTGCCCCGTTTTCACCTCACCCCGGCGATTGAGCCAAGCCGAGAGCGTCGTGCCATGCACGTGCGGCAGCGATCGGCCGGCGGCGAAGCCCATGAACCACTTGAGCAGCCCCGACACGCCCGGTGCCGACACGGCGAAGTTGTAGGCCCACGGCACGAGGCTCGCCCACCGCAGTGCGGCGGCCGAATCGGCGATCAACCGGCTCCGCAGCGGCACGCCACGCACGTCGTGCAGATGCTGCTGCCACTCCGCCTTGAGCCGGGCCATGTCCACGTTGGATGGACACTCGCTCTTGCAGGCCTTGCAGGAGAGGCAGAGATCCATGACATCGGCGATCTCGGGCTGCGTCCAGGGGTTGGCCGCCTCGCGTGTCGAGGAGAGCGCCTGCCGTAGCACGTTGGCCCGTGCACGCGTGGTGTGCTGTTCGTCCCGCGTCGCCATGTAGCTGGGGCACATCGTGCCCCCCATCGCTGCCGATTTGCGGCACTGCCCCACGCCTGTGCACTTCTCCGCGGCGCGGAGTACGCCGCCGGTGTCGGCAAAGCGAAACACCGTGTCATGGTGCGACTCGGACTCGCCGGGCAGGATCCTCAATGACGTGTCCATCGGCGGCGTGTCGATGATCTTGCCGGGATTGAAGATTCCCTGCGGATCGAACAGCCGCTTTACGCTCACTAGTAACTGAAAGCATTCGTCGCCGACCATCGTGCGGATGAATTCGCCGCGGAGTCGGCCGTCGCCGTGCTCACCGCTGAGGCTGCCACGGTATTTCTTCACGAGCGCCGCCACGTCGGTGGCCACGTCGCGAAACATCGCGAGCCCCGTGGGCGTGCGGAGGTCGAAGAGCGGCCGGAGGTGCAGTTCGCCTGCGCCGGCGTGGGCGTAGTGGATGCATTCGATGCCGTATTTGTCGGCCAGCAGCTGGTCGAACTCGGCGATGTAGGCGGGCAGATCCTCGACGGCCACGGCCGTGTCTTCCACGATCTCGCGTGGCTTGGCGTCGCCCGGCACGTTGTTGACGAGCCCCTGGCCGGCCCGCCTGAGTTCCCAGACCTTGTCGCCGTCGGCGCCGACGAGCACGGGGTAGGCATAGCCGAGGCCCGCGGTGCGGAGTTCGTCCTCGATCTCCCTGAGCTTCGCCGTCACGACCCCGCGGTCGGCGTGCTTCACCTCCACGACCAGGATCGCGCCAGGATCGCCCACCACGAACGAGCGATTGCGTGACTGCTCGGCGTTGTCCTTCGTGCAGTCGAGGATCTTCTTGTCGA
Source organism: Planctomycetaceae bacterium (assembly GCA_947459185.1). GTDB lineage: Bacteria > Planctomycetota > Planctomycetia > Pirellulales > UBA1268 > CAMCQY01. The sequence continues at coordinate 9,456 of CANHCU010000011.1, read as the reverse complement.
TCAGTTCGCACGCGGTGAGCACGCACGCGTTTGCTGAATCCAGACACGCCGGCATCCGTGACCCATCCGGCTTGTGGCGATGCCGCATCGCCACAAGCGTGGCCCGCAGCGCCTCGTCCACGGTTCCGCAATGCACCACCATGAGCGAGCCCGGCGGCGGCAGCGAAATGAGGTTCAGCTCATATTCGACGCCGAAGAAGAGCGTGCCTTCGGAGCCGGCGAGGAGCCGGCAGAAGTTGAAGGGTCGCGCATTGCGGCTGTCGAACACCTGATCGAAGCAGGAGGCGTCCATGAGGGCATCGAGCGCATAGCCCGTGTTGCGACGGGTGACCTCCGGCCGCGGATAGGAGTCGCGGATGAGCCTGCGATTGGCGGGATTGCCGAGCAGGTCGTGGATCTCGCGATAGATTCGCGTCTCGAGCGAGTCCGGCCCCGCGCACTTTTCCGCGAACTCGTCGCTAGAGAGCGGGCCAAACGTCACCTCCGAGCCGTCGGCGAGAAAGCCTCGCGCGCGGATCAGGTGATCGCGGGTCGAGCCGTAGGCGATCGAGTTCGAGCCGCAGGAGTTGTTGCCCACCATGCCGCCGATCATCGCCCAGGACGCGGTCGATGTTTCGGGTCCGAAAAAGAGCCCGAGCGGCGCGAGATGCTGATTGAGCGCGTTGCGAACCACGCCCGGTTGCACACGGACGGTGCGTCGCTCGACATCGACCGCCAGGATGCGATTCAGGTGGCGGCCCGCATCGACGACGATTCCGCCACCCACCACCTGCCCGGCGAGCGACGTGCCGGCGGCACGGGGAATCAGTCCGATACGATTCGCGGCGGCGAACCGCACGAGTTCGCGGATGTCCGCTTCCGTTGTGGGGAGCGCCACCGCCAGTGGCCGTTCCTGATACTCCGACGCGTCGGTCGAGTAGATCGTCCGCGCGAGGTCATCGACGAGCAGGTCACCTTCGAGGCGGGCCGCGAGAGTCGCGAACGGCGGTGTTGAAGTTGACTGATTCATACGCTCCCATGCACCTGACCGGCTGCTCTGCACCGCCGCGCTCCGGCCATCATGATAGGGTTTCAGACCGGTCGCAAACTTTTACGTTTCTCGCCGCCTGCTTTTCCAGCCGTTGCATGACGCACGAACAACTCTCTCTCTTCGCCGATGCCGACGCGATCGATCCCGCTGGCGTGGACCCGGCCGTGACCGCCCTTGGCAACGCGCTGTCTCCGCGGATCCATTTGGGCACGTCGAGCTGGTCTTTTCCCGGCTGGGCAGGGCTCGTCTACGCCACCGGAAACAGCACGCCAGCCAATGAACAATCACTCGCACGGCACGGACTCGCCGCCTATGCCGCGCATCCGCTCTTCCGAACCGTCAGCCTCGACCGCACGTTCTACGCGCCGCTCACGCGGGAGGAATTCGCCCGCTATGCCGCGAGTGTGCCCGCGCACTTCCGGTTCGTCGTGAAGGCTCCGGCCGCGATCACCGATCCGGTTGTGCGCAAGCCCGGCTCCGGCGAGGCGGCCCGCGAGAATCCGCTCTTCCTCGATGCCACCACGGCAGCCGCGACGTTCATACGGCCGGCGATCGACGGACTGGGCTCCACGGCCGGTCCACTCGTCTTTCAGTTTCCCCCACTCGGCAGGAGACTCCTGTCCGACGTGCCAAAACTCGCAGCGCGGATCGCCGCCTTCATGGCCGTACTGCCGCGCGGCCCGCGCTACGCCGTCGAGGTCCGCGACCCGCAACTCGTCTGCAAGACATTTGCACGGTCGCTCGAGGATGCCGGCGTCGTACCCTGCCTCGCCGTCCACGCGCGGATGCCACCGGTGGAGGAGCAGGCCTCCACGTTCGGCCTCGACCGGGTCAACACGCAGACACCGCTCGTCGCCCGCTGGAATCTCCATGCCGGCCGTGGCTACGAGGATGCGAAGGCCGATTATTTTCCGTTCAACCGCCTGATGGAGGAGGATCTGCCGAGCCGCACGGCCCTGGCGCGATTGGCCCGCACGGCAGTCGCCGCCGACCGCGACGTCTTCATCACGATCAACAACAAGGCCGAGGGCTCAGCTCCACTCTCGGTGCAACGGCTGGCGGAGCAGATACGGGGGTGACCTCACGAAAACCAGTCTTTCCACGACGGGCCCAGATCGGGTATCCCCCGCACATTCCCCTTCCGGGGCCTCTCCACTCACCGGGCTTTTCTAGGAGATACCGTGATGATCAAGCGATTCCAGCCAAGGACGGGGCGGAGCCTGTCCTTTTTGACCCTCGCCTCGGCCGTGGTGGTTGCCACCGTAGCGCAGGCCGGCCCGCCGGGCCTCAGCACCAATCCGGGAAGGCACGCGATCTTCCCGGCGAAAGGCCAGAGCCCCGACCAGCAGCGGGTGGACGAAAACACTGCCTATGACTGGGCCTCCCGACAGACCGGCTGGGATCCCTATCAGGCGAAGGCCCAACTCGACCAACAAGTACAAGCCTCGGCACAAGCAGCCGGCGGTGCCCTCGGTGGTGGTCTGGGTGGCGCCGTAAAAGGTGGAGCGGGCGGCGCTCTCATGGGTGTCGCCATCGGTGCCATCGCCGGTGACGCCGGGAAAGGCGCGGCGATCGGGGCAACGGCTGGCGGCATGGGCGGCGGCCTGACCGGCGGCATGCGTTCGCGGCGGGCCGTGAAGGCAGCGGGAGGATCGGCCGATGCAGCCATGGCTACCTACCAGCAGCAGTTCGCGATGTGGGACAGAAACTTTATCGCCGCCATGGAGGGCATGGGCTACTCCGTGCGTTAAGGCCTGGAAGGCGATTTCGAGTCAGTCCGGCATCCGGTGTCTCACACGAGCGAACGATACTCAGCATTCAAGAAAGTGAATCAACGATGAAGAACGCGATGACGATGATTTTGTTGACTCTGGTGGCCAATGGGGCGTTGTGTGGCGGCGCATGGGCCGAACAGACCTGGCTCTGTTCGATCGGCTCGGCCGTCGCGGTGGACGAAGACGGCACGGTGGGTCCTCCCGATCTGGGCGAAAAAGAGCGTCCGACGTTCTTTCGCGTGGACGCCGCCAAAAAGGAATTGACGCTGCTGGCACCGGACTCGCGGCGCGGCGAGGTGACGAAGTTCGAGATGGTCCACGAGTCTCAGGGCCAGCGAATTTTCTCCGGAGTGGAGAACGGCCGCAGCTTGAACCTGATCATCGCCGACGATGGCCGCATGAGCCTGTCGGTTCTCGGCGACGGAGTGGTCTGGTCCGTGTTCGGCCACGCGTTGCCGGAGGGTGAGACGAAGACGGCCCCGAAGGGCGAGGCACACATGCTGCCGGCTGGTGAGTCGAAGGCTGCGTCAGAGGGCGTGACGAAGGCGCAGAGCGTTGAACTCGATGGCTCAACTGCCGCCTTTGAGCCGTGCATCTGTCCGTCGGAAGACGTCGGTGTCGCAACGGCCCGTTGTCCGGACAACCGCTTTCACGCAGCAACTGCCCAAGGGACAACACGGTGCAAACTTGGCAGGCGGAAATGAACCGTCGCGGGTGACGGCTCAGGCCGTGACTGCGACACCGTCTGTGGCGACTGCCCTCCGCAGCACAAACCGCGTCACGAGGTGCAGCAGAAACCCGACCGGTCCGGACAAAAACGTCAGCAGAAGCGCGATCGTGCGGAGCGGCCAGGGAATGCCAAGGCGAACGGCATCCCGGGCGATCCAGGCACCGACCACCATGTCGAAGACGAGGTAGTGGGCCCACGCGGCGGCGAAGACCCAGTCGTCGGAGAAGACGGCGCGGAGGCCGTCGATCGTCATCACATCCCCCGGCGGCGGGCCGTTTGAGGCAAGCTTCCAGCCGATCACGGCGGCATAGCACGCGGCCAGCAGGCCGGGGATCACGGTCGCACAGAGCAGATGCGACACGGCGCGTCGGCCGGGAAAGAGCACGAGCCCGATCCAGGCCAGGAGGGCAATCGTGTTCGTGATTTGGAAGAAATGCTGCGGCATGGAAGCATGGTCCGTGGACGGGGCTCTCTTTTCAACCGAAAAATTGCTCCCGTCTTAGGCTTTCGTCGGGATGGTAAGCTTTTCGTCTGCCCTTTGGCAGGAGGAAGCCGATGAACCGCCATCCGCGACAGCTTGGCTGCACCTCGACCGCAACCCGCGGTGCAGGGCGGCGCGGCGTCCGCATGGCGGTGCCGTGGCTCGTGGTGGTGGCCGTCTTCGTCGACGCCACAGCCGACCTGCGGCCAGTCCGGGCCGAAGATGCCGTCACGGACTCGGCAGACATGCGTGAATTCCTCGCCCGCCACTGCGTCGACTGCCACGGCGACAGCAAGCCCGAGGGCGATGTCACGCTCTCATGGCCGGCCGACGATGCCGGCCTTCTCGCGCAGCGGAAGCTCTGGGAAACAGCCCTGCGCCGGGTCGAAGCAGGCGAGATGCCTCCGCAGGATCAGCCGCGGCCCGCGGCGGCAGAGGCGGCGTCCTTCGTGGCAGGCATGCGGCAGCGTTACGCCGAGGCCGACCTGCGAGCCCCCGCCGATCCCGGCAGGGTCACGATGCGGCGGCTCAACCGGGTGGAATACCGCAACACAATCCGGGACCTCGTGGGGGTCGACTTCGACCCGACGACCGATTTTCCGAGCGATGAAATTGGCCATGGCTTCGACACGATCGGTGACGTGCTGACGGTCTCGCCGCTGTTATTGGAGCGGTATCTCGATGCCGCCGAGGCGGTGATGGAGCGGGCCATTCCCGCCACGCCGCCGCCGGTGGTCAAACGTCGCCGGCAGGCGCAATACACGGAGCCAGCCAGTCCGGACGTCAAGCGTCTGATAGTCGCCGGGTTTCGGCGGATGTCCACCGCCGGACAAGGCGCGATCGAACTGGGACCGATCAATGCCCCGTTTGAATGGGAGGCCGACGGCGAGTATGAGCTGCGCACCAAGGTCTACGCAGCGGCCGACGCGCCGCAGCCGGTTCGCCTGACGCTCCTCGTCAGCGGCAAGGACCTGCCGCAGCCTGCCGCGCAGGAGGATCTGGATCGGCTGTCCGGAGCCGTGCCCCGGACTTCGCGAATCCTCGGGTCGTTCGTCGTCACCGGCATCTCGAAGGAGACGGCCAACGAGTTCAAGGTTCGCGTGCCGCCGCTGCCGGGACGCGACAGAGTGCTGATCGCCATCGAGAAGCCGGCCATGGAGACGATAGAGGCACCGGAAAACACGGAGGGCACGAACGGCGAGGAAACCACCGACGCTCCTGCCACGACGGTATTCGTGGAGGGCCTGGATCTCTCCGGCCCGCTCGATTCGCGGCCCGCGACCCAGAAGCGGCTGCTGGCATGTGCGGCCACTGGGTCCCAGGAAGACCAGACGCGGGAGGTGCTCGGGCGATTCCTGAGGCGGGCATTTCGCCGTCGTCTCGAGCAGGGTGAACTCGACCGTCACGTCGCACTCGTGGACAAAGCCGTGAAGTCCGGCCGCGATTGGCATGCAGGCGTGCAGTTCGCCATGCAGGCGGCTCTCTGCTCACCAAAATTTCTCTTCCATGTCGAATCCGACGACCAGCCGGATGACGACGGCGTGCAATCGCTCGACGAGTTCCAGCTCGCCTCGCGGCTCTCGTTCTTTCTCTGGAGCACGATGCCCGACGACGAACTGCTCGACCTCGCAGACCACGGGCAGTTGTCCGAGAACCTCGATACCCAGGTCCGCCGCATGCTGGCCGATCCGCGTGCTGCCGCGCTCGTGACCAGCTTCGCCATGCAGTGGCTGCAGCTCAAGCGAATCGAGTTCATCTCACCCGACGGCGAACTCTTTCCCACGTTCAACAACGACCTGAGGGCCGCCATGCTCCAGGAGACCGAACTCTTCGTGGGGGGCGTGTTTCTCGAGGATCGCAGCGTCCTGGAACTGATCGATGCAGACTCCACGTTCGTCAACGCGCCGCTGGCGAAGCACTACGGCCTGGAAGACGCCTACCGCAAGGCCGGCGGCAAGGGGAAGGACTTCCACCGCGTCCCGACCGCCGACCGCACGCGTGGCGGCCTGCTCTCGCAGGCGGGCATCCTCACCGCCACCTCAAACCCTACACGCACGTCGCCCGTCAAGCGGGGTCGCTGGGTGCTGGAACAACTGCTCGGCGAGCCGCCACCGCCACCGCCGCCCAACGTTCCCGAACTGGAGGAGAACGAAGGGGAATCGGCGACGGCATCGCTCCGGGAGCGGATGGAGGTGCATCGCAGGAACGCCGCTTGCGCCGGCTGCCATGCCCGGATGGATGCAATCGGATTCGCCCTGGAAAACTACGATGCCGTGGGGGCATTCCGTACCAAGGATGGCATGCTCGATATCGACGCCGACGGGACGTTCCCCAATGGCACATCCTTCTCAGGCCCCGTGGGATTGAAGGACGTCCTGCTCGCGATGAAACGGGAATACTGTCGGTGCCTGACCGAAAAGATGATGACCTTCGCGCTCGGCCGGGGCCTCGAGCCGGCCGACCGGCCGACGATCGAGCGGGTCGTCGACCGACTCGAATCGCAGGATTACAAGGTATCGGTGCTCGTGGCCGGGATCGTGACCAGCGACGCCTTCCGGCAGCGTCGCGGTGGCGGCACCGTTGAATGACTCACACACTCGAATGAGGTCTCTCATGATGAACGTCGCTGCCAGGCATCTCTCGCGCCGCACCCTACTACGGGGCCTCGGCGTCGCCCTGCCGCTTCCCTGGCTGGAGGCGATGGGAAGGCTCACTGCACTCGCCGCGACCGCCGACTCGCGGGCCGCGCCGCCCAACCGGATCGCGTTTCTCTATGCGCCAAACGGACAGCACATGGCCGACTGGACGCCGAAGGGGGAGGGCCGCGACTTCGAACTGGCGTCGATCATGGAGCCGTTTGCCAGCGTGAAGCAAAAGCTCACGGTGCTGTCGGGGCTGGCGGCCGACAAGGCCCGCGCTCACGGCGACGGCGGCGGCGACCATGCCCGGGCGATGGCGGCGTTTCTCACCGGCGTGCAGCCCAGGAAGACCGATGGCACGAGCATCCGCAGCGGCACGTCGGTCGACCAAATCGCGGCCGCGATGGCCGGCAGCGAGACACGGCTCCCCTCGCTGGAGATCGGCGCCGACAAGGGCGCAATGGCCGGCAACTGTGACTCCGGCTACAGCTGCGTCTACTCCTCAACAATGTCGTGGCGGTCGCCCACGCAGCCGTTGCCCAAGGAGGTCAACCCGAAGGTGGTCTTCGACCGGCTGTTCGGCGACGGCGACCCGGCCGCCGCGGCCCGCGCGGCCCGCCGCACCAGCATCCTCGATTTCGTGCGGGAGGACTCTCGTGGCCTAGAACGACGGCTAGCGGTGGGCGACCGACGGAAGCTCGACGAGTATTTCACGTCGGTCCGCGATATCGAACAGCGGATCGAACGAGCCGCCACGCTGCCCCCGGTGGAGCCGCCCGCGATGGCACCGCCCGCGGGCATTCCGGGCGATTACGGCGAACACATCCGCTTGATGTGTGATCTTCTGGTGCTGGCCTTTCAGGCCGATGTGACCCGCGTCGCGACGTTCGTGCTGGCCAACGAAGGGAGCAACAAACCGTATCCCTTCATCGGGGTGCCGGAAGGGCATCACGACCTCTCGCACCACGGCGGTAACCCGGAGAAGCAGGCGAAGATCCGCAGCATCAACCTGTTCCACGCCGGCCACGTCGCCCACCTGCTCCAGCGGCTCGACGCCGTGCCGGAAGAGGATGGGACGCTGCTCGACCACGCGATGATCGTCTACGGCAGCGGCATCCACGACGGCAACAAGCACAACCACGAGAACCTCCCGATCCTGCTCGCAGGCGGCGGCTGCGGCACGATCACGACCGGCCGCCACCTCACGTTCCCGGCAGAGACACCGCTGAGCAATCTCTGGCTGTCGCTCCTTGACCGCATGGACGTGTCGGTGGAGCAGTTCGGCGACAGCACCGGCAGGCTGTCTGGACTCCTCGAATAGTGGCATGACACAACGTTCCGCACCGACAGCGAGCGGCGCATCACCCGCTGGCTGACCGAAATCGGTCGCGGCCATAGCCGATTCCCACCGCCACGGACTCCTGCCGCTGCTTGCGGGTCTTTCGCGGGATTCGTACAACTTCTTCTCTCACTTCCGTGCGTCCACGACAGGGGTTTTCCATGGCCACCGCCACCGCTTCCCGCACCTCCGCCAAGCTTCCCGAGTCGAAGAACGTCGGCTCTGCTCTCGACCGAGCACTCTCCGCCGGCAAGGGCATCCTCCGGCTGTCGCCCACCTGGGTGCCGCGGAGCTTCCTCCACCCCGGCAAGCGGGTCCGCCTTCACCCAGACGACTACTACTCCTATGGCCTCAACCGCGGCGGCATCGACGAGCGGTGGTTCGCCAGCACAACCGAAGCGGCCAACGAGGGCCGTGTGCCCGACGAGGGGCTGTCGTGGTGCGTGTTCGACGGCGAGCGATTCCTGCTGCGGGACGCTGTCAGCGAGGGGGGCGCGAAGCTCGTCGGGAAGGCGATCTGGGACCGCTACAAGAAGTGGCCCGTCTATTCGAAGTTCTTCGACAATATGGGGCCGATCCCCCACCATATGCACCAGTCGTTCGAAGACGCCAAACTCGTCGGCCAGGAGGGCAAGCCGGAGAGCTATTACTTCCCACCGCAATACAACAACTGCGACAACCACTTCCCGTACACGTTCATGGGCCTCGAGCCGGGCACCACGAAAGAAGACGTGCGGAAGTGCCTCGAGAACTGGAATCGTGGCGATAATGGCATCATCGATCTGGCCAAGGCCTACCGGCTCGAACGGGGCACCGGCTGGCTGATCCCTCCGGGAGTTCTCCACGCGCCCGGCTCGCTGCTCACCTACGAGCCGCAGTGGGGCAGCGATGTGTTCGCCATGTTCCAGTCGCTCGTCGAAGGCCGGGAAGTGCCCTGGAGCCTGCTCGTCAAGGACATGCCGAAGGATAAGCACCACGATCTCGACTTCATCATCGGCCAACTCGACTGGGAGAAGAACGTCGACACCCACTACAAGGAGAGCAATTTCCTGAGGCCGATCGTGGACGAGACTCGCAGCGGCCCCGGCGCCACCGACCGCTGGATCGTCTACGGCCATGTCGATGGCCGGCAGCTCTTCAGCGCCAAGGAACTGACGCTCGAGCCGGGCGCGAAGATCACGGTGAAGGACGCCGGTGCCAGCGGCTGGATCACCGTGCAGGGCGAAGGGAAGGTGGGCGCGCATGACGTCGCCACACCGACGCTCATCCGCTTCGGTGAGATGACCAGTGACGAGCTCTTCATCTCGGCCGACGCCGCCACCGCGGGCTACACGGTGGAAAACACCGGGCCCGGCCCGCTCGTGTCGCTCCGCTACTTTGGCCCCGACGTCCACGCCGACCTCCCGAAACACGGAAGGAAGGCTTGAACAAGCGGGGTTGCCCCTACCATGTCGCCGGACGT
>CANHCU010000010.1 GCA_947459185.1 Planctomycetaceae bacterium | reverse complement strand
GGTCGGCGCCGCGAATCCGCGTTGAACGCAGACCGATCCTTTCGACATGGCCACGGACTCCGCCAAACTGGCAGTCGTCCCCGATCCGTACCGGCTTGTCGGCGAAGATCACAAGACCTGCGATGAGATTTTCGAGCGTGTATTGTGAGGCAAGCGCCAGCGCGAGGCCGCCGGCACCCAGCCCGGCCATCAGCGGCGTGACCGGAATGCCGATCGAGTCGGCGGCATTGAGCAGAATCCAGGAGACAATGACGAACGTCAGCACCTTGCCGCCCAGCCGGATGAGCTGGCTGTCGATCGCCTCCGGTCGCATGCCTTGGGTGTTGATCAGCAGGTCGCAGAGCCACGACATCGTCACCAGCACGCCACTGAGCACCCCGGCCAGAGTCACCACACGGAGGCCAATTTTGGCGGTGAGCAGGTTGTCGCCGGTGAGTCGGATCTGGGACGTGAGCAGGTTGTCGCAGGCGAGGCTGACGGCGATCAGCACGGCCGGCAGCAGCAGCCTGCCGACGATGTCGCGGCCGGCGGAGCCGGTGTGGGGCTGCGGCCGCTTCCACGCGTGCCAGACGGCGGCACTCGAAGCCATGAACAGCAGAAGTGTTGCCGTCCACTGCCAGAGCGTCTCGCCCAGAATCTTCGCGTGGGCCCATGCCGGCAATGCGCGGATGAACGTCTCCGGGATCATCCAGCCGCCGAGCGTGACATAGGCCTCGTGAAGCCCCGGGCTACCGGCATCAGAGCGATAGGGCAGCAGGCGGATGAGCTCGTAGAACCGTTCGGCTTGGGTGACCGTCTCGGCACTGAAAACAAAGTCGCCCTCCCGAGGACCATCGCTGATCCGCGTGAGCATGATCTCTGTGCCAGGCAGCCGCCAGCGTTTGAAGCCGTCGGCCTTGGCGGCGGCGGCGTCGGGAATGTCCGCCGCGGCAGGCAGCGATATGCGGTCGAGCACCTCCTTGAGGCAGACGATCGCCTGACGGCCCTCCGAATCGACCAGCGTCGGGGCGATGGCCGATACGTCGAGGCAGGTGAAGGCCTGCTGGATCAAGTGCCTGGTCTCGGCCCGCAAGGCGAGCGTCCGCTCTTTGGTGGTGAGATTGACGAAGACGCGGTCGACGGTGTCGCAGAAACTCCGCAGTGTGGCCCGCGGGCTCGACGTGTCGAGCGGTGTCAGCGGGGAGGTGCCGGGGGGCTCGTCGGCCAGTGCAGGGGCCGCCAGGCATGCCAGCAGCATGACGGCCAGGGCCATCAGATGGCCGGCACGGACTGCGGCGTGTGGGCGAGGCCACAGCGGTTCGAAGACGATGGGGATGGAGGCCAAATGCACGCTCCGGCGAGTGGTCGAGCCGGAGAAATAGCAGGCTTGCTGGCGGCGGACAAGAGCGTCAGCGGCGGCCTTGGGGGCCCGGCACTGCGGCCCCCACGAGCAGGGGCACGGCCCGCCCGGCCGCCCACGGCATGAGACCGGCGAGCCACACGGCCCCGGACACGAGTTTCTGCTGACGGACGCCGCGGGCAACCCAGCGGCAGCGGGCGTGGTGTGCGGCGAACAGGCGGCTGTGGGCCAACCGGTAGTTGGCGGCTGCTGTGGCACTGTGGCCGAGCAGCGATTCGGCGAGAATCCGGCCGCAGGCCAACGCCCAGCCCATGCCCTCTCCGGTGAACGGCTCCACATAGCCGGCGGCATCTCCCACGCGGAAGATTCGCTCAGTGGCTCCGGCGATCCGCGACGACTGATGCGTGAGGGGCGGCGTGGCCCGAAAGGTCGCGTGTGGCACCGCCTGCATCACAGACTCCATGCCCGTGGCGAGTGGGCTCGCGCCGAAAGCCTCGTGGAGCAGGTGGACGATCCCTGCGGCCGGGCTGCCTTCATCGGCGAGGAGCCTTCGGTCTACCGCGGCGGCCAGATCGATCCTGCCGTCCTCGAGGCGGACGAGGCCGCAGTAGCCATACCTGCCGACAGCCATTACGAGTTCGCCCACGGGCAGGTCGAGGGCCGCTATGCGATGGCCTGACGCCGCGGCGGCGACCGTGGCGCCCACGCCGATGCGGCTGCCCGGTGCTACGTGGCGACCGCGTCGATCATGAGCTGCCTGCCGAGCGGGGCTGCCGGCGATCGATCCGGAGCAGTCAGCCGATGGAAGACGCGACGATGCAATGCGGATCGTGTCGGCGAGCCCCGCGGCGATCACGGCCACGCGAGCATGGAAGAGGACGGGCGTCTGCGGCTCCGCGGTCGTCGCGCGTGCTACGATCGTCACACCTTCCTGCGCACCGGCGGCCGGCTTCTCAGAAGCGAGCTCCTCCTGGATGGCCTCGACCAGCGTGTGTGGCAGCCAGTCGGCGCCCGCGGCGATTGCCTGCCGGACGAGCGCAGTGTCGAGCCCTTCACGCGACAGCACGCCGCCACCCGGCAGGGGCATGCGGACCGACCGCCCTGCCGACACGAGGCAGACGTTCGTCAACGGCAGCGGCGTGGGGAACCCACCGAGCGGGCAGAGCGAGGCGAGTTCAGCGATCGCAAGCGGCGAGAGGCAGCAGCCGCAGACCTTGGGGCGAGGCATCGCCGAGCGATCGACGAGCAAGACCCGCTGGCCGCGACGGGCCAGTCGGATCGCCACCGCCGCGCCGGCCGGGCCGGCGCCGATCACGATGCAGTGCCAGTCGATCCCGGCCGCGGCCTCGGGCGTGAGCGTCGCTGGCACCGGGTCGAGATCGCTGCCGGGCCCAGCAGGCTGAATCATAGGGTGCCCTCCATGGTGACTGGCGCCGGCTGGTCGGCAGGGCGCGTCCAGGCGAGGATCGCCCGCTGCGGCCAGGCGCGGTGAATGGTTGCCCCGCGGAGGCCGGCCCGGTCGAGCAGCACCCGGTATTCGGCGGGTGTGCGGGCGGCCCGCACGGAGAGCGGGCCATCCACGCGGGCCACACGCGACCGCGACAGTACGGCCGTGCCGACCACGGCGAGAGTGAGCCCCGTCGCGTTCCGCAGCAGGTCCGACGCCACGATGCCGATCCGGGCGGCCCCTGCCAGTGAGGCAAGCACGTGGACTGCGTCGTCGTCATCCAGATGGTGCAGAAAGAGCGAGACGGTGGCGATGTCGCAGGGCGGACAGGCATTGGCGAGGATGTCGTGCACCGCAAAGGACACGCGGGCAGTCCCGACGCGGTTCTGCGAAAACAGTTCGGCGCGGGCGACCGCGCGAGGGCTCTTGTCCAGCCCCATCACGTGCACGGCCCGCCCGTCGGCAGTCCATGACCGCGGCCTACGGCTGAGCCTGCGGGCCATCGCGACCGTCACGTCGCCGCCGCCGCAGGCGACGTCCACAACCTGGAAAGGCCGACCATCCTGCCCCGCAGATCGCTGGTGCGGACCACGGCCGGCGTGCATTCGGCTGATTGCCCTGACGACCTGAGACGACGTGAGCGACAGCATGTTGATGCGGGCGAGGGCATCCAGGGCATGCATGTGGTCGGCGGCCGGCAGTGCCGGGTCATCCATCAATTCGGGCTGCCGCGCACGGGGAATCGACCAGAGTGACAAGGCTTTGAGTCTCCACCGCTGACGGCGTGAGTGACACCAAGCCACATCATACGACGACTCGTCAAGTCACAGTGGCTTTCGAAACTTTTACGGACCGGGCGGGCACGGGGGCGTCTGGCCACCCCCATCGATCATGGTGACGGGCATGGCACCAGAGCTGACCACCACACCCTGCGTGCCGTCAACGCACGGCGGACACTCGCCACCCACAGCCGGCACAACCGTGCCGGCCTGCGTCGACCCAGCAGGCAGGCCGGCCACCGGCACAGCTCCTGCTGGAACGCCACCGGGGGCCGCGGCATAACCGGCCGGCTGGGCAGGCATCTGAACCTGTGGCTGCGGATAGACGGGTGGGGCGTAGGGCGGCGCGTAGGCATATTGATCAGCCCGATGGTGGGCGCAGCCGGCGGCTACGAGCAGGCACGCTGCGCCGATCGGCAACACGGCCACGACCCATCTGTCACCCGTGTCGCCCAGCCAGCGAATTCGCATGCGCACCGTCTCCTGTTCGGGAAGGTGGGACGGTAGGCAGGCGGCATCCACGGGGCAATGGCAGAATGGCGTCCCGCCCGCAGTTCATTCGCCCGCTTCGAAGAGTGCGATGCTGGCGGTGAAGCCGTGCAGGCAGTTGCGGCGGCCGATCGGGCCGATCTCTCCCTGTGCGAAGAACCCTGCGGCCGGGATAGGGCCGATGGTGTCCTGCAGGCAGCGGGCGTCGTGGCTGGGCTCCGTGAATAGCCGCGTGCCGCGGCCATTGCAGCTGAAGACAAGGGCGCCGACCGGCGCCGCGCCGCGGTCCTGCTCACGGGCCAGCAGAGCCGCCAGATCGTCGTGGGCGCTCTTTGCATCGCGGACGTGGAATTGGATCGTCTGGCCCGTGCGGACGAGATCGCCCACCGCGATCACGCCGGAATCGGGGTCGGCGCCGACGACGTTTCGCACGAGGAAGTCGCCCCGCTGGAAGTGGTCTTGGTATTCGCTGGCCACGCGTCCGACATGGAGCGAACTGCGGACGAGTTCGCGGTCGGCAGGATCGAGTTCACCATACACTTCGCGGAGCCGCTCCAGCGCAGGCCTCCCACCCAACTCGACGATGACGTTCTCCTCGGACTTCGTGATCACCAGCGGCCTGCCGATCGGTCGGCAGCCTTGCGACACGACCGGCCGGATCCGCGCCGCTCCGCCAATCAAGAAGCCCACAGCGCCCGAGTCATACGATCGCGAGCCGACGACAAGCGTATTGCTGCCGGGCTGGTAGCCGCCGCTCGCCATGCCGCCCACGATCGGCACGCCGGGGTGATCCTCCTCGACCCGGCGGATGAGCGCGTCCACAGGGAAGGAAAACGGGTCGGCCAACAGCACGATCGCGGCGTTGTCGGGCCAACTGCCGTCGAGCACGGAGGGCCAGCCCACGAACATGCCACCATCCGGCGTCTGCGTGTATTCGAGCGCAAAGGGCACCACGCAGGCCCCTGGCAGTCGGGCGAGCCAGACGGCCACTGCGGGGCCTGATTCATATTCGACACCGGCGGCGAGCACCGACTCGGCGGTCGTGCCGATCACCGTCTGCGCCCGCAGCACATCGCTCAGCCCCTCCATCGCGGGCTGGATGGCGGCACCGTAGCTACTCGACAGAAAGACCACGGCGATATCTGCGTCGCCGCCAAGCTGCCGGGCAGCGGCGTCGGCTGCCTCGCGGATGGCATCGTTGATCTGCTCAGCCGTCGAGGCGGCCACGGCGCAGCGGATCTCGGTGGCGGTGGGCGGCGTCGCCGGCTCAGTGTGCATCGGAGGGGGTCAGCATGGGTGGCGGAAGTTCGCGATGCAGTTGCGGCGGTCTCAGATCACGATCTCGGCGAACGACTCGAGCGATTCGTGTTCGAGCCGGCCGCCCGGGTCGCGGTTGCCCGGGCGAATGGCCAACGCCGTGGCCATGCCGGCCTGCCTCGCGGCATCGAGTTCTTCTCCGATGTCGCTGATGAAGAGGATCTCGCGAGGCTCCATTCCCATGTCGGCCGCGATTGCCCGGTAGCTGGCCGGCTCCCGCTTCGGGCCGGTGGTGGTGTCGTAGTGGCCGCGGAGGTGGGGGGTGAGGTTGCCGGCGGCCGTGTGGCCGAAGAAGAGCTTCTGGGCATCGATCGAGCCGGAGGAATAGATCCGCACATCGAGCCCTGAATCCGCCCACTGGGCGAGTGTCTCCGGCACGTCGTCGAACACGTGCGAGACGAGTTCTCCCGACTCGAAGCCATTTCGCCAGATCATGCCCTGCAGCGCCTTGAGCGGTGTGCTCTTCACGTCGCGGTTCATGAGATCGATGGCGGCCAAAGCCAGCCGCGTCGCACCGTCGGGATCGACGATCGCGGCATCGGCGGCGCCGGCCTCGACGGCCAGCGCCGCAGCGGCGGTCTGCACGGTGGGATCGAGCCGCTGCTGCCAGAGGAACTCGCCGACATGCTTTCGCGCGAACGCAAACAACACGTCATAGACGAACGAAATCGACGAGGTGGTGCCCTCGACGTCGAGCAGGATGCCCCGGCCTCCGAAGACGATCACGATGCTGCCCTTCCCTCGCCGGCGATCCACGCCGGCCCCATGCAGAGCGGCTCGTAGCCGGCATGGACGCCATCCTCGAGATAGTGGGGCGTCCAACCGCTCGTGTCCTGGAACAGCCGGATGGCACGAATGCGGCGATCGGTGCAGAGGTCGAACCAGTGCCGGGTGCCCAGCGGCACGCTGATCATGTCGCCCGCCCAGACCTCGATCGCATAGACCGGGCCGTTGATCGGGTTGATGTGAAACACCCCCCTGCCCTGCAGGATGAAACGCACCTCGTCTTCGGTGTGCGTGTGCTCCTTACTGAATTTCGCGAGCATCGTGTCGAGGTTGGGCGTGTCGGGGTAGACATCGATGACGTCGGCGGTGACGAAGCCGCCACGCCGCTTCAGTTCCGCGATCTCGGGATCGTAAGCGGCGAGAATCTCGGCGGCGGGTGCTGCCGGATCGACGCGGTCCGCGAGCGGCCAGACGCTGTAATCGATGCCCTGGCTTTTCAGGAACGACGTGATCTCGGCCGGCTCGGTGATCTTCCGCGACTCGGCGGGGACGGTGACGATCGCCATGCTGATTCCCTTTCGCTGGGGTGCTGGTGCCGCACGTGAATCGTGCTACGGACGCGTGGCCGCCGCGAGCATCCGGCTGCGGGCGACCACCTCGAAGAGAAACTCGTGGATCTCGATGTGACGGCGGGCCTCGGCGAGGGTCTGGCCCCAAGTGTAGAGACCGTGCCCAGAGAGCAAAAAGCCGTGACAGGGCGGCCGCTTCGGGTTGCTCCAGTCGGCCGCGGTGAAGCGGTCGCGGATCCGGCCCGACAGTTCGGTCATGTCCTGTCCATTGGCAAAGATCGGCACCTCCTCGAACGTATCGTGGGTGCCGATCCCCTCGAGACCCTTGAGCATCTCGTAGCCTTCGATGCGAAGGCTGCCCGCGGGAAGGTCGGCGCGAGAGAGAATGGTGCTCCACACGGAATGCGTGTGGAGCACTGCCCCCACGGGGACGCCGCCAAGCGCTGGCACGAGTTCGGCGATCAGGCAGTGGAGGAGCGTCTCGGCGGAGGACTTCCGCGTCGAGCCGTCAATCACGCGGCCATCTGCATCGACGCGGACAAAGTCGTTCGGGCCGAGGGCCGACTTGTCCTTGCCGCTGGCGGTGATGAGGAGTTCGAGCGGGTCGCGGGAGACGACCACGCTGTAGTTGCTGCTCGTGCCGAGCGACCACGATCGGCCGTGGAATTCCCGGCCGATCGCCCGCAGTTGGTCAACGGTGTCGGCGGCGGGGTCGAAAAGATGGAGGGTTGCCATGGGGCCGAATTTACGGTGCGAGCTTCGCCATGACAACGAGCCATGAAAAGTGGCTTGGCTCCGGTCGGGCTCCCCCGACCTATCACAAATAGGGCGAGAAGAGCCGGGCGATGCCGTCGCGGAGGCGGATCGGCAGGCTGCGGCCGTCCACCTCGGCCAGGGTTTTGCGGCGGGACTGGGCGATCACGGCCGTGATCTGCCGGTCGAGGCTCTCCGCCAGCGCCCGGTCGTATGTCTCCACGTTGAACTCGAAGTTCAGCCGCATGCTGCGGTCGTCCCAGTTGCCGCTGCCAAACAACGCCCAGGCACCGTCCACGACCATCAGCTTGGTGTGGTCGAAAGGCGGCGGTGACATCCAGACGTTGCAGCCCCGGCCGAGCACCTGCCAGAGCAGCGCCGTCGAGGCCCAGCTGACAAGCGCCAGGTTGTTTTCGTCTGGCAGCACGATGTCAACGGTGACGCCCCGCATCGCCGCCACGTCGAGCGCCTGGCAGACGGCATCGTCGGGCAGAAAATAGGGCGTCATAATCCGCACCGATTTCTGCGCTGCGGCCAACGCCCCCACGAGCACGAGCTTGATCCGCCCGATGTCGGGGTCGTCGGGTCCATAGCGGATGCCGCGGGCCAGCATCCCGCCGGCGACGCTGAGGCTGGGCGACCAGACGGCGTTGGCCTCGGGGGTCGCACCATCGCCCACGAGAACCTCGTCGGCGGCGAAGGCCCAGTCCTCCGCAAACACCTCGAGCAGCTGCGTGACGACCGGACCGCGGAGCTCGAAGTGCATATCGCGGACGGGATGCCGGGGCTGGTGGGAAAGCCAGCAGCCGTCGCGAATGTTGAGGCCGCCGGTAAAGCCGATCGCACCGTCAACGACGAGGATCTTGCGATGGTTGCGGAGGTTGGCGTAGGGAAAGTAGATCGGCACGCTCGTGGGCAGAAACCGATCGACTCGCACGCCCTGCTCCGTCAGCACGCCGATGATGGAGGGCCACGTGTACCGTGAGCCGATGCCGTCTACGAGCACGCGGACCTCGACGCCGCGGTTCGCAGCGCGGGCGAGTGCCGCGGCGAAGAGCTTTCCCGTGGGGTCGTTGTCGAAGATATAGGAGGCCATGCCGATGCTGCGGGTGGCGGCATCGATCGCGGCGAGCATCCGGGGATAGGCCTCATCGCCGCCGATCAGCGGCTCGATCTGGTTGCCGTCCACGAGGGGCCGGCCCGTCACCTCACCGACGAGCGTGGCCAGCGACCGCAGGGGGGCGTGGTCGGGGCCGATCGCAGCATCGAGCCGCTGGCGTGAGGGCACTGCCGCCTGGAGTTCATGGGTCACCGCGAGTTGGCCGGCTCGCAGTTGGCCGGCCCGTGAGCGGATCCGGTTGACGCCCAGCACGGCATACGCGATGGCGCCGAAGACGGGCGACAGCCAGATCAGACCGACCCAGCCGATGGTCGATCGGGTGTCGCGCTTGACCAGGATCGCATGGGCCGAGGCGGCGATGTTGATGGCGAGAATGGAGGTGGCCAGCACGTGCGGCCAGAGCACGAGCCACCACCGCCACGCAAGCGACACGATCTCATCCATAATAGAGAGAAGGTAATCGGTTGATGGCCAGCCGTCGACGTGGCTTCGGTTGGCGCGGCACAGCAGCTGATTGCGGATGGGCGGGGATCCGGTCTATGCTCGACAGTGTTCCCTGTTTTTCCTCCGCTCAACGCCATCGGATCTCCCGGAATGCGGCACTTCGCCCAACGTTGGTTTCGCCGCCGCTCCTTCGCCTTCGGCACGCTGTTGGTCTGCCTGGGCTGCGGCCGCCAGGTGCCGCCGCTGGCGGAGGTGCCACCGCCGGCGGTGACCGTCGCCACGCCGGTCGCCCGCGAGGTGACCGAATGTGTCGAGTTCACCGGCAACGCCGTGGCCGTTGAGATGGTCGAGATCAAGGCCCGCGTCTCCGGCTTCATCACCAAGGTCCATTTCGCCGACGGGCAGAATCTGCAGGCCGGCAACCCGCTCTTCGACATCGACGACCGGCCATACCGCATCGCCCGCGATCAGGCGGCCGCCGAGGTGGCCAAATCGGTCGCTGAGCTGAAGGAACTGGAGAACGAGGTCATCCGTAATAAGTCGCTCCTGCCGCGGGCCGCCGTCACGCAGGAGCAGTATGAGATCGTCGTGGCCCGGCGGGACATGTCGCAGGCGATGCTCGACAAGGCTCGGGCCTCGCTCGCGCAGGCCGATCTCGACCTCGGCTTCTGCCGCGTCGAGTCGCCGCTCACGGGCCGGGTCAGCACGCGGCGGGTGACCGTAGGAGACTTGGTCTCAGGGGCGACTGGCTCGGCCACGCCACTGACCGTGGTCGTGAGCACCGATCCGATCTATGTCGTGTTCAATGCCGACGAGCGGTCGCTGCTGCTGTCGCGTGAACGGGCGATCGCTGATCGCCGTGCCGGCGCGGCTGCCGACGGCTGGCGGAACATCAAAGACCTCGCCATCCCGGTAGACGTCGGGCTCGTCACCGACGAGGGCTATCCGCACCGGGGCCTTCTCGACTTTGTTGACGTGGCGGTGAAGGCGGCCACCGGCACCGTCCGCTGCCGCGCGATCCTGGCCAATCCCGACGGGCTGATCGCCCCGGGCATGTTTGTCCGCGTGCGGATGCCGTTCGGGTCAGCGACGCCGTCACTGCTCGTCGTGGACCGGGCGATCGGCACGGACCAGAGCCGGAAATACGTTGCCGTCGTCGGGTCGGACAACCGCATCGAGCACCGGACGGTCAGGCCGACGTTCATCGACGGCGGCCTGCGGGTCGTGGCGGATGGACTCGCGGCCTCCGATCGTGTGGTCATTACCGGACTGCAGCGGGCCCGCGAGGGTGCCGTCGTTCGGCCCACCGAGGCCCCGATGCAGCCCTGACGCAGCCCTGACGCAGCCCCTCATGTCGCACTTCTTCATCGACCGGCCGATCTTCGCGACGGTGCTTTCCGTCGTCATTCTGATCCTCGGCGCCGTCGCGGTCCTCGGTCTGCCCGTGGCGCAGTATCCCGATGTCACCCCGCCCACGATCTCGATCCAGGCCTTTTATCCTGGCGCGAGCGCGCAGGTGGTGGCCGACACTGTCACCACGCCGATCGAACAGGAAGTGAACGGCGTCGAGAACATGCTCTATCTGTCGTCGAAGAGTACCAACGACGGCCAGAGCGTGATCGATGTCACGTTCACGCTCGGCACCGACATCGATCAGGCGCAGGTGCTCACGCAGAACCGGGTCTCGGTGGCACTGGCCAAGCTCCCCGAAGAGGTGAAACGCCAAGGGGTGACGACGAAGAAGAAGGCTTCCAGCATCCTGCTCTGCGTGAATCTCATCTCCCCCGATGGCCGCTACGACCAGCTCTACCTCTCCAACTATGCGCTGCTCCAGGTGAAGGACTCGCTGGCGCGGCTCGACGGCGTCGGCGACGTCTCCTTCCTTGGAGGCCGTGACTACGCGATGCGGGTCTGGCTCGATCCCGACAAGCTCGCCAGCCGCGGCATGACGGCGACCGACGTGGTTCGCGCTCTCCGCGAGCAGAACGTGCAGGTGGCGGCAGGGCAGCTGGGCCAGCCACCAGCCCCTGCCGGCATCGACTTCCAATTGCCGATCAACACGACCGGACGACTCCCCACGGCCGCCGAGTTTGCCGACGTGATCGTGAAGGCGGGGCAGCCCGGCTCGCCCGCCGCAGGCCGCGACGGCTACGTGACCAGCGGCGAGATCGTCAGGCTCTCCGACGTCGGCCGGGTCGAGCTCGGTGCCAAGAGCTACGACATGTCCAGCCGGCTCGACGGTCGCGAGAGCATCACGATCGCCGTCTTTCAGCGGCCGGGATCGAATGCGCTGGCGACCGCGGCGGGCGTGCGGCAGGCGATGAAGAAGCTCGCCACTGAATTTCCGGCGGGGCTCGATCATGCCATCCACTACGACACGACGCAGTTCGTGGAGGAAAGCATCCACGAGGTCTACAAGACGCTCTTCGAGGCGGTCGTGCTGGTGTTCGTCGTGGTGCTCGTGTTTCTCCAGTCGTGGCGAGCCACGATCATCCCGATGATCGCCGTGCCGGTGTCGCTGGTTGGCACGTTTGCCGTGATGCAGCTGCTTGGGTTCTCGCTCAACAATCTCTCGCTCTTTGGTCTTGTGCTGGCGATCGGCATCGTCGTCGACGACGCCATTGTGGTCGTGGAGAACGTCGAACGCTGGCTGTCGCAGGGGCTCTCCGCCCGCGAGGCGGCCCAGCGGGCGATGACGGAAGTCGCCGGTCCGGTGATCGCGATCGCACTGGTGCTCTGTGCCGTGTTCGTGCCGACGGCCTTCATCACCGGAATCAGCGGCGAGTTCTACCGCCAGTTTGCCCTCACCATCGCGGCCAGCACCGTGATCTCGGCCTTCAATTCGTTGAGCCTCTCCCCTGCCCTGGCGGCGATCCTGTTCCGTGGCCACGAGCATGGCGACGCCGCCCGCAGCCAGCCCCTGCCCGCGGCCGGGCTCGCGCTGATCGGCGGGCTGTTTGCGATCTGGCTGTTCGAGGATCTGGCCGTGGTCCGGGCGGGACTGGCGGCCGCGGGTGTGCCGAACGAATGGTGGGTGTGGGCCGTCCGGCTGACGCTGTTTGCCGCCGGGGCCGTTGCCGGATTTGCCGCCAGCCCGCTCGTGAACCTCCTGCTGGCCAGTTTTTTCCGGCTCTTTAACCTGTTCTTCGATCTCACCACGGGAGCCTACGGTGCGATCGTCGGCCTGCTGCTGCGACTGAGCATCGTCGTGATCGCGGCCTACATCGGCCTGATGGCCCTCACCTACTACGGCTTCACCACGGTGCCGGTCGGATTCATCCCCGAGCAGGACAAGGGCTTTCTCGTGGTCAATGCGATGCTCCCGGACGGCGCGAGCATCGAGCGGACGGAGCCGGTCGTCGCCCGGCTCACGCAGGCGGCACTCGACACACCCGGCGTGGCCCACGTGATTAGCGTGTCGGGCTACTCGTTGCTGACGAGCACCAATCTGCCAAACTCCGGCGGAATGTTCGTGCTGCTCGAGCCGTTCGCCCGTCGCACGATCGACCCGTCGCTGCGGGCCGGCGCGATCGCAGGCACGCTGCGGAAAAAGTTCGCGGAGATCGAGGAGGCCCAGGTCGTCACATTCCCCGCGCCACCGGTCGAGGGGATGGGCAACACCGGTGGCTTCAAACTTCAGGTTCGCGACCGCACGGGCAAGGGACCGGCGGCTCTGGAGGAGTCGGTGGCGGCGCTCGCCGAGGCCGCCGCCGCCCAGCCGGGGCTGGTGGGGCTCTTTTCCGGGTTCCGGTCGAGCCAGCCGCAGCTCTTCGTGGAGGTCGATCGCACCAAAGTGAAGGCCCAAGGCATCGACCTGGCCGACGTGAACCAAACGCTGCAGATCTATCTGGGCGGCGCCTACGTCAACGACTTCACCGCCTTCGGCCGCAACTGGCAGGTGACCGCCCAGGCCGAGCAGCAGTTCCGCATGCGGCAGAGCGACATCGGCCGGCTCAAAGTCCGCAACGCCGCCGGCGAGATGGTGCCCCTCTCGGCTCTGGTGACGGTGAAGGAATCGAGCGGCCCTTCGATCGTCACGCATTACAACCTCTACCCATCAGCCGAACTCTCCGGCAATACGCTTCCCGGCACGAGTTCGGGCGATGCGATCGCGATCCTCGAAACGCTCGCCGGCCAGCCGCCTGCGGGCAAGGGGCTGCTCCCACCGGGCATGGACTTCGAGTGGACGGAACTGTCGTTGCAGCAGATTCTCGCCGGCAACACGGCGGCTGCCGTCTTCGTGCTCGGCACCGTGTTCGTGTTTCTCGTGCTGGCGGCGCAGTATGAGAGCTGGACGCTACCGTTCGCGATCATCCTCATCGTGCCGATGTGCCTACTGGCGGCGATTGCCGGCCTCTGGATCGCGGGGCTCGACAACAACATCTTCACGCAGATCGGCCTCGTGGTCTTGATCGGCCTGGCGGCGAAGAACGCGATCCTGATCGTGGAGTTTGCCCGGCAGCGTGAGGCGGAGGGAGTGCCCCGCGCGGACGCTGTCTTGGAGGCGGCAAAGCTGCGGCTGCGGCCGATCCTGATGACATCGCTGGCGTTCATCCTCGGCGTCGTGCCGCTGGTGCTCGGCAAGGGGGCCGGAGCGGAGATGCGGGTGGCCCTGGGGACGGCCGTCTTCTCAGGAATGCTGGGCGTGACCGTGTTTGGCATCTTCTTCACGCCGGTGTTCTATTCGGTCGTGATGTGGTTTGCCGGTCGGCCGGCAGGGTCGCGCTGATGATGTGGACACGAGTACCATGAACAATCTTTCGTTCGCCGCCAGGCAACAGTCGGGTGTTTCGCTACGGCAGAGCGTGCCGCGATCGTCGCACGGCGTCTGGGCGATGCGGGAAGGCGACCGCGACGTGATTGAGATGCTCGAACAGTCGAACGAAGGTCGGCTGCCTCACCTGACGCCCATTCGGTATGGCCGGATGCTGCGGAATCCCTTCGCGTTCTTGCGCGGCGCGCCGGCAGTGATGGCCTCCGACTTGGCTGGCACCCCCGCGACGGGCCTGACGGTGCAGGCGTGTGGTGACTGCCACCTGGTCAACTTTGGGGTGTTCGCGTCGCCTGAGCGCCGGCTGATGTTCGACATCAACGACTTCGACGAGACGCTGCGGGCGACATGGGAGTGGGACGTCAAGCGGTTGGCCGCGAGCTTCGTGGTGGCGGCGCGGGTGAACGGTTTTCCCGAAGATCGTTGCGCCGCGGTGGCGGTGCGCAGTGTGGCAAGTTATCGCGGGCATATGCACGAGTTTGCCGAGATGAGCCCGCTGGAGACCTGGTATTTTCACATCGACGCCGATGACCTGGTTGCCAGCGCGGCCGACGAGGAGTCACGCCAGTTGCGGGAGCGGATGGCCGCCAAAGCTCGGCTGCGTGTGGGGGAGCGGCTGATCCCAAAGATCACGGAGCAGGTAGGCCAGCGGCGGCAGTTCGTGGAGTCGCCACCGCTCACGACCCGCGTGCATGACGAGCGAGCGTTGCGTATCGTGAGGCGGGGCATCGCCGAGTATCTGCAGACACTGGACGATTCACGCCGATTTGTGCTGGATCGTTACAGCCTGGAAGACTTCGCCGTCCGCGTGGTGGGCATCGGCAGCGTGGGCACGCGGTGTTTCGTGGCCTTGCTTGTGTGCGACGATCGCAATCCCCTCTTGCTGCAGATCAAAGAGGCGCGGCCGTCGGTCCTGGCCCCGTTTGCCGGGCCATCGCCGTATGCCAACCAGGGACAGCGGGTCGTGGCGGGGCAGCGCATGATTCAGGCGACCAGCGATATTTTTCTCGGGTGGCTGCGGGCTCGCGATGGCCACGATTACTACGTGCGGCAACTGCGTGACATGAAATACTCCGTGCCGATCGATGCACTGGAGCCGTGCGGTCTGGATCGCTATGCGGATCTCTGCGGCTGGGCACTGGCGCGGGCTCATGCCCGGTCGGGTGACGCCGCTGCGATCGGCGGCTACCTGGGAGGGGGCGATCAATTCGATCTGGCGATGGGAAAGTTCGCAGTCGCCTACGCCGACCAGACCGAGCAAGACCATGCCGCGCTCGTGCACGCAGAGCGGACCGGCCGCGTCGTGGCGGACGCAGAGGACTACTGACCAAGCCGGGTAGCCGGAGGCTCCGCAACGGGGAAAACGGTCTTCCAATCGTTCTTCATGCTGACGACGGTCCAGCCGTTCGTCTCCGCCTGCTCATCGAGCGCGGCCGGAAAAGCGCCAAGGTGGACGTCGGGCAGCCCGCGGGCCGGACCGTAGGCACACTCACGGTCCGCGTCGTCGTGCAGCACCAGCAATGCGAATCGTGCACCGCGACCGTAATGAGTGTATTCCAGCATCTCCTGGTCGCCCCGTGAATTACCGAACGCGGCGATGGGCCTGCGGCCGATGTGCTGGTTGATGGCAACGGGCTTGCCGGCTTTGTCGTCGTTGAAGTTCAGCTCCGGCAACCTTTGAAGAACCGGCCGGCCGTCGCGGAGTTCAAGCGTCGTTTTGATGCTGCTGCCGACGACCTGTTCGGGCGGGATACCATAGACCTGCTCGGACCAAGGCCGCATGAACTCGATGCCGCCGCCAGAGACAATGAAGTTCTTGAAACCGTTTGCCCGCAGGTATTCGAGCAGTTCGAGCATCGGCTGATAGGTCATGTCGAGAAATCGCTTGCCAGTCTTCGGATGCTTGGCGGTGGTGATCCAGTCCTTGACGCATTCTGCAAACTCATCGGTGTTCATGCCGGCGTGCGTTGCCATGAAGAGTTCCAGCAGCCCACGTTCGCCGCCATCCACCGCCGCCTTGACATCACCCTTGAGGATCGAGGCGAAGGGCTCTTTACTCGTCCACTCCGGATGCGAGTCCGCCATTGCCCTGACGCGGTCGATCACGAAGAAAAACTGAACCGGCACAGGCTGCTCGCCCCAGAGCGTGCCGTCGTTATCGAACACGGCGATACGTTCTGGTGCCGGTACAAAACCGGAACCGTCGGGATTCGTCACATTCGCGACGAAGGCGAGGATCGATTGTTTGGCCGGACCGTCGTTCCAGGAGGGCAAGGGGTCGGCGGCGCGGGCGGTGGCGAGCGAGCACGCCACCGCAGCGAGGAGGGCTCGAGCGAGAAGGGTTCTTGTTTGCATGGCTGTACGGTAGGGGGTGTGGGTCGCTCTGGTGGACAGGGATGACTCCGCGCGATGGCGGGCGCGTGTGCCGCCTGAGAGTCGTGCCGGTCTTTGCTTCAGCCCGGCGATAGAGGCCCTGGTGCGGCATCTTTGTCGGTGAAGAGGATCGCGTGGTCCTGACTGACTCGACCAGCCGGAATGGTCGGATCCAGAGCCAGCAGCCGTGTCACCATCGGGATTTTCCCAGCGCCCGTCGCCAGCCAGAGAATCCGGCGTGACCGGTTGATGATCGGAAACGTCAGCGTCATTCGGCGTTTGTTTTGATAGACACCGGTCAGCGCCACATCGCGCTCGTGGCAGCCGAGCACGGGATCGTCGGGCACCAGCGAGGCCGTGTGGCCGTCGGCACCAAGTCCCAGATGAATCAGATCGAGCATGGGGGGTTGGCCGGACCACCTCACAAGCGTCTCTTCATAGTCCCGGGCCCCCTGCGCCGGGTCGGCGGCGGTCACCGGCATGGGGTGAATGTTTTCGGTCGGAATCGGTGCATGGCCTAGTAGGCTCGCGTGGAGGTGCGTCAGGTTGCGGTCCGGATCTCCATCCGGCGCGAGCCGCTCATCCACTTGGAAGATGTGTACGTTCGCCCACGGCAGATCTTCGATGGCGAGATCCTTGAGCATCACCCACGGCGTCTTGCCGCCGCTCACCGCCATCAGGAAACGGCCGCGGGCGGCGACGGCCGCCCGCGCTTCCGCTGCGATGAGCTTTGCGGCAGCGGTGGCGACGGCGGGTTCATCGGCGAAGATTTCGTACTTCATGGCTGCGGTCCGCGCTCCTGTCACGTTCACGACGATAGTCTTAGAACCAGTCTTTGAACCAAAAACAGTTTGTTGGGTCGTCGCCGTAGACTACACTCTCGCGGCCCGGTTGCGATCGGGATCTGGTGACCGATTCCTTCGCGGACGAGGGGTTTGCCAAGGCGATCGAGCGGTTTATTTTGGGCGAAGCACCATGAGCACCGACGCCAACTCCCACGCGGCCTGGAAACGGGCCGCAGCCCGCGCCGCTGTCGAACTCGTCACCGATGGCATGATCGTCGGTATCGGCACGGGCTCGACCGCGACCTTTGCGATTCATGCGCTCGCCGACCGGATGCGGACGGGCCTTCGGTTTCTTGGCATTCCGTCGAGCGAACGGAGTGCCGCCCTCGCGGCATCGCTGGGAATTCCACTGACGACGTTTGCCGACCATCCGTGGATCGATCTGACGATCGACGGCGCTGATGAGGTGGAAAGCGGCACACTGAATCTCATCAAGGGGCATGGGGGTGCGCTTCTGCGCGAGAAGATCGTCGCCGTCGCCAGCCGCCGGCTCGCGATCATCGTTGACGGCACGAAGCTGGTCGATCGGCTGGGGGAACGCTCGGCGATCCCCGTGGAGGTCGTGGACTTCGGCTGGGAGGCGACGAGGGGCCGACTCGAAGCGCAGGCCGCAAGGGTCGATCTGCGGTGCACTCCAGAAGGCGAGCCGTTCTACACTGACGGCGGCAATAGGATCCTCGACTGCAACTTCGGCTCGATCGCTGACCCGGCAACGCTCGAGGAAAAGATTGGCCAGATCGTCGGTGTCGTCGAGTGTGGGCTGTTCGTCGGCCTCACCGACGTGGTCTTCATCGGCGACGCGACGGGCGTCACCCGCTTGGAGCGAAGTCCACGGCCGTCGGTGGGGGCGTGATCCGCGTTATGCCACACCAAGAGAGGTATCTTGAAGTGGCTCGTCTTGGCGATTGATCGACCCATCTTGCCTAGATTTGGTGGCTGGCACCTTTTTAATTGCAGCTACGCCCGCTGCTTGATCGCCTTCATCTCCGCCGCCTCTGGTTCGAGAGACTTGTAGAAGTCGTCGAGCGGGTAGCAGCCGCTACGGAGGCCGTTTCGCGGCGCGCTGGTGCAGTCGCTGAAGGTGCGACAGACCGCTCCGCGGACGAGCGGCTTCCCCGCGAGCGAGTCGGCGGGAAGTTCCGGATAGGAGAGCACCATCCGACCGAGGCCCACGATGTCGATCCAGCCCTGCCGCACGGCGGCCTGGGCGGCATGCACGGCGTAGTCCTGCAGATAGGTGTAGCCCGAGCCCACCATCACGAGCCCCGGCACAGCCGCCTTGGCCTGCCGGGCGGCATCGATCTGCCGCCAGACGCCGATGAGTGGATCCTCCGGCGGCGGATAGCCGTCCGAGGGCGGAAACGCCGCGGGGCGGATGATGTGCGGCACCGTATAGGGGCTGCCGGCGGAGAGATTCACAGCGGCCACGCCGAGGTCGCGAAGCATCGTCAGCAGTCTGATCGGCTCTGCCAGATCGATCCGAGTGGGATCCCGCTCGTCGACCCCGAAGCCGCAGTCGTAGGGCAGCGAATCCTGAAACGGCCACGGCTCGCCGTGGTCTCCAACCTTGTGCCAGGGCACGGTGTCGAAGAGAGAGAGCCGCACACCGATCAGGAGTCCGGGGCAGGCCTCGCGAACCCGCTCGATGAGTGTGACGAGCAGCCGCGTGCGACCGGCAAAATCGCCGCCAAACCGTCCCGTTCGGCGGCGGGCAGAGAGAAATTCGTGGACGAGATAGCCGTGGCAGGCCTTGAGATCGACCATGTCGAAACCGGCCGCCTCGGCATCACGGGCCGCTGCCACGTAGTTCTCGATGAGCTGCTCCACGTCGTCGTCCGACAGCAGGCACGACGCATCGGCGGGGTCGATGCCATGCCGGCTGTCGAGGAGCGGATGGTGGTAGGCGATCTGCGGCTGTCGGCCCGCCGCCCTCGGCTTGGAGAATCGCCCTGAATGGGTGAGCTGCAGGGCAACGATGAGGTCGTCGGTGCTGCCATGCCGCTTGCGGTGGGCTTCACGGAGGGTCGTGAGCAGCGATTCAAAGCCGGGGCGTCCGCAGACCGGCCCGCAGAGTTGGTTGGGGTTGGCGCGGCCTTCGGGCACGACAGCCACGGCCTCGCCCCCCCAGATCAGCTTGGCACCGCTCTCGCCGAAGCGTTGCCAACGGCGGAGGAGGATGTCAGTGGGCCGGCCGTCGTCTGTGGCGTCCCAGCCCTCCATCGGATGGATGCACCAGCGGTTACCCGCGCGACGGTCCCCAAGATTGATCGGCGCAGCCAGTGGTGAACCCTCCGCCGCGGAGAGCACCGTGTCGTCGAGGAGGATCGGCGACTGCAGCGTGGCGAGATGGGCTCGCAGGTCGGGTGCCGAGCGAAATCGGGCGACGCGTGGATACCGTGGCTGTTGGCTGGTCATGGAATTGGCTGTCTCATCCAATGGTTGTGGTGACCGGAGGGCATTTATACAGAAAAAGGCGTCGCAGCTCTTTTGCCGCCCCTTTGGTAACAGTCAGTGAACGGGTAAAACCAGAGGAAAAGAGCTGCGTTCCCTTTTTACACGATTCATCCATGTCCCTCGATCCGGCCACGCTCGTTCGGCCACGGCGCCGCATCCGCGGCATGTCGGCCATTCTCCTCCCCTTCACTGCCGATCGGCGGATCGACTGGGACGGCTTTGCGGCGCACGTCGCCCGCACCGCCGCGGCTGGGATCACGCCCGCTGTCAACATGGACACGGGCTACGTGCAGCTCATAGACGACAGCACGCGGCAGCAGGCGCTGAGCATCGCCCGCGACACGCTCGGTCCGGGGGGCGAACTGGTGGCTGGCGCCTGTGTGGTCGACGCTCCCGGCGCGGCGTTCGACGAGTCGGCGTATGGACGGCAGCTCGAGATGATCGCCGCCGCCGGCGGCCTGCCGGTGATCTTTCCGTCGTTTGGGCTGACGGCCGGCAGCGATGCCGACATGCTTGGTCGGTATCGACAACTGTCCAGCCGCGTCAAGTCGTTCATTGGCTTCGAGCTCTCGACCGAGTTCGTTCCAAGCGGCCGCGTGCTCGGCCTCGACGCCTATGCCGAGTTGCTGCAAATCCCCAATTGCATCGGTGCGAAGCACTCGTCGCTGTCGCGGCGGCTGGAGTGGGACAGGCTCGCCCTGCGGAACCGCGTGCGGCCTGAGTTTCACGTGTTCACGGGCAATGACCTTGCGATCGACATGGTGCGGTATGGCAGCGACTGGCTGCTCGGGCTCTCGACTGCGGCTCCGGAGGCGTTTGCGAAGCGTGATCAATGGTGGGCGGAGGGAGATAGCCGGTTCGATGAGCTTGACGACGCCCTGCAGTCGCTGGGTGATTTCGCATTTCGCCGGCCCGTTCCGGCCTACAAGCACTCGATGGCGCAGGCGTTGCACCTGCGCGGCTTGATCGCCGGCGATGAGCCGCACCCCGACAGCCCCCGGCGGCCCGACTCCGACCGCGCGATCATCGCCACGATACTGGAGCGGATCGACAGGGCCTGTCAGGCGGCTGCATGAGTCTCCGTCGGCGGCATGCCTTGATCACCGGAGCGGGGAGCGGCCTGGGCCGGGCTCTGGCGGTGCGGTTGGCCCGCGATGGCTGGCATGTCGCTGTCTGCGATGTCGATGCTGCCGGGGCTATCGAGACCGTGTCGCTCGTCGAGGAGGCCGGTGGCACGGCTCAGGCAGAGCGACTCGATGTGACCCTGCCTGCCGAGTGGGAGAGCCTTCGTGATCGGCTCCGCGGTCAGTGGGAGCGGATCGACCTGCTCGTCAACAATGCCGGCGTGAGCGGCGCGGGTGAGGTCGGCCGCTTTCCGCTCGAGGACTGGCGGTGGATCCTCGACGTAAACCTCTTCGGCGTGATTCACGGCTGTCATGCCTTCGTCGATTGGCTGGCGGAAAACCCCGACAGACCGCACATCGTCAACACCGCCTCGATGGCCGCGGTCGTGTCGGCCCCGACGATGGGTGGCTACAACGTGTCGAAGGCGGCGGTCGTGTCGCTCTCCGAGACGCTCTATGCGGAGCTACTGCACCGGGGCGTGGGTGTGACGGTGCTCTGCCCAGGCTTCGTGCAGACACGCCTGCTCGACGCCGGCCGCTGGCACCGCCCGGAGCTGAAAGCCACAGCGAAGGCCTATTTTGCGGAGGCGCGGATCACGGCCGATGACGTTGCCGAAGCCACGCTGCGGGCGATCCGCCGCCGGCAGCTCTATGTCGTGCTGCCGCTGCGGGGCCGCGTCTTCTGGCGGCTCAAGCGGCTCCTGCCGCAATGGTTCATGACCCGCGTCGCGAGGATCGTGGGATCGTCGCCGTGAAGGCCCCGGCACGCCATGCGAGACAGTGTTTGAGCGAGTTTGTATAGTGCAGCGATGAGCGACATTCCCGATCCGTTTCGTGAACAACGCCGTTCGGACGGCGTACTCGGTCTGCCGACCGACAAGGAAGTCATTCCGATGATCCTTCGGCACGAGGACGTGCGGCGGGCGGCGAAGGACTGGAAGACCTTTAGTTCCGACGCACCGTTTCGGGTGCCGATCCCGTCGGAGGAAAATGTCCGCACGGTGCGGCAGTTGCCGATCGAGGTCGATCCCCCCGATCAGACCGACTACCGGAAGCTCGTGGAGCCATTTTTTCTGAGGGCCAAGCAGCCGGCGTTTGTCACGCGGGTGGAGGGGCTTACCGACCGGCTTCTGACCGACGCCCTCAGTGGCGATTCGATCGAGATCGTGTCGGGTTTTGCGCTGCCGCTCCAGTCGAAGGCGCTCACGGTTCTGCTCGACGTGCCCGAGTCGGAGGCCGATCTCTTCATCAGCTGGGGGGTGCACGTCTTTCATGGCGAGCATGGCGTGCAGCAAGGGGCGGCGCTCGAACGCTACCTGAGCGAGCAGTTCGATCGTGCGGCAGCGAACCCGGGGGATGATTTCTATGGCCTGCTCACGAAGGCGAGCTTCCGTGGTCGGCCGCTCAGCCGCGAGGAGATGCTCGGCTTCGCCAACCTCATGTTCGCCGGCGGCCGCGACACGGTCATTCATAGCGTGGCCTGCGCGATCGGCTATCTGGCGGAGCGTCCTGAGGCACTTGAGTTTCTGCGGGCCGATCCAGATCGGATCGTGCACGCCAGCGAGGAATTGTTCCGGGCCTACATGCCGCTGACGCACATCGGCCGCGTCTGCCCGGTCGAGACCGACGTGCATGGCATGCAGGTCAAGGCTGGCGACCGGGCTACGCTCTGCTGGGCATCGGCGAACCTCGACGAGGAGGTCTTCGCCGCGGCCGACGAGGTGCGACTCGACCGCAAGCCGAATCCGCATGTCTCCTTCGGCTTCGGTGCCCATCTCTGCCTGGGCGCGGCGCATGCCCGCACGGTGATGCGCGTTCTGCTCGGCCTGCTCTGTCGGCGGGTAAGCCGCATCGAGCTGATTTCGAAGCGAGACCGCGTTGAACACACGCCCGCTTACGATCGCCCACTCGGCTACGAGTCGCTCGTCGTCAGGCTGCACCCGCTCGACCGGGCGTGAACCAAGCTTCAGGCGGACTGGCCAAGGTGGACGAGATTGGTCTCCTGGAGCACGTCGTCGGCCTCGATCGGGTTCCAGACCATCGACAGGATGAAAGCGTGGAGTTGCCGCTGAACGCGGGTGATCTCGGTCACGAATTCAGCGGATGCGGACACAAACCCCATCGGGCAACCGTGGAGTGGAGTGGATCGGCACACGCGGCGAACGCGAGCCGGATCCGTATGCGACGATGACCGCGGCGGAGCGGATCCAGCTGGTCTGGCCGCTCAGCGTCGCGGCCTGGGCATTCGCCGGGAAGCCATGCGATGAATCGCGACTTCGCAGAGATGTTGAACGCGTTGTCCGCAGATCGCGTTGAATTTCTCGTCGTTGGAGCCTACGCGGTCGCCGGTCATGGCCTGCCTCGAGCCACTGGCGACATTGACCTGTGGGTGCGTCCCTCGGCTGAAAACGCGGCCCGGCTCACTTCGGTGCGATCGCAAGCACCCGGGCGTCGCCAAGCCCGGTGCCGTAGGCGGCAGAGATCGCGGTGTGGGCGTCGCGGCGGCGGCAGGAATGGCGGCCGCAACGGCGACGACGGCCGCCCAGGCGGCGAGACGAAAACGAACGATGGCATGAGCGGGCGAAAACGAAAGCCGGAGCATGGGCTGCCTCTGGGTGGGGAAACCGGCACGGACAGCCGGGGGGATATGAAGCAATGACATTCGGCACCGAGAACTTAGCCGCACCTGATCGCCAGTCCTCTGGTTCGACGCGTCTGTCGTCGGCGGTGGCCGCCCGGAACTCGTCATACTCCTGCTGGCTCCACATCCCGCAGAACGCTTCGAAGTCCTTGCGGTGTGGCCGCTGGGGTGTCCGCCTGACTCCGAGAGCCTGCTCGATGACGGAATGTTTCAAGATGCTAGATTCCGAAAAAGATGACAGTCGCCTTTTTTGATGGGAGGGTTCCGGATGCCTGTGTCAGCGTGTCTCGTTCGGGTGGCGTGCATCGCCGTGCTCTGCTGGTCCGCGGCCGCGGTGCGTGCGGAAGAGGCCGCCACAGTCCAGATCGCGCCCGCGCCAGAGCTGCCTGCATCACTCCCGTGGGATCTGGCAGCGCTGAGCCAGCCGCCAGCAGTCGAGTGGCTCGACGAAACCTCGCCGGTGCGGTCGCTGCTCTATGCAGGTGAATCGTTTCAGGGGCATGCCACGCGGGTGTTTGCGTATTTCGCCACGCCGGCGAGCATCGGTGGCGGGAGCGATGGGGGCCAGGCCGCCGCGGCCACGAGCAGGGGCCCCTGGCCCGGCATCGTGCTCGTGCACGGCGGTGGCGGGACAGCCTTCGCCGAATGGGTGACGCTCTGGGCGAAGCGGGGCTATGCCGCCATCGCGATGGATCTTGCCGGCAGCCGGCACGACCCTGCGGGTACGAAGAAGAACGCCGTCATCCGTATGCCCGATGGGGGTCCGGGGCAGGAACACAAGGACAAGTTCGACACGATCGCCACGCCTGAGACAAGCGATGACTGGCCCTACCACGCCGTGGCCAACGTGATTCGGGCGCACTCGCTCCTGCGGAGTTTCCCTGACGTCGATACCAGCCGCACGGCCATCACCGGCATCAGTTGGGGCGGCTACACCACCTGCCTCGTCGCGTCGCTCGACAACCGCTTCCGTGCGGCGGTGCCCGTGTATGGCTGCGGCCACCTCCGCGACAACAGCTGCTGGCTCGGCGACTTTAAGCGGATCGGCCCCGAGCAGTCGACGCGATGGACAAAGCTCTACGATCCCGGCAGCTATCTGCCTTCCTGCCGCGTGCCGATCTTTTTCGTCAATGGCACCAACGACTTCGCCTATCCGCTCGACAGCTACATGAAGAGCCACGCCGACGTGCAGCATGCCGCCAAGAACATCCGCGTCCAGGTCAACATGCCGCACGGTCACGAGGCGGGCTGGGCGCCGAAAGAAATCGCCGCCTTCATCGATGCCACGCTGCTCGGAACGCCCGCCCTACCGGTGGTCGACACGCCGACTGTCGATGACCGTGGCACGCGGTGCCGTGTCACGGCCGGCGGGCCGGTTGCGTCGGGGGCGTTTGTCTCCACGGTCGAAAAAGGGCCGATCAACAAGCTCACCTGGCAGACCGTGCTCGCCGAGGTCGGGGCCGACGGCACGCTCGTGGCACCGAAGCCACCGGCCGATGCCAGGGCCTATTTCTTCACGGCTACGACCCCCGCCGGGCTCCAGGTGAGTTCGCCCGTGGTCATCGTGCCTGACCTGTGACGCGGCCCTCTTGCGATGGCCCGGACATGGCCTATCATCCGGCCATGAACATCACCATCGCTGTGCTCCCTGGCGACTACATCGGCCCCGAGGTCATGGCCGTCGCCCTCCCGATCCTGGAGGCCGTGCTCCGGAAGTCGGGCCATACGCTCCAGCATTCCACCCACGACGTCGGCGGCGCCGGCATCGACCGGCATGGCAAGGCGTTGCCTGATTCCACCCTCGCAGCCTGCCGGGCGGCCGACGCGATCCTCTTCGGCTCGGTCGGCGGACCGAAATGGGAGAAGCTGCCGCCACAGGAACAGCCGGAGCGGGCGTCGCTTCTGCCGCTACGGAAGCACTTCCGCCTGTTTGCGAACGTGCGGCCCGGTCTGCTTTTGAAAAATCTCGTCGACACCTCGCCACTGCGGCCCGACCGCATTCCCGACGGCGTCGACATGGTCTGCATCCGCGAACTTACCGGCGGCCTCTACTTCGGCGCGAAATCGACGCGGGAGATCGAGGGGGGCGACATCGAGGCAATCGACACCATGGTCTACCGCCGTTCCGAGATCGAGCGGATCACTGATGTCGCCATCGCGACCGCCCGGGCGCGGCGTCGGCACATCACGCTGGTCGATAAGGCCAACGTGCTCGAGACGTCGGTCCTGTGGCGGAAGGTGGTCGGCGAGCGGATCAAGGCCGTCGCCCCCGACATCACGCTGGCGACGATGTACATCGACAACGCGGCGATGCAGCTCGTGCTGCGTCCCGCGCAATTCGACGTCGTACTCACCGAGAACATGTTCGGCGACATCCTGTCGGACGAGATGGCCGTGATCTGCGGCTCGCTGGGCATGATGGCCTCGGCGTCGCTCGGGCTCGACGAGAACCGGCACGGCAGGCCGTACGGCCTCTACGAGCCGTCTGGCGGCACCGCTCCCGACATCGCCGGCCAGGACAAAGCCAACCCGTGTGCGCAGGTGCTGTCGGCCGCCCTCATGCTCCGCCACTCGTTCGGTCTGGAGGCCGAGGCGCGGGCGATCGAGTCGGCCGTGGAGCGGACGGTGGCCAATGGAATACGCACCGCCGACATCGCCGGAGGCGGCCCGGCCGTGGGCACGAGGGCGATGGGCGAGGCGATCCTCGCCCGGCTCTGAGCCGTGGCCCTGACCGCGGCGGCCCTTTGCGGTGAGCGGGCGGGAGAGGCGGTGAAACGCGGGGTTGACAGTCTATCTACCCGGGACCACACTCCGTTTGGGTGCAACTAAAACGGAACAGGCTCCAGAATGGTTGACGACTTCCGCCGTCTTTTAAAGGTGGAACTGCCAGCACGGCAGTCCGCGTTCTTGTGGGGCGCACGCAAGACAGGGAAGTCGACGTTTCTCGAGGCGGCGTTCCCGGACAGCATCACCTATGACTTTCTGAAAACCGACGTCGCCCTGGCGTTCGGCGCCCGTCCGGCGTTGCTGCGGGAGCAGCTGCTCGCTCGGCCGGCCGCCGACCTCGCCCGCCCGATCATTCTGGACGAAGTGCAGAAGGTTCCCGGCATTCTCGACGAGGTGCATTGGCTCATCGAACACCGTGGCCTGCGGTTCGTGCTCTGCGGCTCGAGCGCTCGGAAGCTCAAGCGAGGCCGGGCCAATCTGCTCGGCGGCCGGGCCTGGCGGTTCGAGATGTTTCCGCTCGTCACGGCGGAGTTCCCGGCGACGGATCAACCGCAGGGACAGTTCGATCTCCTCCGTGCCCTCAACCATGGCTTGCTGCCAGCCCATTATCTCTCGTCGCATCCGCGACGGTCGCTCGAGGCCTATGTTCGCGATTACCTGAAAGAGGAGGTGTTCGACGAGGGACTGACACGCAACGTGCCCGCGTTCTCCCGATTTTGTGAGGCGGTCGGCTACTCGCATGGGGAGCTCGTCAACTACGCCAATATCGCCCGCGATTGCGGCGTCGATGCGAAGACCGTCAAGGAATACTTCCAGATTCTCTGCGACACCCTACTCGGCCGGCTGGTGCTTCCCTACAAGAAACGCCAGGAGCGGCAGGTCATCGGCAAGGCGCCCAAGTTCTACCTGTTCGACGTTGGAGTCGCCGGGGCCCTTGTGAAGCGACGACTCCTCGAGCCGCGGGGCGAGCAATTTGGCCGGGCGATCGAGCATCTCGTCCTCATGGAACTCAATGCGCACTGCTCCTACCGCGAGCTCGGATACGACATCCACTTCTGGCGGACCAAGTCTGGAGCCGAGGTCGATTTCATTCTCGGACAGGGCGAAGTGGCCATCGAGGTGAAAGGCTCTTCGCGGATTGACGATCGCGACCTGCGGTCGCTCCTGCTCTTTGGCGAGACGCATGCCCCGCGGCTCTCGATTCTGGTGAGTAATGAGGCGGAGGAACGGGTCGTGCGAGGCGTGCGGGTCATGCCCTGGCGGCGGTTTTTCCACGAGCTATGGGATGGCCGCATCATCGGCTGAGACGGCGGCCGACGGCGGCCACGTGTGCAGTGGCCTGACGACGAATACCGGGCCGAGACTATGATAAGCAACGATAGAGAGAGACCACGGGCCTGCTGACCAGAACCTATCAGCCGGCTTTTCCGAGAGGTGATGATGCGCCGTTGTCCCGCACAATCTGCCGCTGCCGTGCTGGGCCTGCTGGCATGCTGTGTCTGGTGGTCGCACATGCCGATGCTGCGGGCGGCTGAGAATGTTGCTCCGGCGCGGCCGGCCCGGCCGGCGTGGACCTCCTCGACCGTGAAGGGCACGCCCGAGCCACCGCCGCCGCTGCGGGCCCGACCGTACTACGAGCACGTGCGGTTCAAGAACCCGACGTCGCTGACCACGGCGCCCGGCAGCGACCGCTTCTTCGTCACCGAGCACTACGGTGGCATCTATTCGATCCCGAAGAATCCTGCGTGCCCGCAGGCCGATCCGTTCATCGACATGCATGCAATCCTCGCCCGGCTCAATGAGCATGCGGCCGAGCCATTGCGGCTCGGTGCCGTCTTCGGGCTGACGTTCCACCCCGACTTCGCGACCAATCGGTTTTGCTACCTCTGCTACACGGTGGGCTACAAAGACGAGTCTTGCGGAGCGTATGCGAACGGCACCCGCGTCGTCCGCCTCACGGTGACGGAGGAGAATGGCGTGCCGCGATGCGATCCAGCCAGCGAGGTCGAGATCATCACGTGGCCTGCCGGCGGCCATAACGGCGGCTGCCTGCGGTTTGGCCCCGACGGCTGCCTCTATATCTCCGCAGGCGATGGCGGCGACCACTTTCCGGCCGACATTTACAAGACCGGCCAGGACGTGACCGACCTGAGGGCCTCGATCATGCGTATCGACGTCGATCATCCATCCGACGGCAAGGCCTACTCGATCCCGAACGACAATCCGCTGCTGTCGGTGTCCGGCGCCCGCGGCGAGATCTTCGCCTACGGGCTCCGCAACGTCTGGAAGATGAGCTTCGACCGCAAGACTGGCGATCTCTGGGCCGGTGACGTGGGGCTCGAAACCTGGGAGCTCGTCTGCCGTGTGCGGTCCGGCGACGTGGTGGCCGCCGCGCAGCGGCATCCGGAGCCGGTGATTGCAGGGCTCTTCGAGGAGTTTGTGCCGGCAGACCAGCGTGTGAAGCGGCTGGGCACCGTCGTCGATCCGGCGACGATCCTGGCCCTTTCAGGCGATGCGTCCCGGGGCCGCAGGCTCTACCACGAGGCTGCGAGTATGCAGTGCCGCAATTGCCACATGATCGGCGAGGTCGGCCGCGAGGTCGGCCCGCCACTGACGGTGATCGGCGGCAAACTCGACCGCGCGAAGCTGCTCGAGAGCATGCTCGAGCCGTCGAAGACGATCGATCCGAAGTATCTGTCGTGGGTCGTGGAAACCGCCGACGGCCGGGCCTTGAATGGGCTGGTCGTCTCGAAGACCGACCAAACGGTCGTGCTGCGCGACGCCGAGAACAAGACGGTCGAACTGCCGACGGCCGAGATCGAGCAGATGGAGCCGCAGAAGGTGTCGCTGATGCCGGAGCACCTGCTTCGCGACCTGACCGCCCCCGAGGCCGCTGACCCGCTCGCTTATCTCGAGTCGTTGCGGTAGGACGGCCGATTATGAATCAATCACACGATGCCGAGCGGGAGCGGCTCGAGGATCTGACGCTCTGGCGACCGTATTGCCAGATGCAGACGGCCGGCGAGCCACTGCACGTGATCGCAGCGGAGGGATCGTGGCTTGAGCTCGACTCGGGCCAGAAGATCATCGACAGCCTCTCGTCATGGTGGACCGTCTGCCACGGCCATCGCCATCCGCACCTGGTCGAGGCGATCGTGGATCAGGCCCGCCGGATGCCGCACGTGATGCTCGGCGGCATCGACCATCCGCAGGCCGTGCGGCTGGCGGACCGTCTGGCGGCGCTGATGCCAGGCAGCCTGAACCATTCGTTTTTCTGCGATTCCGGCTCCGTGGCCGTTGAAGTGGCCATGAAGATGGCGGTGCAGTTCTGGATGAACCGGGGCGAGCCGGCACGAAAGAGGTTCATCTGCCTGCGGCACTCTTACCACGGCGATACCAGCGGCGCGATGAGCGTCTGCGATCCCGACGACAGCATGCACCGGCACTTCCGCGGGTTTCTGCTGGAGCAGTTTCCGCAGGAGCTGCCCATCGACGAGGCTGGCTGGTTGGCCTTTGCCGAGTTCCTGAGGGACGTCGGTGGCCAGTGCGCCGGCGTCATCGTCGAGCCGCTCGTGCAGTGCGCGACTGGCATGCGGTTTCATTCGCCAGACCAGTTGCGGCGGCTGGCGGAGGTCACGCGGGCGGCGGGGCTTCTGTTCATCGCCGACGAGATCGGGACGGGCTTCTGGCGGACCGGCAAACGGCTCGCCTGCGACTGGGCCGACGTGGTGCCCGACATCCTCTGCCTCGGCAAGTCGCTGACAGGGGGCACGCTCCCGATGGCCGTGACGATGGCGACCACGGAGGTCTTCGCAGCTTTCTACAGCGAGCATCCCGACCACGCGTTGATGCACGGGCCGACCTATATGGGCAATCCACTCTGCTGTGCGGCGGCCAACGCCTCGCTCGACCTCTTCGAGCGGGAGCCCGTGGCGGAACGGGTGGCCGCGATCGAGCGGATGGGCCGCGAGGGACTCGGCCCGCTTGCCGCCCTCGGGCATGTGCGGGAAGTCCGTTGTCGCGGCGGCTTTCTCGCGGTCGAAACAGAGAAGGCATTCGATCGAAAGCAGCTCGCTCCGCTCATCCTGGAGCATTCAGTCTGGCTGCGGCCGATCGGCAATGTGATGTACGCCGTGCCGCCGTTTACGATCTCGCCCGCCGAACTCCGGCAGGTTGTCAACGCGATGTCGGCTGCGGTG
This sequence comes from Planctomycetaceae bacterium, assembly GCA_947459185.1. Lineage (GTDB taxonomy): Bacteria > Planctomycetota > Planctomycetia > Pirellulales > UBA1268 > CAMCQY01. The sequence goes on along the minus strand of CANHCU010000010.1, from coordinate 23,712 downwards.
CGGGCGAACGCGTGAACCGTGGGCTCTAAAAAACGTTGGGCACGAAGCGGCCGCCGCGGCAGCGTTTGAGATAGTCGAGCGCCGCCACCTGCCCAGTGGTTTCGAGGGCGTCGCGGTACACGGGATCGTGAAAGCCCTCGATGTCGATGCTGCCCCGCCAGCCATGGAGCCTGAGCGTGCTGATCAGGTCGGTCCAGTTCGTGTCGCCGAAGCCGGGGGTGCGGTGGTGGATGTATTGCACGCCGCCGCGGATGCCGTGCTCGCGGACCACGTCCCACAAGACCGTCGCATCTTTGCCGTGGATGTGCCAGATGCGGTGGCAGTAGCGGCGGAGCTGCGGCAGCGGATCGACGAAGCTGACGATCTGGTGGCACGGCTCCCATTCCAGGCCGATCACAGGGCTCTCCACCTCGCCAAACATCGCCTCCCAGGCCTGCGGAGCATGGGCGATGTTGCGATCGCCCGCCTCCCATGTGCCACGGGCCTCGCAGTTCTCAAAAGCCAGCCGCACCCCCTTCTCTTCCGCGCGGGCGGCGAGCGGCCGAAACACCTCGCCAAACCGTCCGTACGACTCCGGCACGGGCCGGCCGGGAATGCGGCCCGCAAAGCCCGACACGATATCGCAGCCGAAGCTGGGGGCGGCGTCGATGAGCCGCTCCCAGTCGCGGACCGTTTCGGGGCTCGTGAGCGGATTGCCGTAGACGCCGATCGAGCTGACGCGGCGAGGCAGGTCGCCGCTGGCAACCGGGCAGGCATCGAGCACCCGCCGGATGGCGTCGGCCAGCCCGGAGAGATCGACGTCGCCGACGCTCTTGCCGAAGCTGATCTGAAAGGTCTCGAATCCGTGCGGCAGCAACTGGCGGACCACCTCCGCTGTGCGGTCGTGTGCGGGAACGAGCGTGCCGATGCGAATGTCGTCGTGGGCCTGCATGACGAAAGCCTAGGTTACAATCCGTCGAGTGGGAAGATGAGCGTCTGTGAACCAGAGTGATCATGAACAAAGCCTTCTGCAAGGAACCCGATTCGAGCCTGCCGCCGCGGTGCCCGCGGTGCGGCGCGGATGGCCTGCCCGTCGGCCCTCAAACGCTACGGGCCCACCTGGCCTCGGACGCGGCCGAGTCGCTTGGCGAGCCGGCCTATTGGTGCGCGACCGACGCCTGCCCCGTCGCCTACTTCGACCTCTTCGAGCGGAGCGTGGATGCGGACGCCGCCCACGGTCTCTACTGGCCGAAGGATCCCGCCGGACCGCTTTGCTGCTGCCATGGCCTCACGGTAGATGATATCGATGCCGACCTTGAGGAGCCCGTGCCCTCGCGGGTGCGGGCGGTGGTGCAGAAGGCAGGCCAGCCCGATGCCGCCTGCACGACGAAGAGCCCCGACGGCCGCCCGTGCGTGGCCCGAGTGCAGCGGTATTACATGCGACAGAAACAGAAACACTGACCCCGTCCCGAAGACCATGGCCCCATGCGATTGCTGAGCTGGAACATCCACAAGGGAATCGGTGGTCGCGACCGGCGGTATTCGCTTGCGCGGATCATCGACTGCATCGAGGCGGAGAATCCCGACCTGATCTGCCTGCAGGAGGTGGACCGTCTCGTGCGACGGAGCCGGTTCGATGATCAGCCACGGTTGCTCTCGCGATACTTTCGGGCTCACTCGGTGTTTCAGTCGAACGTGGCGGTTGGCAACGGTGGCTATGGGAATCTCGTACTGTCGCGGTGGCCGTTGGAAAACCGCCACCGGATCCTGCTGCGGCAGGGCACGCGGAAGCCACGCGGCGCGCAACTCTTGCTCATCGACAGTCCCGAGGGCCCGCTGCACCTGGTGCACACGCATCTGGGGCTGGCGGAAAGGGAGCGGCACTGGCAGATGGACCGTCTGCTCGGGCACATGCTCTTCCGGTCAGCCGACAACCTACCGACGATGGTCGTGGGTGACTTCAACGACTGGCGCGACACGCTTGCCGACGCCAGTCTGGCCGCAAACGGCTTCGCGCAGGTGACGAGCCCCGCCGGTAGGTTCCGGTCCTTTCCTGCGTGGCTGGCGGTGGGAGCGCTCGACAAGGCGTTCGTTCGCGGGGAGATCACGGTGCGGCAGGCCCGGATCGTGAGGACGAGCCTTTCGAAGACGGCGAGCGACCACCTCCCGCTGGTGATCGATTTTCACCTGAGGTGAGGCGTGGCCAATTCGAGCGTGTCGTCGAACGACCGCAGGCCGGCGGTTGCGCCTAGGCCGGTCACGCAGCAGGCGGCAGTGGCGGCGCCGAGCAGGCCGGCCTGGCGGAGCGGCATGCCTCGCAGGATGCCCGTGAGCAGGCCTGCCAGAAACGAGTCACCTGCGCCGGTGGTGTCGACGACCGGGCCGGGGGCGGGCAGGCACGGGATCTCGAGCAGTTCGCCCACCGCGGGGCTCAGCAGCGTGCCCCGCGTTCCGAGCTTCACGCCGACGATTCCCCCTGCCCCGTGCCGTCGGTAGCAGTCGATGATCTCCTTCGGGTCGGAGAGGCCTGTCTGGTGGATGGCCTCGTCGAGGCTCGGCACGTAGATGTCGACGTGAGGCAGGGCCGGCGTGAGCTGTGCGAGTGTGCCCCCGGAGCCGCCAGTTTCGAGCGTCACCCGGCAGCCTGTCGCCTTGATGGCCGCGACCGCGTCGGCCAGCTCCGGCTCGAGAGATGGCAAGAGTCCAAAATAGCCGACCAGCGCCATGCGGCTGTTGCCAAAGTGGGCCGCCTGTCGCTTGATGAAGGCTAGGTCGATGGCCTGCGGCGCGCCGACATGATGGGCGAAGCTGCGTTCGCCGCTCGGGTCGATGAGCACGGCAGTCGTGCTCGTGGCCAGAGTGGGGTGTGATTCGATCGCGGCTGTGTCGATTCCTTCGCCCTCGAGCCGCGCACGGACGACGCTGCCCCAGAGATCGTCGCCCACCAGACTCGAGGCCGCCACGCGAAGCCCGAGCCGCTGCATGGCGGTGCCGGAGTTGCAGACGATGCCGCCGGTGGTCACCTCGATCGGCTCGACGTGAAAGAGTCGCCCGCCACCGACGGGCTGCGAGAGCGGCACCGGCCGGACGAGGATGTCCGCGACGCAGGTGCCGCAGACGATGCAATCGATGGCATTGCCGTGGGATGAATCGCCGTGGGGTCTACCGCTCATGCCAACGCCTTGCCCGTCGAGAGGAGTCGCGTGGCGTTGCTGCTGGGAACGTTCTCCGGCAGGAATCGCCACGCATCAACCGGCCCGATTGTAGCCCGCGCCTCTCGGCGGCCTGAGGGGACAATCCTTACGCTTTTTCCGCCCCAGTTTACATGATGGGGGGGCGGACCGCAGATCGGCGACTTGGCGCCGTCGGCACGAGCGAGAACAGATCGGGAGCCGGCATCACGGGGAGTGATCGTGACGGAGGGGCTGCGATCGACGTGTCGAGCCGAAACGCGAGGGCACGGCTGGCTGGAGAGACATTGCCAGCCACATCGACCTGCCTGACGCGGACGACATTCCGGCCCGCGGCGGCCGCATAGTCGGTGCTCCAGTTGCTCCATCCGGCACGCCCTTGGAACGAATACTCGACCAGCGCGTTCCTCTCCACACGTCGCACCGACAGCGAGGGGTCGCGGGTCACGATGGCGTAGAGGTTGATCCCGGCCAATCGGGCAGGCATTACTTGCGGCGCGGCCGGCCGCGAGCGATCGAGCGTGAAGCTGAACGTGGTGGTGGGCGAGACGTTGTTGGCTGCATCGATCTGGCGCACATGCACGGTGTTGCGACCGGGCTTGGCCTGGAAGACAGGGCTCCACCGTAGACCGCCGTTCATCGAATACTGAATCCTCGCCCCCGGTTCCGATGCGACCAGTAGCCGCCTGTCGCTCGTGATGCGATCGCTGGTGCTGAGCCCCGTGTCGCGCACGAGGGCAACCTGCGGAGCCTTCGGCGGGATCACGTCGGCCGTGCCGGGATACGTCGCGATGTTCCATGCCGAGCAGATCTGCTTGAGGCTGTAGAGGCCGTAGTTGGCCAGCGGCACGCCACGGCCTTCGTTGCCGTCGACGAAGATCGCGGTGGTGGGATCAGTCGAGCCGAGGAGGCCGGAGGCCTTCGTCATGAACGAAAGGAAGTCGGGCAGCTGCCAGTAGCCGAAGAACGGCAGGTCCTGCCCCTTCTCGGCACTGAACATGAACGTGATTCGATTTTCGAGGCCGGCCGGCACGTTGGGTGCCTGCCAGTCCATGGTGAGCTCCGTGTACTTCCAGCCGCTCGGCGTGCTGACGTCGATCGACGGCCCCGTCAGCGAGAGTGACGTGCCCGAGGGTACGTCGTTCTGCACCTTCCAGTACGGCGCCGTGGCAGGCAGGAGGCTGCCATCCGCTTTGACCGATGAGATCGCGGCGTATTGCTGGAGTTCGTCGAAGTTCGTGCCACTGCCGGTCATCGTCAGGCTGTCGCCGGAGCCCGACACGGTGATCGTCCCCTGCCCCGCGGCGTAGGGCCAGTCGAGCAGGCTGCGTTGGAAATCGGCCGCGGCGTCGGCCGGTGATCGGGGCGTGGGCGTCTTGCCGTCGGTGGCGCCGTTGTCGGTCATCCAGCGGAAGTAGGAGCCGGCCGAGGGGCGGTCGGGCGGCGGCGGCTGGTTCGCGGGAGCCGGCGGCGGTGCATTGCCGACGTAGGCCTCCATGTAGGCCATCGAGAGGATCGGCTCGGATACGCCCGGCCTCCACGACGGATACCCTTGTGCGTCGAGGTACGGGCTGATCGGCGCCTTTGGAATGAGAGCGGCGAGGTCCCCGGTCGCGGGAAACGTCGTCGTGTTCATCTTGGCCAGCGTGTGCGAATCGACTTCGAGCGCCATGCCGACCCCGAGCGACATCGTCACGGGTGACTGGCGTTTGGCCCAATCGAGCCAGCACGCGACGTTCTGGTAGGCCACCGTTCCGACGTTGGGGCCCGCCGAGCCCTTCGTCAGTTCCGGGTCGATCGTGATGCTGGTGATCACATCCTGCGGCACGTTGCTATTGGCGAGCAGTGTGGAGAACCAGCTGAACGCGCGGGGCAGGTTGACCCAGTCGGCTGGCAGCTCGATCGAGGCAGGCTGGCCGGAGAGGAGCGGGGTCCAACCCGTGTCGACCGTGCCGCTCTCGCTGGCCGGGAAGCTGGAGCGATCGATGAGAATCTCGAGTGGAACTTTCTTGGCTCCCGACAGCTTGGCGACCTGCGTAAGAAAGCCCACGAAGTTGGTCGTTTTTGTGCCAACGACCGCCGCTGCCGTTGGATCGTAGAAGCTGTTGTTCAAAACATCTGGATCGGTGACGTAGAGCACGAGCTTCGAGGGCGGGTGGTCGGCGAGGTAGCCGAGCAGCCAGTTGTGATAGCCGGCCAGCGACGTGGCATCGGTGGCGCACTCGCGATAGTCCCACATCGCGAACCGCCAGTCGTCGAAGGAGGCGGGGGCGGCAGTGACCGAACGGGATGCGGTATTGATCCAGGTGGTGGGCAGCAGCTGGTACTGGAAGACGCAGATATTCGGCTGCTCTGTCGCATTCCAGAAGGGCATGAACTCCTTCGTGAAGGTCTGGCAGAATTCGACGAAGTCATCCACGCCGGCTCCGGGGCCGCCCGCAGGGGCGTCCCAGGTGCCGAAGGCGTCGATCAGCGAGCCGCCCACCCCGAGCTTCTCGCAGCTGAACATCAGGTAGGTCCGCGACAGATCGGTCGGCATGTTGCCCGACGTGTGCGAGCCCACGAGATAACCGAAGGTGCTCGCGGGATCATCGACCGACGGCGTGCCCAGCACTTCCTGCACCGGATCGGCTGCATTGCGGGCCTGCGTGTAGATCGTGTCGGGGGCCGCAGGCGAGGGGTTCGTGACGCTTGCAGATGAGGCATAGGCATCGACGTAGGTCGTGCCGCTCCCCACTTGCTTGTACATGTTGTAGAGCTCGCAGTAGGCCGCATCGAGGAGGCGGGTGTCGGGGTCGCCGACCGTCCAGGTGGCCATCTGCGCAAGGTTGGTGAAGCCGTGTGAGAAGCCGCTGCCGACGAAGCCGGGGTCGGCATGCATCGTCGGCCAGAGCGTCTTCTGGTAGGCGCGGATGGCCTCGAGCGTGGGCTCATCGGCGGAAATACCGCTCGACTCGGCTTCGATCGTCACCTCGCTGATCAACAGCTTCGACCCGTTGGCCGTCAGGACGTCGTTGGCATGGTCGGCCCAGTAGTAGGCTTTCTCCCATTTGTTGTCGTCGGTGAACGTGCCCCCGGTCGGGTTCCATGTCCAGGTCTGGCCGCCTGTGAAATCGGGGATCAGGGCCACCTGCCCGGTGAAGCCGCGCTGGCTGAGTTGCAGGATCGAGGCGATCAGCCGCGACTGGGCGGTGAGTTGGAAGTTCGCGCTGATCGAGGAGTCGGATAAGTCGGGATCGGCCAGTCGAAGCAGTAGCTTGTTGGACTCGAGTGGCTGGACGCTCGTGGCGTAGTCGACGATGCCCTTGTAGAAGGTGTCGTCACCGTTGTCGCGCTCGATCCACATGGCCACCGGGAGGCCCGCCGCATCGAATGCGTGACGCTGTTCGAGTGGCTCGATGGCGGGGGTGACCGCCGAGCGTCGAGGTGCGCGTTTCGTGCTGGCCGCAGGCCGGGAGGATCGAGCAAAGGGGCCGTGTTTCATGCGCCCGATACTACCTTCCCCGGTGCGGAAAGCGATTTCTGGGTGGAAGTGGTCGCTCCTGATCGGGTTAAGCGGCATGCTCAGTGGAGTATCCCCGCGTTGGCACGTGCTCCCTCAGGAGTTGGCAACGGTTCGGTGCTGACCAGACCCCATCGCCAAAACGCGTGCGGTCAGGAAATGGTCTGAAGGAGGGCGCCGAACGCGGCGGCCGCTGCGACTACCACCGGCGTCGAGGCCCAGCCGCGGAGCAATGCCAGGCCGCTCAAGGCGGCCACCACGATAGGCAGGCCGGCAAGTTGGCCCTCCGGCAGAAACGAGGCAACCGCGAGCTTGAGGCCGAGCAAAACGATGGCCGCGACGACGGCCGCGCCGATCGCCACCATCGCCCGACCCAGCCCGGAAGTCGGCCGAATCTTCCTCACGAGCGGTGCCAGCGTGAAGATCATCGCGAAGGAGGGGATGAACGCGAAGAGCGTGGCGATCGCGGCGCCCTCCAGACCGGCCGTCGGCGCGCCGGCGGCATCGCTCTTCCATCCCGCGAGAAACCCGATGAAGGTGACGACGAGGATCAGCGGCCCCGGCGTGGCCTCTCCCATGGCCAGAGCATCGAACCGCTCGGACGGCGCGAGCCAGCCGTGGGCCACCGACTCATCGAGCGCCCACGGCACGACCGCGTAAGCGCCGCCCAGCGAGAGGAGCGTGGTCTCGGTGAAAAGCGCGGCGATGTCGGCGCCGCGTCCACCCGCCAGATGGAGCAGGCTGACAACGAGATAGGTGGCTGCCCAGATGGCGATCCACACGGTGGCGGTGATGAACGCATGGTAGATCGGCGACCGGCCGCGTGAGGGTGTGGCGTCTGCAGTGGCTGGTAGAGAGTCTGTTGGAACGTCGGCCTGCGCATCGGCCGGATGGGCGTCTTTGCCGCCCGCTCGCGGCGCGATGTCAAAGGGTAACAGGAAGCCGACTATGCCTGCCACGAGGACGACGATCGGAAAACTGACGCCTGCGGCAAGCGCTGCCAGGGCTCCGATCGCGATCACGACCGCCACTGGCGAGCGGAGCGACTTTTTACCGATCCGCCAGGCAGCGAGCGCGACGAGGGCCACCACCGCCGGCCGCGTGCCCGTAAAAGCCGCCGCCACGAGCGGAAGGTGCTCGCCCGCGGCATGGAGCCAGGCCAACGCCGTCACGAGCAGAGCGCCGGGAATGACGAAGAGCGTGCCGGCGAGCAGGCCACCGGCCACTCCGCCCTGCCGCCAGCCCGCGTAGGTGGCCAACTGCTGGGCCTCCGGGCCAGGCAGGAGCATGCAGAGCCGCATGGCGGCGAGAAATTCCTCTTCGTCGAGCCACTTGTGTCGTTCCACGACCTCGCGGTGCAGGATCGCCACCTGCCCTGCCGGGCCGCCAAAGCCCGTGGCACCAATCATGAGCCATGTCTTCCAGGCTCCGGGCGTCATCCGGCCTTGCTCTGCGTCGGTGGCACCTCGAGTTCCGACATCAGCAGGGGATCGACGACGCTGTAACTGTCGTCGGGCTGGAACACGATCACGGTGCGGCCGGTTGGTGACACCGCCACAAAATCCGGATGTGCCACGGGAAAGACCCGCCCATCGACCAAATGGATGGTAAAGGCCCGAAACGGCTGCTGCCGGATGGTCGCTCTGAATTGCTCGATGGTCATGAGGTCGTCACGCCAGCACGGGCTGAAGCACGTGGCCGTGCACGTCGGTGAGACGGCGTTCGATGCCGTTGTTGTAGAAGGAGAGCCTCGTGTGATCGAGGCCGATGAGGTGGAGGATCGTGGCATGCAGATCGTAGATCGTGGCCACGTTCTCGACCGCCTTGTAGCCAAACTCGTCAGTCGCGCCGTAATGAAAGGCCCGCTTCACGCCGGCGCCGGCCAGCCACACAGTGAACCCGGCAGGGTTGTGGTCGCGGCCGTTGGCCCCCTTCTGGAACGTCGGCATCCGGCCAAACTCGGTCACGAACGCCACCAGCGTGTCGGCAAGGAGGCCACGGTCCTTGAGATCGCGGAGCAGTCCGGCGACAGGCTGGTCGAGGATCGGGCCGTGCACGCTGTACTGCTTCTCAATGGTCTTGTGGCCGTCCCAGTTGCCCACGCCCTCGCCCATCGCGTAACCACCGTTGAAGAGCTGCACGAACCGCACCCCCTTCTCCACGAGTCGCCGGGCGAGGATGCAGTTTCGGGCGAAGCGGGCCTTGAGTGAGTTTTGCGTATCGTCGGCGCCGTAGAGTGCGAGCGTCTGGGCCGACTCGTCCGACAGGTCGGCCACCTTCGCCGCGGAGAGCTGCATCTTGGCGGCTAGTTCATAGGCACTGATGCGGGCCGCGAGGTCGCTGTCGCCCGGATGCCGCGAGAGGTGGTCTTCGTTGAGCCTCTGCAGGAAGTCGCGGGAGGCCTGGTCGGCCTCCGCCGAGATCGATGCCGGACGGGCGAGGTTTGCGATCGGCCGGTCGGCATTGAAGCTCGTGCCCTGAAAGACGGCCGGCAGAAAGGCCGACTGCCACTGGCGTGGGCCAATCTGTGGCACGCCGCGCGGATCGGGGATCGCCACGAACGCCGGCAGGTCGTTGCATTCGCTCCCAAGGGCGTAGGTCGTCCACGCGCCGATGCTCGGGAAGCCGTCGAGCGTGAACCCGGTCGACATCTGGGTCTCGGCCGGACCGTGGGTGTTGCTTTTGGCCGTCATCGAATGGATGAAGCACATCTCGTCGGCCATGTCGCCGAGTTGCGGCAGCAGGTCGCTCGTCATCGTGCCGCTCTCGCCCCGCGGCTTAAACTCCCAGAGCGGCTTGATGAGGTTCCCCTGCTCTCCCTGGAACGTGATAACCTTCTCGCCACTGGCGGTCGGCATCGGCGTGTCGTGCCGCTTCACGAGCTCCGGCTTGTAGTCGAACGTGTCGACGTGTGAGAGCGCGCCTGAGCAGAAGATCATCAGCACCCGCTTGGCCTTCGCTGGAAAGTGCGGCGACCGCGCGGCATACGGCTTGGCGGGGTCGATCAGCGGCCGGATCGGCTGCTCTCCACCGAGCAGTCGCTGCTCGTGCAAGAGCGTCGCGAGCGCGATGCTCGAGAGGCCGGTGCCGCCCCACTGCAGGAAATCGCGGCGGTCGAGCATCCGGCGGCCGGCGTGGGAGAGTTCGTGTCGCATGGGCGCCTCAGTAGATGGTGATGAACTCGCTGGCGTTGTAGAGGCTTCGGCAGAGGATCGGCAGGCCGTGGGCGGCGACGAGCGTGCGGCCGGCGGCCACCTCGGCCTCCGTGGCCTTGCGACCGAAGGACAGTTCGATCGCCCGGCTCACCTGCAGGCCGGGGTCGCTCCCCGCCTCCCGTTCGACACGCTTCGCGAATCGCGCGGCCTGGTCGAGCAGGAAGTCGCCGTTGAGCATGTTGAGCGCCTGGAGCGGCGTGACGCTCACCGTTCGCTTTGGCTGCACCTGCCCGGCGTCGGGGCAGTCGAAGGCGCCGAAGAAGCTGTCGAGTTCGGCCCGCGGCTTCGACTGATAGACCATCCGGCGGAACTCCTCGTCGGTGAACTTGGTCTTGGTGTTGTAGACCTTCACGTAATTGGTGTTCGGTTCGAAGAGGTCGAAGCCCGGCCCGCCCATCTTCGTGTTGAGGCTGCCGCTCACGGCGAGAATCGCGTCGCGGAGCGGCTCAGCCTCCAGCCGCCGCGGCGGATACCGCCAGAGCAGCCGCGAGCCCGAGTCGACCGTCAGGCCATCCTCTCGCGGCGTGCTCGTCTGCCGGTAGGCCCGGGTCGTGACGATCAGCCTGTGCAGGGCCTTGAGCCGCCAGCGGTTGGCGGTGTTTGCGGGATCGATGAGTTCGCTGGCCAGCCAGTCGAGCAGTGCAGGATGGCTGGGCGCGGCCCCGTTGACGCCGAAGTCGCTTGGCGTGTCGACGATGCCGGTGCCGAAATGATAGTGCCAGAGCCGGTTGACGATCACGCGGGCCGTGAGCGGATTGGTCGGCGCGGCGATCCAGTCGGCGAGCGCCTTGCGGCGGTCGTTCTCCGGGGCGTCGGCCGGGAGCTCCCAGGAGGCACCGAATCGCGAGAGGCTTCCCGGAGCGATCTCCTCGCGCGGAGCCATCGGGTCGCCACGGAAGAACCGATGCGTCTTCTGGGCCGCAACGAACTGGCCGGCATAGGCCTTCGGCAGCGTCTTGAGCGGCTGGAGCTTTTTCTTGAGATCCCCCGCCGTCTCGGTAAGGCTCTCCATCTCGGCCAGCTCATTCGGGGAGAGCTCGGCGGCCGACGTGATCGGGCCGACCCTCGTCGGGCCAGCGTTGTGCACGTAGTCGTGAGGCAGCCGATCGGCGTGGGTCGCAACGACCTTCCAGTTCTCGCTGTCGAGCGACGTGCTGACCTCGTACTTCGTCGTGAGCCGGTCAGCGAACTCAGGCTTCGGACTGCGGTCACGGCTCCAGACGACGCGGCTGAGTTCCTCGTTCTCCGCGAGTTCCAACTGCACCCAGCCCTTGCCGATCTCGTTCGAGATCCACGACCGCTTGTTGCCGTACTTACCGTCGTTGATGTGCTCGAGCTTGTGGGAGGGATTGTCGGCGAAGGTGCCCGAGGCAGACGGGCTTGCCCCGCGCGCCGCATTGCGGCCGTCAACGGTAAACACCTCCAGTTCGTCGAGGCAGGGTTCCGCTGCCGTCGTGTCGAGGATCGTGAACCGCACGAACCGTGCCTTCGTCGGCGGGAAGGCGTCCACATTTTCACCGGCCGAGACCGGACCGCGGAGATGCGGCGTCCGGTTGGCCGTGTCGTCGCGAGACTCCTGCTCCTCGAAGATCACGGTGTCAGCCGTGAGGGGGGCTTCAGCAGAGCCGCCGACGACGAGCAGCCGCGATGCCTCAGTGAGCGTATGAACGCCGGCCTCGCGCAAGCCGCTCCAGAGCGGCTGGTTCGGCGTCGGCTCGCCGCTGCTATCGGCCCCGAGTCGCGGGTCGACGTTAGCCATGAGTCGCTGGTCGATGGTGGCGATTACGGTCTGGTCTGCCGTGGTCTTGGGATCGCCGTCGGCGTCGAGGACGTATTTCGCGTCGCGAGAATGCGTGTGCCAGCCGGCGCCCCAGGAGAGCCAGATTCGAAACACGCCGGCGGCCTTGGGGCCGTAGGCGAAGACGGGCTGACCGGGTGCAGCCTTCCACCAGGTGTATTCCTTACCGATGTTCGGGAGCGAACGGATGTCGCCGGGCTCGTCGGCGTGACCGCGTTCGGTGCCGCCGGCATGCGTGGCGACCCCCTTCGGCTCGGCGAGCTTTTCCGTCTGTGAGGCAGAGAGGTCGTCGATCACGATCGTGCGGCGAAGCCGTGCGGCGGGCTGCAGTTCGGCAAGCCGGCGTTGGATCGGTAGCAGCTCCCGCTCGAGTGCGGCGATCTGCTTCAGCCGGTCGGCGTTGTCGGCTGGCAGGATGTCGCGGTCGCCGTGCTTGACCCCGGCGAAGACCGCCTTGATCCGATAGTAATCAGTCTGCGGGACGGGATCGAACTTGTGGTCGTGGCAGCGGGCGCAGCCGACCGTGAGGCCGAGCATCGCCGAGCCCGTCGTGCTCACCATGTCGTGCATCTCGTCGGCCCGCTGGTTGGCCGTGAGCACAGGGTCGGGCGAGCCGACCTCGTCCTTCGGTCCGCCGACGATGAAGCCCGTGGCCGCGTCGGCGCCGAGCATGTCGCCGCAGATCTGCTCCTTCAAAAAAGAGTCGTATGGCTTGTCGGTATTGAACGACGCGATCACCCAGTCGCGATAGGGCCAGGCGTTGGAACGAACCTTGTTCATTTCGAAGCCGTGGCTCTCGGCGAAGCGAACCACGTCGAGCCAGTGCCGCGCCCAGCGTTCGCCGTAGTGCGGTGACGCGAGCAATCGGTCAACCAGTTCCGCAAACGGCCCGGCCGTGTTACCCGCGGCGCGGCAGGCGTCTTCGAAGGCCGCGATCTCCTCTGGCGACGGTGGCAGGCCGATCAGGTCGAAAGACACGCGGCGGATGAGCGTTCGCGGATCGGCCTCCGGATTGAGGGCGAGGCCCTTTTCTGCCAGCGAAGAAACGATGAAGGCGTCGATCGGATTCTTGCTGCTGGCTGCCTGGGTGGAGGGGAGAGCCGGCACGGCCGGCCGCTCCAGCGGTTGAAACGCCCAGTGGTTCGCCCCCTTCGCGGGTGCGGCATCGCCCTTGGGCAGCAGCGACTCAGGCAGCGTCTGCATGTCGTCGGGCCACGGGGCGCCGGCCTCGATCCAGAGCCGCACGAGCTGCTGCTCGTCGGCGGAGAGCGGCTCGCCGTCGGCCGGCATCCGGCTTTCATGGTCGTCGGTGACGATCCGCTTGAAGAGTTCGCTCTCGTCCGGCTTGCCGGGCGCGATGCCCACAGACCCCGAGTCACCGCCGGCGAGCGTCTTCTCTCGCTCGTCGATCCGAAACCCACTCTCCGGGCTGCCGGCGGCATGGCATGCCCCGCATTTCGCGGCCAGCAGCGGCGCCACCTGGGTGCGGAATGTCTCGGCGGCCGCGGTATCAGCGGCAGCGGCCGCCACGGCGACGTCGCGAGGAGCGGCGAGAGCCAAAAGTCCAGCGAGACCAACCACCGCCCAGATGCTCGACTGTGGAAGCTTCATCGTTGCACCTATCCTGACACTGGAACGCATGTGGCTCGGTGTTCGCGAATCAAACTCGCTCTATCATATCGACGCCGGCCCACCCCCCGCATTTCCATTCAAGCCCAAATCTTTTACGTTTTGTTCGAAAGATCCGACCCAAAGAATGACCGGCGGCATCACGTCGGAGGCACGTGCTCTTCCGGTGGAAGTGTGTTTTGGGAGCGTACCTGCGTCGTGGATTCGACACGACGACAATCGACAAGCCTTTCCTCAAGGGCACCGCTTCCAGAGAGAAAACCCGGGGTCATTCTTGGAGGCAGGTCAGTTCAGGGACCCCCGCGGCGAACGCTGCGGCGGTGACGTACACCGGCTCGCCTGCCGTCGGATGGGTTTCGTGAAACTCGTCGACGCCGCGCCGCGCTCGTTCCGAGGCCTCCTCCCAGCTCACCTGGACGGGAACAGGGCCTCGCCCGGCGTCGATGACAAAGTCGACCTCGCCGCCGCCCCGCCAGTAGGCCACATCGCGGAACCGACGCCGCAAGAGCAGGAACGTGGCACACTCCAGCTGCTTGCCACGGTCCTGCCCGGTCAGGGTGACGCACGCTCGCCGCAGCGCCGTGTCCACCGGATAAAATTTCCGGTTGCGAGCCAGCCGTTTGCGGGCTGACCAGGCGAAAAACGGGCAGCTTATCGCGAGATAAGCCGACTCCGCCGCGTTGACATAGAGGCCGGCCGTATCCACCGAGATTCCGAGCGCCGCCGCCGCCCGGCGGACGCTCATCTCGGCGCCGGCCGATTCGTAGAGCATCTGCACGAGTCGCCGCAGCGGCAACGTCGATCGGGCCGCCACCCGCTCGCGCATGTCACGCTCGACGATGTCCTGGAAATAGCCGCGGAGCAGCATGTCGCGGTCCGGCGACGTCGCCACAGCCGGGAAGCCGCCGCAGGCCAGGTAGTCTTCGAGCGTGGCCGCGGGGCGTGCGGCGCGAAACTCGTCGAAATCGAAGGGGAACAGTTCCACTGTGTGATGGCGACCGGTGAGCGACGAGCCCAACTCGCCTGAAAGCAGGTGGGCGTTGGATCCCGTGACGATGAACCGTCTGCCACGCGGTCGGTCAAGCTGTCCGCGGAGCCATCGTTGCCAGCCGGAGACCCACTGGATCTCGTCGAGCAGATAGGTGCAGCCGGGGCCCCGATCCGCCTCGAACGCATCGACCATCATTTGCAGCGTGGTGTGATCGAGCGCAGGAGCGAGCCGCGGATCCTCGAAGTTGACGAACAGGCAGCGTGTGCGGTCGAGACGGTATCGGTCGATCAGTTGCCGCAGGAGCGTCGATTTCCCCGATCGGCGCACACCCTGTACGACGATGGCAATGTCTGACCGCAACTCCACGGGGAGCGGCACTGACCGGGGAACCGTCGGCGGCGGGGGGGCGTCCCAGTGGCTCCAGTCGCCGGCAACACGCAGAAAAGCGGCAGAATCCATAGGTGTCGAGTTTACTCGACGCTCGTGGACATGTCTACTTTGGTCGACGGTTCTCGCAAAAGGTGCCGGCCACCAGAATTGGAGAAGTTGACGTCTTGCCCAGATTTGGTGGCTGGCACCTTTCCCCCTTTTTCATTTCTCCGCAAGGATCTGAACGATGCCCGGTACTTCCTATATGCCAGGCCCCTCTTCCCGCACGGTCCGTACGGCGGCGGGCGTCGTAAAGCCCGTGCCCGCCGACTGGGTGCTGCTGCCGCCCGGCGACGCGGGGCTGACTCGGCGGGTGAAGGCCGCGGGCGACCACTATGTCGTGCAGGAGAAGGTCGGCCGCCGGATGTTTTCCCGGGGCGTGTGGGCACCGGCCGCCACGGTGGATCGCATCAGAGCGGAGCTCGACGGGGAGCGGGCCACTGAGACTTACGCCAAGAAGCAGGAGTCGGCAGCCAAGCGGCGTGAAAAAGTTCAGGAAGCGTATGTGAAGGACTTCCAGGGAGCGGTCCTGGAGTTTCTGCGGTTTCATCAAACGCATGCACCTTTGTCGCGGCGGCTCGCGCGGCTCGTGGCGGCCCATGCGACGCCGGTGGGCAGCGGGACTGTGGCCCGCACGAAGCGGATCCCGATCGAGCGGCGGGCGGAGGCGGCAGTGATCGCTTGGATGCGGCACCAGACCACCGCCTACGACTCGATGAAGATCGCCCGAGTGAAGGGGCAGCGACGCGAGGTGCGGCGGATGCTGGCCGCGCGGTCGCGGACGGTGCTCGAGGCGTATCGCCAGGGGCATGCGATTCCCGAGAGCTGCCCGCTCAAGTTGGCGTTGGCGGATACGCTGCCGGCCGCACAGAAGCAATGAGTGTCTGCCGCATGCACCCCGCCGCCCTTCCTCCTGACGAACTGCTCTTGCAGTGTGACGAAACCCGGACCCGTCGCTCAGGCCCAGGCGGCCAACATCGCAACAAGGTGGAGACGGCAGTCGTGCTCGTGCATCGACCGACGGGGCTCTCTGCCGAGGGCTCGGAACGGAGATCGCAGGCCGAGAACCGTCGCGTCGCCCTCTGGCGGCTGCGGCTGACGCTGGCTCTTTCGCACCGAGAGCCACCCGCGGCCACTCCATCAGCCCTCTGGGCGTCACGAGTCCGTGGCAGTCAGCTCGCGATCGCAGCGGACCACGACGACTATCCGACGCTCGTTGCCGAGGCGATCGACAGGTTGATGGCGGTCGGATTCGAGATGCGGCCGGCCGCCGACGCGCTCGGGGTGAGCATGTCGCAGCTCACAAAACTTTTCAGGAAGGTGCCCGCCGCGTGGGTGGCGGTCAATCGGCTCCGCGGCGAGGCGGGGCTCACGCCGCTCAAGTAAGACCAGAAGAGACACGGGGAAGATGCAAGCGTGCAGCCGTGTGGAGAGAGGTTGAGGCTGTCTCGGCATGAAGGATGAGACCGAAGGAGTTCGACTCGTGGCCACGAGTTTTTAGCTTGTGCAATCGATGCAGGGACACGGACAAGTTGAAAACTTGCCGCCACGGGGGAGCAGGGATACGGACAAGATGCAATCTTGCAGCCGCGGGGGGCTGCGGCCGGCTCAGATGATCCGCGCGAGCACGAGGACGCCGAGGAGGCCCACGACCGACACGATCGACTCCATCACGGTCCAGCTCTTGAGCGTGTCGGCGATGCTGACGTTGAAATACTCCTTGAACATCCAGAAGGCAGAGTCGTTGACGTGCGAACAGAACAGGCTCCCGGCACCGATCGCCAGCACCATCAGATTCGGATCGACACCGCCCCCTGTGACGACCGGCGTCAGGATGCCGGCTGCGGTCAGGCCCGCCACCGTCGCCGAGCCGACGCACACCCGGATCGCAGCGGTGACGATCCAGGCCAGCAGCAGCGGATCGATCGACAGCCCCTGCAGAGCCTGCGCGATCTGGGCGTTCACGCCGCTCTTGATGAGCACTTCCTTGAAGGCTCCCGAGCCTGCGATCACCAGCAGGATCGAGGCCACATCGTTGATCGCGCCGGTAAACGTATGCATCACGCTCGGCAGCGACCGACCCCGGAGCAGACCGAGTGACACGGTGGCGAAGAGCAGGGAGAAGATCAGCACGACGTCGGGATCGGAGAGAAACTTCAGGATCCCTGCGCCTGAGCTGGCCGGTGAAGCGGACGCCGGCGCGACGAACTCGCCGATCGTCGTCAGCAAAAGCAGCATCGCGGGGAGGAGCGCCGTCGTGATGCTGATGAAGGTGCCGGGCAGTTCGGCCTCAGGCTTCGGCTCGGCAGCGAGGCCGGGCAGCGGCTTCGCGGTGATGCCGGCCAGCGTGCGGCCAAACAGAGGACCCGCCACGATGATGGCCGGCACCGCGACGATCAGGCCGTAGATCAGTGTCAACCCGAGGTTGGCGTGGAACGTCGCCACCAGTGCGGTCGGCGCGGGATGGGGCGGCAACAGGCCGTGGGCCACGCTCATCGCCGCCAGCGCCGGCATGGCCACCACCAGGGCCGGAAGACGGTATTGGCCGATCACCGCGAAGATGATCGGCACGAGCAGCACGAAGCCGACGCCATAGAAGAGCGGAATACCGACGATCAGTCCCGTGATCGCCATCGCCCAGGCCATCCGGTGCTGCCCGAACGCCTTGACGAGCGTCGTGGCGATTCGCTGGGCCGCTCCGCTCTCGACCACGAGTTTGCCGAGCATGGCTCCCGTGACGATGACGATCGTGAGCGTGCCGAGGATGTCGCCAATCCCCTTGCGAACGGCGCCGGCGATGTCGCCCGGCGGCATACCGAGTGCGCAGGCCGCCGCGGCCGAGACGATCACGAATGCCAGAAATGGATGGACCTTCGCCCAGACGACGAGCGCCACGAGCGTGATGATGGCGATGGCAACGATGGCCAGTGGCATGAGATCAGTCTCTTTTTTGAACGGCGATGAGACGCCGAGGGGGCATACGGTTTGTTTCCAGCCTGGGTCATGCCAGGGCGAAGATCGCCTCGATCTCCACGGGAACACCTGCGGGCAGCGATCCTGCACCGACCGCGCTCCGCACGCCGACGCCGAGATCAGGCCCCCAGATCTCCGCGAAGAGTTCGCTGCAGCCGTTGATCACGTAGGGGTGCTTCTCAAACTCGGGCGTGCAGTTGACCGCGCCGAGCAGTTTGACCACGCGGGCGATCCGGTCGAGGCTGCCGAAGCTGTCGATGAGCGTGGCCAGGATCGTGATGCCCACCTGGCGGGCGGCGGCCTTGCCGGCGTCTGCGTCGAGTTCCTGGCCGATCTTGCCCTTCATGAGCGTGCCGTCGGCGAGCATCGGGAGATGGCCCGACAGATACGCATGCGGCCCGACGATCAGGCAGGGCTTATAAAGGCCGGCCGGTTTGCCGACGGTGGGGAGCGTGAGGCCCAGCGATGCGAATCGGGCTTGCGGCGAGAGGGCGGAAGTCATGGGATCAAAAAGGGGGGCAGGTGTTGATAGGCCGCAAAAAACTGCCGCCAAACGGCGGCGGCAGCGGTTGGAAGCCGTGAAGATACCGTGTCAGCCACGTTTGGCGAACGGGGGAGTCGCTGCGGAAGCTCGAGGAGCTGTGTTCACGAAAAACATCGCACCCTACGATTTTTTTCTTGGCAAACGCAGTTTGCTGGTGCTGCGCTTCGCATCCTGCGAAGCCGTCCCCGGCGGCGCGTCGCCACCGAGAGCTGCCAGCAGCCCGAATTTTCCCGGCTTTCGCCCGGGAGGCGACACAAACGGGGCGCGTCCCGTCATGCGGAAAGTTGAGAGTCGCCCGGCCGCTGGGCCCGCCCCCACCGGCCCCGGAAAAAACGGCTCCAGCGGCCGGATAAGGGGGTTTGTCCAATCCGGTCGGCTCGGGGAGTATTACGGCTATGGGGAATGCCGACGCACCAAATGCCGCCGATTCAAGCCCCGGGCCCGATCACAGGCCCGATGACAGGCACGAGGCGTTCGTGCGGCTGCTCATGGAGCACGAGGGCCGGGTTCGCGGCTTCCTGCGGGGCCTGCTGCCCACGTGGAACGACGTCGACGAGGTGATCCAGCAGGCGAGCATCGTCGCCTGGCGGAAGTTTCCCGAGTTTGATCGGCAGACCAACTTCGGCGGCTGGCTGCTCGTGATCGCCCGCTACGAGGCGCTCAAGCATCGCCGCCGGCTGGCCCGCAGCCCGCTCGTCTTTTCGGAGGAGGTGTGGGAGCTGCTCGCCAACGAGGCCGAGCCCGCCCACGCGGCCGAGGCGATCGACCGGCGGCGTACGGCGCTCGAGCATTGCCTTGACAAATTAGGCGTTGAGCAGCGAATGCTACTCTTGGAAACGCACACTCCGGGCGTGCGGCTCAACGAGATTGCCCGCCGGGCGGGCCGCAGCGAGCAGGCCTTCTATAAGGTCGTCCAGCGGCTGCGGGCGGCGGTCCTCGACTGCATGCGTGGGCAACTCGTGCCGGAGAGTGCGCCATGACGGACCACGGGCGTCGCGAACTGATCTCGTCGTGGCTCGACGGCAGACTCTCGGCCGAGGAATCGGCGCGGCTCGAACAGGATCTCCTGCATTCGCGCGCGGCCCGCGACGAGTTTCGCGCCTGGGCTGATCTCGACAGCCTGCTCGTGCAGCAGGCCGAGGCCGGCCAGGACAACTCCGGCCAGAACAACTCCAACAACGCCGGACAGTCGTCCCAGGTGGCCATGCCGGGAGTTCGCCGGCCGTGGTGGATCGCGGCAGCGGCCGGATCGGCGGCGGCCGTCCTCGCCACGGTGCTTGTGGTCTGGGCGGTTCGGCCTCCTGTCGAACGGCCGTTGGCCACGATCACCGGCACGCAATTCCTGCTCCCCGCCGAACCGGCTGCGGCCCTCGCGGCCGGGCAGCCGCTCGCTGCTGGCCGCGTCGCGATCCTGGGCGGCGTCGTGCAACTGAAGCTCCGCAACGGCGTGAGGATCGTCATGCAGGGGCCAGGCGAGATCGACCTGATCGATGAGATGAACGCGTTTCTGCATATGGGCAATGCTGTCGTTCGCGTGCCGAAGGGGATGAGCGGCTTCCGGCTCGACACCGCCGCCACCGACGTGCTCGACCTCGGCACCGAGTTTGCCGTGAAGGCGGAGGGCGGCTTTGTCACGGAAGTGCAGGTCTACGACGGCGCGGTGATCGCGACTGGAAGGGATTCACGCTCGGCTGGACGGTTTCCCAAGCGGCTCGAAGCCGGTCAGGCGGCCCGGTTCAGCCCGCAATCGCTCGTCGGCTCGGAGCCGATTCCCTACTCGGAGAGCCGCTTCATTCGCAGTCTGCCGGCGGAGCCGGGGATCGAGCACCTCTGGTGGCGGGAACGTGACGCAGAACTTCGGCAGTTCGGACGTCCGCAGCGTGATGCCATCACCGTGGCGCGGGCGGCGGGGGCCGTCGTGGTCGATGCCAAGCTTGGCGAGTGGTCCCATGCCGGCGGCTTTACCGGTTCGCTCGACGGCGATCCTGCGGACGCGGAGTGGGCGGATGGCCGGATGATGTATGACGAGGAGTGTCTCTACATCGCCGCCCACGTAGGCGATCCGGCACCGATGCGGAATACGGTCGACCCGAGCCTCGATCCCATGATGGCGTGGCAGGGCGGCGGCCTGCAGGTTCGCATCTCGACCGACCGGGCCATGGGCTGGCCGGCGGATGCCAATGGGACTCCGTATTATCGCGTTCGCCGTCTGGAGCCGAGCGACGAGGAGAAGGCCAAGGCAGCCAACCCACGCCTTTCCCACCTGACGATGTGGTATCACGCCCCAAGCGGCAAGGCTGCGATCGCGATCAACCATGGCATGAATTTTGACTCATGCCTCGTCAATCCCGAGGGCGTCCGCGGAGCGTTTGCCCGCGACGCCGATGGCCGCGGCTACGTTCTCGAATATGCCATTCCCTGGCGGCTTTTAAACGCAGTCGAGGATCCGCCGCGCAGCGGCGATGTGCTGGCCGCTATCTGGCAGGTGCACTGGAGCGACTCGGCGGGGCAGGTCTGGCGGGACCAGATGGTGGAGATCCGCAATCCGCACGAACTGCGTCGCATCCTTCCCTTCGAACGGGCCGCCACGTGGGGCCGGGCGGAGTTTCAATGAATGACACGGCCAACGGCTCCTTGTTTATGTGAGTTCATCTGAGTTGATCTGAGTTCATCCGTTCAATTGCATCATGCTTCTCTTCCGGTTGGTTCTTATCTCTTCATTTTTTTAGCACCTTTTCTCCGGGCACGCGTTTTATGAAAACTTCCATGCAAATCAGAAAAGAACGAGCGGGGTTCACGCTCGTGGAACTGCTGGTGGTGATTGCCATCATCGGCACGCTTGTGGGCCTCCTGCTGCCGGCGGTGCAGTCGGCCCGGGAGAGTGCTCGGCGGGTCACGTGCATGAGCAACCTGAGGGATCTGGGGCTGGCTATGCTGCAATACAGCGACCTCAAACAAATTCTTCCCTGCGGCTCCGGCCCTGCCGAATTGCCGACAACCGTCCGCGGAGACTATGGCTACGCCATCACCGTACTTCCATTCATCGAACAACAGAGCCTGTACGACAAGATTTACTCGGACATTCATACGGCTAACCGGGCCGTCGGGAGCAACCCTTATATCGAGACGCGAAACTCCGGGCGCATCCCGACACTGAGCTGCCCATCCGATGCCGCGGTCGCGGCAAGACGGTCGGCCAACGCGTCGAGACCGTCCGTCCAGCCTCTCAATTACGCCGCCAACTGGGGTGACGTGTTGGTTGGGCACAACTCCAACCATACAACCATCGCGTCGCTGCAGATGCGAGGGCCGTTTGTCAACTGTTACTGCAACTACGGCGGCGTCATCTACCGGAATCCGACGAAACTCATAAAAGTCATCGACGGGCTTTCGCAAACGGTTCTGCTCGGCGAAGTGGGGGTCGTCGAAAACGCGACAGATCGGACATTCGGTCTCAAGGCGAGTGTCGCCAACTGGAGTTCAGGCGCAACGCAGGCGGCGCCGAGCAGCTGCCTGAACGCGACCACATGGGTTCAGCCGTCAGCTGGCATTCTCGACAATAAGTGGGGCCACGGCATGGAGTGGCTGTCCGCCTTGCCCGTCTCTTCTGGGTTTTTCACCATCCTGCCGCCGAACTCCGCTCCCTGCACGACCGGTACGGCCTTCAACGGTGGCTTCCACACAATCTCGAGTAATCATCTCGGCGGTGCCGGCGTCGTCATGTGCGATGGCAGGGTCACCTTCATCTCCGACACGATTGATTGCGGCGATTTGTCGGTCGCTTCTCCCACGACACCGTTCAGCGACGCCACGCGGTACAATGGCGCGTCGGTGCGGGGCGTGTGGGGTGCGATGGGAACGATCTCTCGCGGCGAAACACTCAGGCTGACGGAGTAATGCACCGATGAGGCGACGTTGCGGGAATACCGTGGAGTCAAAAATGACTGAACCGACGTGGGGCGGGCATGGCTCGTTCACACGTTCGTTCATTCATTGCTCCCGTGTGATGGCCATCTGCCTTTTCGCGGTCGGTCTTGCGTTGGCTGTTGGCTGTGGTCGCAGCACGGGGCCAGCGGTCGAATTCGTGGAAGGCGTGGTGCTTTTGGATGGGCAGCCGATCGAAGGGGCAGATGTGGGGTTTTCGCCCGTCGCCGGGAGGCTCGCCGCGTATGGCAGGACCGATTCGGCAGGGCAGTTTCGCCTCACCACGGGCCAGGGCGGAAAGCGGCTCGCCGGGGCTCCTATTGGTGACTACGCCGTGACCGTGACCAAGTGGCGAAATCGCCTTGAGGATCTCGGCCCTCGGCCAGACGGGGCGGATGCCAAGGCACTTGCCGAGTGGCTGGCCCAGGAGAAAGCGATCGGAGATATGCCGCCCGATTACATCGTGCCGAAGGCATATGGCGACAAGGCCACGTCGGGCCTCAAGGCCACCGTCAAGTCGGGCCGCAACGTCGGCCCTGAGTTTCGGTACGAACTCAAGGGCGATTTCACAGGCACGTGACCGGTCTCGCGGGGTGGTTGCCCTTCCCGCGACGCGTTCACTCTTCCTGTTGGTTCTTCGCGTTTCCTTCATCGTTTTTACTTCATTGTTTTACAAGGCAGGCCGGTGCTACGAATCCATATGTCATATCCCCAATCACGATTCCCTCGCGTTTTGTTTGCCGTAGTCCTCTGGGGCTGTGCCGCCACCCTCCACGCCGCCGACGAGAACACCGGCTGGTGGCCGCCGTTTGTGCCCGATGTTCCGGTGCCGGCCGCGCCGGCCCCCGCACCGGGCGGGACTGAGCAACTGGTCATCGGGAATGCGGAATGCGCCGGCATCAGCGGCTTCCGCAAGGACTGGAACCGGCCGATCCCCTTGGCCGCCGACGGGGCGGTGTCGACCCGCCAAGACGAGACAACGAACCTTGGCGGGGGCCTCGTGGCGAACTGGGATGACCCCAAGAAGCCGGGCGTTATCGCCTGCGACGCCGTGCACCGCTCCCTGCTCGTGCGGTTCCCCGGCGCCGCCGATCGCATCGCAGCCGTCCTTCGGCAGGGCAAACGTGTCGTGCGGGCGGAGCTTGTGCTGCCATGCGTCGGCAACGAGATCTTTCCGAGCCCCGCTTACACGAATCCGGGGGGCATGAGTTTCCTTGGCCAGACCTGGCGGGACACGCCGCCGTCCTGGCACGCAGTGGCCTGGGCCGTCAACCAGCCCTGGATCGCGGACCGCAAGATCGGTCCGACCTACAATGCCTACATCAACGGCTCTGGCTACTGGGCCGGCTCCGGCGCGTGCAAAGCCGGCAAAGATCACGTGCCCCAGCACTTCGGCCCGGCGCTGCTGAACAAGGAGTCGCCCGAGGCGCGGCTCGATGTCACGGCCTGCCTGGATGATCCGGCCTTCGGCGGCGATGCCGGTGTCCGACTCCGCCGCCTTGCCGACTGTGGCTTCCTGGTGCGCAAGTGGGAAGTC
>CANHCU010000009.1 GCA_947459185.1 Planctomycetaceae bacterium | reverse complement strand
GGCAGCTATGGGTGGAATGGTTTTTGGTTCGTGTTCGCACGAACTTCAGAAATCTGGAATCCCATAGTCCAAAAGTCACGAAGGCCAAGGTTAAAATCTTGGTACTTCAAAGCTTATTGTGGAGACGATCGTGCTTCCGTCATGCTGGAGTGCCTGAAAAGGTGCGCCGCATTAGCGGGAGAAGCCGCCGAAAGAGATAGCTGGTTTCCGGGATTCGTCCCGGTCGCCGGCACAACTGCCACGATCCAGTGAATAACAGGACCCGCTGGGGCTCGGCCGAGCCCCAGCGGGTTTCTTTTTTTGTATGGTCGGTTTTTTTCCAGATCGATGAGGCGATTGGTGCCGGGATTGGCCTGTGTTGTTCGTGCCCCTTTCGCGGCTTGCGGGGCACGGTACCATGCGGGCTCTCGACTGAGACGCCGTCCCTCATTTCAGTTTTCAGTAGGTGCGCCATGATGCTGCAGTCCATAGCCGGTGTTGCTCCGCCAGCGGTTTCCGAAGCCACAGTTATGACGGTCTGGCCGTCGGTGGGCTCGACGTCGTTGGGGCAAGCGCTGGGCAGGCTCTATCGCATCAAGGATGGATTTGGCCCTCTATCGTTCGGTCGTTTGGCCCTGCTGGCCACCATACCGTTGGGCATGACGCTGTATCTGACGATGCGGCTTCCTTGGGCGATTCGCCGCTACCGTCTGACGAACCGTCGAGTGACGGTGGAGCGGGGCATCACCCCGAAGGTGGAACAGTATGTGGATCTTGATCGGTTCGACGCGATCGATCTGGTCGTGAAGCCTGGGCAGGAGTGGTATGACTGTGGCGACCTCGTGTTTCGACGAGGCCCGATCGAGACGCTTCGCCTTTCGGGAGTCAGTCGCCCCGAGCCGTTCCGGCAGACATGCCTGAAGGTTCGGCAGTCATACGTGAGCGTGAAGGCTTTTCAGCCTGAGCCAGTCGGCGCGGCGTAAACGCTGGCGATTCTCGCCGGGCGGGCTCCCCGAACACGCTTCGCTCGCACGGCGGCTCGGCGGCCGCTTTGGGGATGATGGTGCGCGTGGTTCGCCGAGGCGCCTGACGCTCGCTTCGGTGTTCGGGGAGCCCGCCCTTGTCCAACGGGGGCATCGAAGCACGGGGTCCATCCAAGCCCGCAGCGCCAGCAAGGGAATCCGGACGACAGAACGTCCTCGTCCAACCTCATCCGCGACTGCCTCGCACGATGCGAAGCTCAGCACCAGCAAACTGCGTTTGCCAAGAGACGGAATGAGGACGGGCATCCGCCCGTCGGGGCGACACGATGCGATGTTTTTCGTTTACACAGCCCGGCGATTGGCGACTGGTCCGCGATCCCGGATCGCGTCGGTGATCGCCTCTCTGGCGTTATCGTCGAGTTCGCATCGTAGGGCTTGAGCGTTCGTGCCAACCTGCTCCGGCGACGTGGCACCGAAGAGCACGCAGGTGATGCCAGGCTGCTCGGCGGTCCAGGCCAGCACCAGATCGGGCAGCGTGCAGCCAAGCCGACGCGTCACCGGCCCCAACGCCTCCACAAAGTCGAGGTTGCGCTGAAACTCTGTGCCGTTGAACATAGGGTATTTGTGGCGGCTGTCCGTCGTCGGAAACACCAGGTCGCGTGCCATGCCGCCGGCCAGCAGGCCCTTCATCAGCGGCCAGTAGACGAACATCGCCACGCCTCGAGTTCGGCACCATGGCAGAATCTCCGCTTCGATCTCACGTTGCAGCATGTTGTAGTGCATCTGGCAGGCGGAGAGCGGGCAGGCGGCGGCGAACTGTTCCAACTGCACGAGCGACACGTTGGATACGCCCACGGCGCGGGTTTTTCCGGCAGCGAGCAGCTGCGACAGTGCGCCGGCCGATTCCTCGATCGGGATCGTCGGGTCGGGGGCGTGCAGGTAGAGCAGGTCGAGGTGATCGGTGCCGAGCCGTCCGAGGCTTTCGTCAACTTCGGCTCGGATCCTCTCCGGCCGTCCATCCAGGCACTGTTTTCTGCCCGGCTCCCAGTGAATGCCGCACTTGCTGGCAATCACCGCGTCGTCGCGCCGGCGGCCTGCCATCGCCTGGGCAATCGCCCGCTCGCTCTCGCCCGCCTCGCCGTAGCAGTACGCCGTGTCGAGGTGCCCGATGCCGGCGTCGAGTGCGGCTGCCACCGTGGCCACGGCCGCCGCAGGCGTGATGCCCGATCGCGTCATGCCTGCCAGTGGCCAGCAGCCCAGGCCCAGCGGCCCAACGGTAAGTCCAGACGATCCAACGGGCCGGGGGGCCATGTTCATCGGGGCGGTTTCCTGCGCGGATGGCGGCGGCTTTTTCGACGGTCAGCTTCTTCGACGGTCAACGGCGGCGTGGCTCGGGCTCGGGAAACGTGCCTGTGGCCAGGAATGCAGCCACGAGATCGGCGGCATCACGGCGAAACAACAGGCTCGAGTGGAGGCAGGTAATGGTGACGTGGGCATGAGGCACGTCGGGCCGTGTGCTCTCCGGTGCAACCAGTGCATCTCGCGAGGCTGCGATCACGCCAACATCAACGCCCGCCGGCATGCTGAGTGAATTGACCAGGCTGTCAGGGGCGGTGGTCAGTTCGGCCACCGGTTTGAACACCCCTCCGAAAACGCCAGCAATTGCGGTGGCCACAAACGAACCGTGGTTGGGTGGCGCCAGCATGACGAACCGGCCGAGCTTCCGCGGGCGGAATCGTTCGAGCGCCGCCCGGGCAATGATCCCGCCCATGCTGTGGGTCACGAGGTGGATCGTGCCGACGGCCCGATCGGCATCGAGCCGGACTAATTCACGGCTGAAGGCTTCGGCGTGCTCGAGAATTGAGCGACGCATGTTCCAGTAGCCCCACGGTCTGGCGATGTAGCCCCGACGGTCAAGCCGATGCCCCAGCACGGTCATCATCACGGGGTTGGCAAAGAATCCGTGCACGAGCGAGACGCATTCCCACGATGCTGCGACATTTGCCGCTGCGCCAGTCGCGGCTGCGCCGGGCATGCCCGTCATGCGGGCCGTCCGGCAGGGCGGCCTGCCGGAGCCGGACAGCAATCGAGCGGGCAGACGTCATGGTTCGCGGGCAGCCGTCCGATGGCCGCCCTGTCGCTGAGCATGCCGTTGCGTTCGGCAATCAGATCGCGAACCATGCCGATGAAAGCCGGATCGGTGCCGACCGTGGCCGCCCGCACCATCTCGACGCCCAGTTCGCGGCAGAGGTCCGCCGCCTCAGTATCGAGGTCGTACAACACCTCCATGTGGTCGGAGATGAAGCCGATTGGTGCGATCACCAGTTGGCGGCCGCCGTGGGCATGACGATCCCGGATCGCATCACAAATGTCGGGTTCCAGCCAGGGTTGGGTCGGGGGGCCGCTCCGGCTCTGGTAGACGAGCTTCCAGTCGGTAACCCCAGCCTGTTCAGCGACGAGACGGCAAGCCTCCTCCAATTGCACGCCATACCGGCATCCGTCGGCCATCGACGTGGGAATGCTATGTGCCGTGAAGAGGACGGGGACCGTCGCGCGATCGCTCTCAGGAAACCGGCCAAGCGCCCGTGTCACGTTGTCGGCCATCGGCCCGACAAAGCCCGGGTGGTTGAAGAACACGCGAATTTTGTCGATCTGCGGTGCCCGTTCGCCGACCGCGGCGCAGGCGGCGGCAATATTTTCACGGTATTGGCGACAGCCGGAGTAGCTGCTGTAGGCGCTGGTGACAAACGCGATGGCTCGTTTCACTCCGGCATCGGCCATCTCACGGATCGTGTCGGTGAGCAGCGGATGCCAGTTCCGATTGCCCCAGTAGACAGGCAGGTGCGGTCCACAGCGGTCGAGTTCTTCCCGCAGTGCGGCGAGGAGCGCAAGGTTCTGCTCGTTGATCGGACTCTTGCCACCGAAGTGTTGGTAGTGCTCCGCCACTTCCAGCATGCGTTCTCGCGGCACGTTTCGCCCGCGGAGCACGTTTTCCAGAAACGGCATCACATCATCCGGGCCATCGGGACCACCAAACGAGACCAGCAGAACGGCGTCGTAGGAGTCGGCCATACAAGAACGGCTCAGTGCAAAGTTTCAGGCGGAGTGGCTGAATCGAAGAAGGCTGGCAGGAGACGAGTCAGTCCGGGAGAAAGAGAGAACGAGAGATCGCGTTGCGAGAGCGTGCGGAGTGATAATGCGAGCAAATGACCCTGACGGGATTCGAACCCGTGTTACCGGCGTGAAAGGCCAGTGTCCTAGGCCCCTAGACGACAGGGCCGCACGTGAGCAAAGCATACCGTGAAACGTGGGTTCGAACAGCCTCACTCGAAGAACGAAATTGTGGGGTGCCCGTTCCTGCGGCCAATGGCTGCTGCAATCCGCCGGTCGGACGCGGCTTCGAGCCGCGAAGTGTCAGCCAACGGAGGGCGGCGAATCTTCCGCGCTGCGAACCTTGGCTGCATCGGCATCAAGCGGTTCGGCGACCGTCTCACCTCTGGCAATCGCCTCGAACACTTCCTGCCTGTGCACGGGCACCTCTTTCGGTGCCTCGACGCCGAGACGGACCTTATCGCCACGAATCTCCACCACAACGATTGTGATGTCGTTGTTGATGACGATGCTCTCGTCTTTTTTTCGCGACAGGACCAACATTGAAACCTTCCTTGGCGGTCCGACGGAGCGAATTCGCTTTCCCGTTTCGACCGCCGCAGTGGCGGAGGAAGGGTAATCTGCGTCGACTCCGATGCTTTAACTGTAGAGGGTTTTGCGGTCTGGTCAAGCAATTCCTGGGCCAAGACGAATTCCTGGATGAAAAACTGGATGGAGAAACAAGACTGGCCTCGTCGGCCGGGTCCGAAAAAACCCCTGCATGGAGGGGGTGGTGGTGAGGTGGACACCTGGCCCGACATCCGCCAGACAATCGCCGGCAGGCTGGCGGTGGGGGCAATCGCCGCGCTGCGGCGGACATCAATCGCCATGCCGCCGCAGAAAACAGCCTCGCCGCTTGTTGGCGCGATGGCGGTCCCTATACTCTCACGACGCTCTGCTCTGCGGTGACTTCATACGCCGCCAATTGCAGGGGCTGACGCGGTTCGGATGCACCTTCGACTGGAAGTGCCATGCGCGAGTGGTTTCTCAATCTGTTCACCGCCGTGCGAACCGTTGCGGACGGCATGCTGGTAACCTTGCGGGTGTTCAGCAGCACCTATGACCAGAACCGCCGGACATTTACTGAACACTTCGAGTACCCGGAACTGCCGGCGCCGGTCGCGGCTCGCTACCGGGGCTTTCATCGCTACGACCTGACCACGTGCATTGCCTGCGACCAGTGCGCCAAAGCCTGCCCGGTCGATTGCATCTACATTGGCAAGGAGCGGGTGAGCGGAGGCAAGGGCTTTCAGGTCACTGGCTTTACGATCGACTACTCGAAGTGCATGTTCTGCGCGCTCTGCGTGGAACCCTGTCCGGTAGACTGTATTTTCATGGGATCGACGCTCGACCTGAGCTGCTACAGCCGCGATGGCACGATTGTCGATTTCGCGAGGCTGCCGGTGGATGTTGCCTGGGGGCGTTCCACCCTCAATCCGACCGCTGTGGCGGCCTCGAAGGTCATTGTCGATCCCGTGCACGGCGGCCCTAACCAGTGATCGTTCTACCTCGATTTCCTGCCGAGTGAGTTCTGATGCATCCCGTCCTGATCGCCGGCTATGTCGCCCTCTTCGTGGCCCTCGGGGCCGCGTTTCTCTTCGTCAACCTCCTCATCGGCTGGCTTGTGCGGCCGCAGGTTCCGAACTCGGAGAAACTCGAGGTCTACGAGTGCGGAGAGCCCACGATCGGCTCGAGTTTTGTGCAGTTCGACCTACGGTTTTACGTCGTTGCACTGCTGTTCATCATTTTCGACGTCGAGGTGGCCCTGTTCTTTCCTTGGGCAACTGTCTTCGGCAAAGCGGTGCAAATGGCGGATCCCACCCTCGTCACCGTGCAAGCCGACGGCCAGACGCTGACGCCCGCGGCGGCTGGGCTGATGCGTGAGCTCGGCCTGAAAAACCCTGCTGTCCCGGTGTTTCCTGAGGCGGCTGGTGAGACGACCGCCGGCGCGATCACCGGCGCCGCGGAGGCGGTGTCGCATGCCGGCACGCTGCTCGCCCGAACGGCGGCGGTGGACATGGCGGTGTTTTTCGCCGTGTTGTTGACCGGGTTTGCCTACGTCTGGTACCGCGGCGATCTTGACTGGGTTCGTGCCGTTTCCACGCAGGTTGCCGCCGGGCAGGGCTCTGCGGCGGGCGGTCGAAACGCCACTCGAAACACGACTGGGTAGCCGCTGTCGCGCAGGATCAAGTCTCCCCCGAACGAATTGAACGAAGGTCTGCCATGAGAGGCCCTGGATTCCTGGAACAGCTGGAGCACGCCCTGCCTGGGGCGGTTTCGGGCAGCCGTCTTGACGCTCTCGATCCCTGGATCGAAGTCAACCCCGAGCGGGTGGTGGATGTCTGCCGCTGGCTGCGTGAGAAGAGCGAAGTGCGGTTTGACGCACTGGAGTGCATCACCGCGATCGATTGGTTCGAGCCCGATCCGAAGAAGGCCGCCAAGGTGACGTGGCAGCCCCACACGGAACTCGTCTACCACCTCTGGAGCACGGCCTCCCGGGTCAGCATCGTGCTGAAGGTGAAACTGCCACGGTGGAAGGGGGACGTGCCCGGCCAGTTGCCCGAGGTGGCGAGCGTGTCGGGTGTGTGGCGTGGCGCCAACTGGCACGAACGCGAGGTCTACGACCTGTCGGGAGTGATGTTCACCGGCCATCCCGATCTGCGGCGGATCCTCTGCCCAGAAGACTGGGAAGGCTATCCGCTCCGCAAGGATTACGAGCAACCCGTCGAATACCACGGCATCCGCGGCCGCTAGCAAGACAGGTTGCACAAAAAGATAGGTTGCAGAAGCGGCATCACGGTCT
Organism: Planctomycetaceae bacterium; assembly: GCA_947459185.1. Lineage (GTDB taxonomy): Bacteria > Planctomycetota > Planctomycetia > Pirellulales > UBA1268 > CAMCQY01. The sequence goes on along the minus strand of CANHCU010000009.1, from coordinate 47,464 downwards.
TTTCGCGTTGATCGATCGTCACCTGGTTTGGAAAGGACGAACACACCACCATGGCACAGCTCATCGACGACGATCCGCGGATCATCGAATTCGACGTCCGTACGGACGAAATGCTCGTTAACATGGGGCCGCAGCATCCCAGCACGCATGGCGTGCTCAGGCTCGTGCTCCGCACAGACGGCGAAATCGTCTCCGAGGTCGAGCCCCACATCGGCTATCTCCATCGGTGTGCGGAAAAGATCGGTGAAAATCTGACGGCGCGGCAGTGGATCCCCTACACCGACCGGATGGACTACCTTGCCGCGATGAACATGAATCTCGGCTGGTCGCTCGCCGTCGAGAAACTCATGCAGTATCAGGTGAGTGAGCGGGCGCGGCATCTTCGCGTGCTCATTGCCGAGATGGGGCGGATCGCCAGCCATCTCGTTGGGATGGGGGCCTACGGTCTGGATCTCGGCACATTCAGCCCGTTTCTCTATGCCTTCCGCGAACGGGAAAAGATCCTCGACCTCTTCGAGGAGGCGTGCGGGGCTCGTCTCACCTACAGCTACATCACGGTGGGTGGCCTGACGGCCGACCTGCCGCCGGGCTGGCTTCGCAAGTGTGAGGAATTCCTCGATCAGTTCGAGCCGGTTATCCAGGAATACCATGCGCTGCTCACCACCAACGCGATCTTCGTGAAACGGACGGCAGCCATCGGTGTGATGTCACCCGAGTTGGCGATCGAATACGGCTGCTCGGGGCCTGTGCTGCGGGGAAGCGGCGTCGATCAGGACATGCGTCGGGATGGCGAGAGCATCTACACAGCGATGTATGACGGCTACGCCTTCGAGGTGGCCGTCATGAAAAACGGTCATTATCCGCGGGATCATGCGTATCCGCCGGTGCCTTCCGATACGGTGATCGGTGACTGCTGGCATCGATTCTTCGTGCGGATGCTCGAAGTGGTGCAGTCGATGGATCTCGTGCGCCAGGCGATCGACCGCTATTCCGCCTGCAAGGGCCCGCTTGGCGAGCCCGTGAAACTGACCGAGAAGATTCCGGCAGGGGACGCCTACCTGGAGACCGAGTGCCCGAAGGGGCAGATGGGGTTCTATCTCGTCAGCGACGGCTCGGCGATTCCGTGGCGGGTGCGGGCGCGGTCGAGTTCGTTCTCGAATCTCGCCGTCACGCACGAACTCTGCCGCGGCTGCCTGATTGCCGACGTGCCGGCCATCGTGGGCAGCCTCGACATCGTGATGGGCGAGATCGACCGGTAGGGCGATCCACCGGCAGTCTTTCGTCCGGTTTTTCCCGGTGGTACTTGTGAATTCGAGCAACTTGGTGCACACTTCGTGCGATTTTTCACGAAGTCGGTTTCCCCTCGGGAAATCGTCGGTTCGAGGGCTTTTTGCCCAGCCTCATACCCAGTCTGAAAACCAGTTCCGATGGCTGATTTTCTGATCAACACGGTCGGCCTTCCCGAGTGGTTGGCCTGGACCATTACGGCGTTTGTCGCCGCCGCCCTGATCCTCAATGTGATCGCGGGTGGCGCACTCGTGTTCATCTGGGCCGAGCGGAAGATTGCCGCACGAATTCAGGACCGGTTGGGACCCACGCGAACCGGGGGGCGGTTCGGCTGGCTCCAGTCACTCGCCGACGGCATCAAACTCCTCGCCAAGGAAGACCTCATGCCCGAAGGGGCTGACGGAATGCTCTTTCGGCTCGCCCCCTACATCAGTTTCTGTGCATCGTTTTGTGCGTTCATCGCCCTCCCGTTCGCTTTCGACTTCGTGGGCCAGCGGCTGAATGTCGGTGTGTTCTTCGTGGTCGCGGTGCTTGGCCTGGAGGTCTTCGGGGTGATTCTCGCCGGTTATGCGTCGGCCTCGAAATGGTCCTTGTTCGGTGCCATGCGGGAAGCGGCCCAGGTGGTGAGCTATGAGGTGCCGCTGGGCATGTGCGTGGTCGTGCCGGTGATGCTCGCAGGCAGCATGGATCTGGTCACGATCGCTGAGAAACAGGCCGGCTGGATCACAAACTGGTATCTCTTCCACGACCCGTTCACGTTCGTGATTTTCTGGGTCTATGTCACCTGTGCCGTGGCCAGTGTGAATCGCGCCCCGTTCGATCTCGCCGAGGCGGAGAGCGAACTCGTGGCCGGCTTTCACACCGAGTATTCGGGGCTGAGGTGGAGCTTCTTCTTCATGGCGGAGTACGGCTCGATGTTCCTCGTCAGCGCCCTGGCGGCCTTGCTCTTCCTTGGGGGCTGGAACGGGCCGATTCCGGTCGCCACGCTCGCGGGCTTGAGCGAGGGAACCGGCGACACAGCCAACTATTTCGTGCGTCTGATCGGCTGCGGCAACCTGCTGCTGAAGGCCACGCTCGGCGTGCTGCTGATGATGTGGGTACGGTGGACGCTGCCCCGCCTTCGCATCGACCAGGTGATGACGACCTGTCTGAAATACTGCACGCCGATTGCCGCCGCCATGTTCGCCGGTGCCATGCTCTGGCAACTGGCGTTTCCGGGGGGTGTCGTTCGCGGTCTGTCGCGGCCCGCTGGCGAGATTCGCGAGGGGTGGCTCGAGGGGCCAGGCGGGCTCTCGCCTGGCCGACGGGAGCCGGTGCCTCAAGTCGGTGCTGCGGGAGGAATGGAATCGCAGGAAGTTGTGCAGGTGGTGCCATGATGACGACCGTGCTCGCCTCCGTCATGCCGGTGGCTGCTATCAACTGGCACTCGGTGCTTTTTCTCCTCTTTGCAGCGGTGGCCTGTGCGTGCGCCGTAGCCGTGGTTCTCGCCGAGAACGTGGTGCGCATGGCCTTCTATCTGGTGCTCTCGCTGGCCGCGACGGCAGGGCTCTTCTTTCTGGCCGGTGCCGAGTTTGTCGGGGCGATGCAACTTATGATTTACGTCGGTGGCACGCTTGTGCTGCTCGTCTTCGGCGTGATGCTGACAGCACAGGCTCCCTTTGTGGCGATCAAGACGTCGTCCAGTGACAGGGTGCTGGCCGGCATGGTCGGCGCGGCGCTGCTGGCGGTGTTGCTGCAGGCGGCCTTCCGGGTGGAGCCGTGGCGTCGGCCAGCGACGGCGGCCGTTGCGGCGCCGGCGGCCACCCCGATCGGCATGGCGTTGCTCGGCGTTCGCGCCGATGAGCCTGCCGCCGGCGTGCCCGCGGCCGCTGTGCGGAGCGGCTATCTGCTGCCCTTCGAAATCGTGTCGATTCATCTGCTCGTCGTGCTCGTTGGAGCGGCCTACCTGGCGCGGGCGAAGCGGCGGCGGACCCCGCGGGCGATCGACGTGGCAGCTTCATCGGTCGGTCCCGTTGTCACGGCCCGTCAGGCTGCCCGATCTTCCGCTTCGGCATTGGTTTCAGGAGGTGGTCGATGAGTCTTCTGGCAGCCGGTCTGCCGGTCGCGGCGGTGCCGCTCGTTGCGGGACTGCTTAGTTCTCCGGTGGGCGTGGCGCACTATCTGGTGGTGGGGGCGATCCTCTTCACTGCCGGCGTGGTCTGCATGGCCTTGAAGCGGAATGCCCTGGGAGTGCTGATGGGCATTGAGTTGGTGCTCAATGGCGCCAATGTCAACTTCGTGGCGTTCTCGTCGCCTTATCTCCGCGGTGAAGGTGCCGCGTCGCTCGGGCTGGACGGCCAAATCATCGCGCTGTTCGTCATCCTGTTGGCGGCTGCCGAGGCGGCGGTCGCGCTCGCGATCACGTTGAACTTCTACAACAACCACGCCACCGTCGACATCGACCGGGCCGAAGACCTCAAGGGCTGAGCCGCCACCGCGGCATCCGACCATGGATCCTGCCTCTCAACTCCCGATGCTGCTGGGCCTCGCATGGCTCGCACCGCTGGTCTCGTTCGTGGCAATCCTGTTCTTCGGGCCGCGGATGGGCCATCACGGCAAGAATGCCGCCTGGGTGGCGACGGCGGCGATCGTGACGTCGCTGGTACTCTCGCTGGCAGCCTTCGGGACCTGGCTCTCCGCCCATCCCGTGAAGGCGGTGTCGCACGGGGCGCATCACGGAGCGCATGCGGATGGTCATGCGGCCGATGCGCATGCCGAGCAGGGTGGGCATGCCGAGCATGCCGAGCATGCCGATCATGGTGACCATGCCGAGCACCATGCCGCTCGCGTTCCCGCGGCCTATTCAGGGGATTGGTACACGCTCTACCAGGGCGGCGACCTTCGGCTCACGATCGGCTGGTACATCGACGCCCTCACGGTGCTGATGTTCGTCGTCGTGACCTTTATCGCCACCTGCATCCACGTCTACGCCTCGGGCTACATGCACGACGAGTTGCACGACGTCACCGATCACGAGGTGCATCTGTCGGACGGTGGGCACCTGCATCGTCCCGGCAGGTTTCCGCGGTTCTTCCAGGCATTGTCGCTGTTCTGCTTCTCGATGCTCGGCATCCTGATCGCAGGGAATCTGGCGATGGTCTTCATCTTCTGGGAACTCGTGGGCATCTGCTCTTGGTTTCTGATCGGCTTCTACTTCGAACGGAAGAGCGCCTCGACCGCGGCCAACAAGGCGTTCATCGTCAATCGCGTGGGCGACTTTGGCATGCTGATCGGCCTGATGGCCCTCTGGGGAGCCCTGGGGACCCTGCATTTCGCCGACTCCACCGTGGCGGCGGCCGACGGCAGTGCCGTCACCACGCCGGGGCTCTTCAGCCTGGTAAGGCCGGCGGCCAACGGCCATGCGCTTCAGGTGCCCGATGGCATGGTCGCGTTTGCGAATGCGGACGAGGTCGGGCGGATTGCCGCCGAGCATAACGGCCGGCCCCGCGACGCGGCCGACGAGGTTGCCGCCCGGATCGACGGCTGGCGTTCGCAGGGGATTGGCCGCTGGCTTCTGTTCATCGCGGGCGTGGGGATCTTCTGCGGCTGCGTGGGCAAGAGCGCCCAGTTTCCGCTCTTCGTCTGGCTGCCCGACGCGATGGAGGGGCCGACGCCGGTCTCGGCGCTCGTGCACTCCGCCACGATGGTGGCGGCAGGCGTCTACCTCGTTGGCCGGTTCTACCCCGTGCTTACCCCCGACGTGCTGCTTGTGATCGCCATCATCGGCGGCATCACGCTCTTCATCGCGGCGACGATCGCCCTGGTTGCCAACGACATCAAGCGAGTGCTGGCGTATTCCACCGTGAGTCAATTGGGCTACATGATGCTGGCCCTGGGGGTCGGCGGCTGGTCGGCGGGGCTGTTTCACTTGGTCACGCACGCATTCTTCAAGAGCCTGCTGTTTCTCTGCTCCGGCTCCGTGATCCATGCCTGCCATACCAACGACATGCGGAAGATGGGCGGCCTTGCCCGAGTCATGCCGTGGACCGCGGGCACGATGCTCGTTGGCTGTCTGGCCATCATCGGTGCCGGCATCCCCTTCGTGATCGGCCTCTCCGGCTACTATTCGAAGGATGCCATCCTTGCCCAGGCACTCTCCTATTCGCAGGCCAATCCGTCGTGGTCGATCCTCTACTACGCCGTGGCCGGTGGTGCCTTCCTGACGGCGTTCTACATGTTCCGGCTCTGGTTCATGACGTTTGCAGGCACGCCTCGGGATCATCACGTTACCGAACATGCCCATGAGTCGCCGACGGTGATGGTGGCACCGCTCGTGGTGCTCTCTGTGCTGGCTGTCGTCGCAGGCTGGACGCTTCCGGGGGGCTTCGGGATCGCCAATCTGATCGAACAGGCTCGTCCGGCCGGCACCGACACAACCTCCACGGGTGGTTTCCTCTTCGGCACCGTGACCGTACCGGCGGAGCACCTGAGCCACGAGGGATCCGTTCACGTCACGGCGACGCTGACAGCCTTCGCGACTGCCGCTGCTGGCGTGCTGCTGGCGGCGGCGATGTACCTCTGGCGAATCGTCTCCCCGACGGTGGTCGCCTACACCTTCCGGCCCATCTATTCCTTCCTCGCCCACCGCTGGTACTTCGACGAACTCTACGATGCCATCTTCGTGCGTCCTGCGTTTGCCGTCGCCAGTCTGGCCAGCGGCACGGACCGCGGCGTGATCGACAAACTGATCGACGGCATCGCCTGGTCGGCGCGGCAATTGGCCGGCCTCGACGCCTGGATCGACCGCAATCTGGTCGATGGCCTGGTCAACGCCACGGCAACGGCCACCTGGAACGCGGGCCTGGAACTCAAGAAACTGCAGACCGGGCGGCTCCGCCAGTATGTGATGTTCATCGTGGTTGGCACGGTGGCCCTCTTTGTGCTGGCGAGCATGTTGTTTCGTGCCGCACTTGCCGGCTGACCCTCCTCTCTCCACTTCTCTGCAAACGTTCTGACCCTCATCGTTTAAGCACGCCGTCTTTCATCCATATCCCCAGCACACGCCCCCCACGATCCCCTGACGGACTTTCCCATGTTGCCCACCGATACGCTCTCGCAGCCCGCCCTCTGGCCCCTGACGGCCATCGTCTTCCTGCCCGCGCTCGTGGCCGCGTTTCTGTCGCTGCCGATCGTGCCGAAGGCCCGGGAGGACTTCATCCGCTGGACCACGCTGCTCACCACCGCGGTCGTGTTTGTGCTGTCGTTGTGGATGGCCGTGCCGGCGCTGTTCGGGCCGGCGGGGCCGGCGCAGTTCCGGCTTGGCGATCCGTCCATGCAGGCCGTCGTGAAGCTGCCCTGGATCGAGGCGTTCGGCATCGAGTACCTGCTCGGAGTGGACGGCATCAGCCTCCCGCTGGTCGTGCTGACCACGTTCCTGTCGATGCTGGCCGCGGCGGCCAGCTGGCCGATCACGAAGCACGTCAAGGCCTATCACATCCTGTTTCTGCTGCTCGTCACCGGCATGCTCGGCGTCTTCGTGTCGCTCGACTTCTTCCTCTTCTATGTCTTCTGGGAAGTGATGCTCCTGCCGATGTATTTCCTCATCGGCATCTGGGGTGGTCCGCGGCGCGAGTATGCCGCCATTAAGTTCTTCCTCTACACGCTCCTGGGCAGCGTGCTCATGCTGCTGGCCATACTGATGCTCTATTTTACGAGCGACCTGCGGCTGCTCTCGGACGAGCAACTCGTGGCCGCGCACGTCGTGAGCCCGGGGCTCGACGGGGCTGCTCGGGCCACCGCGGTCGAGGCTATTCGCACGGCTGACCGGCCGCTCCACACGTTCAACATTCTGGCTCTCGCGCAGATCGGCCAGCTCCCCAACTCTCCCTTTGCAGCGGCTCAGGTCTGGGGCATGAGCCTCGAGACATGGGCCTTCCTGCTGCTGCTCATCGGCTTTGTGATCAAGGTGCCCGTGGTGCCCGTGCACACCTGGCTGCCCGACGCGCACGTGGAGGCACCGACGCCGATCTCGATGATCCTTGCCGGTGTGCTCCTGAAGCTCGGCGGATACGGCATTCTGCGGATCTGCTATCCGATCTGTCCGGGTGCGGGGCTCTCCCTGGCGTGGCTGGTTTGCGGTCTGGGCGTGGTCTCGATGGTCTACGGCGCCTTCGCCGCCCTGGCGCAGAAGGATTTCAAACGGATGGTGGCCTACAGTTCCGTCAGCCACATGGGTTACGTCATGCTGGGCCTGGGGGTATGGAGCGCGGTCGCCGGCCACGAGTATCGCTGGGATGCCTGGGCTCAGGGCGTCAATGGAGCGATGTTCCAGATGCTCGCCCACGGCATCAGTTCGGCCGGCATGTTCTTCATGGTGGGTGTGCTGTACGACCGGGTGCACCACCGCAATCTGGAGGAGTTTGGCGGCATCTTTGGCCGGATGCCCGTTTACAGCGGCCTGGCCATCGCCATCTTCTTTGCCGGCCTCGGCCTGCCGGGCCTCTGTGGCTTCATCGGCGAGGTGCTGGTCACCCTCTCAAGCTGGAATTACAGCCGCGTGCTGGCGGCTATCTCGGCGTTCACCGTGATCCTCACGGCGGCCTACATCCTCTGGGCGATCCAGCGGGTGTATCTCGGCGCGGAATACAAGGGGCCGCATGGCGACCACCTCACGCCGATCACGCCGCGTGAACTGGCGATCGCCACGCCGCTGGTATTTTTCGCCATCCTCTTCGGCGTCGCACCCCAGATCCTCTTCAACTACGTCACGCCGACCGTCAACCGGCAGGTGGAGACGTTGGCCGACTGGACCCGTCGCGTGCACGATGGCCCAGCAGGCCTGCCAGTGGCCGCCGTCCAGGAGCCCGCGACGGCGCAGGCGGCCCGGTAGCCAGATCCCCGCAGTAGTGATCCCCGCAGTGAAGGAAACCAGACCGTGAACCTCGGCTCGCTCATCACAGGCTCGCTCAACGACACGTTCGCCGTGTCGCTGCCCCTGTTTCGCACCGAGCTCTGCCTTGCGGCCACGATCGTGCTCGTGCTGCTCTGTCGGATGCTGCCGGTGCTGCGTCGGCTCGACTCGGGGCTCGTGGCACTGGGAGGCGTCTGCTTCGCGCTCTGGTATGCCTGGAACGACCTCCGCGGCATTCCAGTGGGCGGTCTGCCGCACGTGGGGGCCGACGCCGCTGGTCTCGTGCGCCAGGAACTTTTTGGTGGCTTGCTCGTATTCGATTCGCTCACCGCGTACATCCGGTTTCTATTGATGGGCTTCCTGGTGCTCTATATTCCGTTCACAAAGGCCTCGGGCATTCCAGATCACGAGGACGGCGCCGACTTCTACACGCTCGTGCTCGGGGCGACGCTGGGCATGTGCCTGATGGCCTCGGCCAACCACCTGCTGATGGTCTTCATGGCGGTGGAGATGGCGAGCGTGCCCTCCTACGCCTTGGCGGGTCTGCTCAAGGGCCGGAAGGCGAGTTCCGAGGCGGCGCTCAAATACGCCGTGTATGGTGCGGGGGCGGCGGGCATCATGCTCTACGGCATCAGCCTGTTGGGCGGCCTGCTGGGAACCTGCCACCTGCCGAGCATGGCGGCTGAACTCGCGCGGGTGGTGGATGCCGGAACGGCCAACGGCAGCGTGATGGTGCTGGCCCTCGGCGGACTGATGGTGGCCGTCGGCCTGGCATTCAAGCTGTCGGCCGTGCCCTTTCACTTCTGGTGCCCCGACGTCTTCGAGGGGGCGGCAGCCGAGATCGGCGGCTTCCTCTCGGTCGCGAGCAAGACTGCGGCCGTGGCGCTCCTGTTGCGGATCTGCTTCGGCCTGGGTGTATCGCCGACGGGTATCGGCGGTGCGGCGGCAAACCTCGCGGAGCCGGGGCTTGCCGGGCTCGCTTCGACACGGCATTTCATGGTCTATGTCGTCGGCCTGATGGCAGCGGTCACGTGCACGCTCGGCAACCTCGCGGCCTACGGGCAGACCAACATGAAGCGTCTTCTTGCCTATTCGACCATCGCGCATGCCGGCTACATCATGATGGCGGTGGCGGCCGCGGTGGCACTGGTGGGCGTCAATGTGGCCGCCTCTCGTGAGGCCGTCAGTGCCGTGGCGTTCTACCTCGGCACGTATCTGTTCATGAACCTCGGCGCGTTCGCCATCGTGGCACTCCTCCGCAACCGGCTCCGCAGCGAGGAGATCGATTCCTATGCCGGTCTGGTGAGGTCCAGCCCCGGGATTGTCATCGCCACTGCCGTCGTGCTCGTGAGCCTGATCGGCCTCCCGCCGCTGGCTGGCTTCGTGGCGAAGTTCCTGGTGTTTTCCTCGCTTGTACAGGCCATCTCGCTCGAGGCCGAGCGGCCTCTGATGCTCGTGCTGCTCGTGGTCGGTGGACTCAACACGGTCCTCAGCCTCTTCTACTACCTGCGGGTGCTCAAGGTGATGACCTTCGACCCGCCGCCTGCCGACCGCGTGGGCGGCGAGTTTTCGCTGGTGTCGCTGCCGGGAGCGGTCGTCACGGCGCTCGTCGTGCCGGTCGTGGTCCTGGGCGTGTTCTGGGCGGGGCTCTATGCCTGTGCACAACTGGCGGGCGCCTTCGCATCCTGAACGGAAACACCCACCATGCCACCCTCCGATCCACTCTGCCGCCTGCTCGACGTCCTCCAGCCCTCGCTGGCGATGTATCTTGCCGACTCCGGAATCTGGAGTTATCCCGGCAGGGAATCGATCAAGCTCGCGCTCGCCGATCTGGTGGGCGATCACCGCAGCCTGGTGGAACGGGCGGCCGGGGCGATCGAGGACCGCGGCCTCGCGGTGCCTTCCGTGGCCTATCCGATCGGGTTCACCGGCTGTCACGACGTAGACATGCGGTCCCTCCTGCCGCGGGTGGTCTCCGAACTCCGGCGCCAGGTGGCGGCTATCGACACCATCATCGATTCATCCGCCGACGATGGCGTCGCGGCCGAATTGGCCCGCGAGGCAAAGGCTACGAATCTGAGCCACATCGACGTGCTGGAGCAGGTGGCAGCGTCGGCATCCTGATCAATCTGTTCGGGATCAATTCGTCGATCGGCCGGTCTTTGATTCCAGGGACTCCTGTTCGTTCTGGCTCTGGCCTGCTCATCTTGCCTGTTTATGGAATACTTCGACAGCCACTGCCATCTCGACCCGATGCGGTATGGGAATGACCTGCCGCAGGTGATCGCCCGGGCGCGGGCGGCGGGCGTGGTCGGCATGACGCTCATCGGCACGCGGGCGTCCGACAGCGAAGCTGCTGCCGACTTGGCGGCCCGGGAACCGGGTTTCGTAGCGGCTGCCGGCATCCATCCGAATGACGTTGCCGGGATTGAGCCAGACGAATGGGATCGCATCACCCGGCTGGTGGTGTCGGGACGTGTGGCGGCGATCGGGGAGACGGGCCTTGACTGGTATCGCGACTCAGCGCCGCGTGAGGTGCAGCGGGAGTTCTTCGACCGTCACATCCATCTGGCCCAGAGCGTGGGGCTGCCGCTGGTCGTCCACACCCGTGAAAGCATCCGCGACACGCTCGATACGATTCGCGATGCATTGGCCCGCGGGCCGCTGAGCGTGGTGCTGCACGCCTTCACCGGCACGCAGGTGGAGGCCGAGGAGGCTGTGTCGCTCGGCTGCTGCCTGGGGTTCGCCGGCATGGTGACCTTCCGATCCGCAGCCGCCCTGCGGGAGGTGGCTGCCGTGGTGCCGTCGGACAGGCTCTTGATCGAGACCGACAGCCCCTTTCTCTCCCCGGAACCCATGCGCGGCCGGCGGAATGAACCATCTCACGTCGTGCACACGGCCAGTTGTCTCGCGATCGCTCGCGGCGTCGCCCTCGAGCGGCTGGCGGCGGAGACGACGGCCAACGCGCGGCGGGTGTTTCTCCGCCGCTAACAACGTTAGCATGACTTGTTCTGCCCGCCTGTGTTCACGCCCCACCGCCTTCCCGCCCCATCAGGAGACATGACCATGGTTCGCACTCCCAGCACGATGCTGCCTCTCGGCACAGCGGCACCTGATTTCGAACTGCCCAACGTCGATGGTCGGATGGTGAGCCTGGCCGATGCGTCCGGCCCGAGGGGCACGGTGGTGATGTTCATCTGCAACCACTGTCCGTTCGTGAAGCACGTGGCCGACCAGCTTGCGGCTCTGGGGCGGGACTGTCTGCCGCGGGGCGTCGGCGTCGTGGCGATCAGTTCCAACGACGTCGCCTCCCATCCGGCCGACTCTCCAGAGCAGATGATCCATGAGGCCGAGGAGCGGGGCTATGTCTTCCCCTACCTCTACGACGAGACCCAGGAGGTGGCCAAGGACTACCACGCCGCCTGCACGCCCGACTTCTATCTGTTCGACGGCGACCGGAAGCTGGTCTACCGTGGCCAACTCGACTCGAGCCGGCCGGGCAGCGAGATTCCCGTGACAGGCGGCGATCTGCGGGGAGCGATCGAAACCCTGCTCGCCGGTCGGACCCCATCGACCGACCAGAAGCCAAGCATCGGCTGCAACATCAAGTGGAAGGCCGGCCATGAGCCGCCCTACTTCCACGCCTGACGCCTCCACGCCTGACGGGCATGGCGTCCCTGGCGACGTGGGCAAGAGCCATTTGCCTACTTCCGCGGTCCTTCCGGTGGGCGGGTCGGGCCGTTGTTGCTGCGGCCGGCAAACTTGCCGATGTCTTGCGTATCGCCAGGTTCCAGCCGCGAGGCCCGCAGGTTTTCCCGCTGGATCGCCTCGTAGACCTCCTGCCGGTGCACGGGAATCTCGGTAGGAGCGTTGATGCCCAGCCGGACCTTGTCTCCCCGGATGTCCACGATCGTGACGACGATGCTGTCGCCGATCATGATGCTTTCGTCACGTTGTCTGGAGAGCACGAGCATCGCTGGTTCCTTCCTGATCCTTTCGTATCGCCGACGATCCTGCGTCGGTTGCTAGAAAGATTATGCACTCTTTTTGAGTGACGGGCGTTGGGTGACAATTTCGTATTGCATGGAAAGCTCGCCGCTGGCAACGACCTGCCGGCCCGTGCGGGCTTCGAGGTTGATGACGATCGGTGCTTTTAGATTGAGAGTGAGGCCCGTGTCGGTTTTTCCGACGACGACCACGACCTGGGCCTGCCGCATGTCGGCCAACGCCAGGGGGGTGAGTTCGCTACGGGGAATCCGTACCTGATAGTCGGGGACAAACCGGCGTGGGCTGACGACCGCCAGAGCGACATCGCCGCGGGTCGTGCTCTGCAGCCATCCCAGGGCGTCGTTGTCGGAGTCGGCGAGCAGCGCCCAGTCGCGGCAGCCCTCGAGCCCCGGCAATCCGCTGGGGAAGTGGAGGATGTCTGCCGGATCGACGTCGATCCGTCCAAATCTGTTGGTGGTGATCCGCATGGGTGATGGCACTCCTTCGCCTCGAACGCATCGAACCAGTGTCGGTGGCCACTTGGCCTTCCGACTCCTGCTCGCACCAAAGAGATCGGCAGTCAGGGCGGTTGAGGTTGAAAAAATAGGCTTGGATAAAAAAGAAGGATACGGAAGGCATTGCCGGCAAAGGGGTTGGTGCTGTCTGCGTTGCCGTGCTGGTCTGGGAGGGACGGGTTGCGAATGTGGTAAATCTGTCACAATCATTCTTCAGGACGGTGCACGTCCGGCTCCCGATTCTTCCATCGAGGTGGAGAACATGATGCGTCGCTGCGTTCAAATTGCCGCCATCGGATTGCTCGCCGCCTCCGGCTGCCTGTCCGGCAGCTACAACGAAGATTTCCGCGCCAGCCTGGAACGCTACCGGGAAGCGGGCGACTTTCAGCGACTGCATCAAGAACCGAAGTCCTTGGCTGGCGATCGGCTGCTGCTCCGCGTGCCCAAACTCTTCACGAGCGAGGATGCCGCCGGGGACAAGAAAGTATCGAAGCCACCGTTCCTCAAGGAATTTCCCGTGTTTGTCATAACCGTATCCGAATCACCCAAAGACGTCGCCGCTGCGTCGCCGGCCGAGCTTTCCGTGGGAGTGTTGACCGACAACGAGAGCGGTCTGGAGGAGATCAAAAAGACGGTCCTGAATCAGGTTCATAAAGAGGCCGCTTTTGCCAAGGCGGGTTGGACCGTGGTGGACGTCCAGCCGACTGCCGGCGGACCGTCGACGTGGTCGGTGTTGAAACTGGTCGGGCCGCAGCCCTTCGATCGAGTCAACAATGGAATCCCGGAATCAAACAACACTGAGGGTGAAACTCAGATTTGGGTCGCGTCCGATCCCGGCACCAAGGTCTCAGGCGTGCTGGTCTGGCGGGTGGCCCAGGAGCGGGCCGCGACCGTGCAGTTGGAAGAATTGGCTAGGCTCGTGGCCCGCACCGTTGAGCTCAGGGCGACTGCTGAACCGGCTGATGCGGCCGTCGTGCCGGCCGCGGCCGCCCCGGCGGGGGCTGCCGCACCGGCTCCCGCGGCGGCGAAGTGAGCCGGAGGAGGGCTGCACTTATTGCCACATCGGCTGGGCGGCCCAGGAGGCCAGCGGCGCCAGGATGAGGAGCGGTGCCCAGGCGCCGATCGACGGGCTGACAACGTAGGCCGCGGCCAGCGCATGCCAGCCGAAGATCACGAGGAAGAAGACCACCGCCGACAGCACGCACATGCCGACGGCGACGAAGATGCCCCGGCGATTGGGGCCGACTACCAGCGGGATGCCGAGAAGCGCCAGCGACATGTCGAGCAGCGGCGCAACGAGCCTCGCGTGAACCCGCAATGGAATCTCCGCGCCGACACCCAGGCTCGGATTGGCGACCGCCCGGATGAGTTCGATGGTCGAAGAATACTGGCTCCAGTTGGCCGACCCGATCAGTTGTTCGAAGGTCACTGCGCTCGTTACGAAGCACTGCCCCGGGGAGAGCCAGTCTGCGGCAGACCGTGTGAACACCACCGTCTGCCCGCCGCTTTCCAACGGTGCAAGCCGATCGATGTCGGCGGGTTCGCGGACCTGACACAGCAGATAGCCCGCCGGATGGGTGGCGTCAGCGGGCTTCCAGTAGGCCTCGGCCGCGTCGATCTGCGGGCCATACTCGGAGAGTGAGGGGGGCATCAGCAGGCTGGGCTTGTCGATCCGGCAGGTCGCCGACTGGGCGGTGCGGCCGCGGAACAGAATCTCCGTCTCGTGGTCGTAGCGAGCTTCGAAGGGGTGGGCGGCGTCGCCGCGGAGGTCCTGAGCGTTGCGGGAGAGGTTGTGGCGGATCTGCGGCAGCACGAGTTCCCGGTTCGCCATGGCCAGCAGGCTTACAACGGCGGCGAAGACCAGCGTCGAACGGGCGATCCGCCAGCGGGTCACGCCGGCCGCCAGCAAGGCTGTGAGTTCGTTGTGCCGCTCCAGCCACGACAGCGCAAACATGGCGCTGGCCAGCGAAATCACCGGGCTGGTGGCGTCGAAAAAAGAGATCAGCCGGTAGCCGTAGTAGGCCCCGAGCACCCGTGCCAAGCCGCCCGCCTCCGGGGCGTGGGCGATGAATTCCTCGATGTTCGTGAACGCATCGACCACGAACGTGAGCCCCGCGAGGCTCACGAATACGATCATGAACGCATGCAACTGCGCCCGGGTGATGTAGCGGTCGATGAGCATGAACGCTTGACGGATTGCGGCCGCGGCGGACGATTGAGCTGATGGCAGGATGCGGGCGTTTCCGGCCAGCGGCGGCCGGGGCCCAGCGGGGCGGCGGAGGGTACGCCGGCAGGCTGGGAGCGTCAATCTGGACTCTGGCGGCAAAAAACGCCGCGACGGAGCCCTGAAACAGCCTGAAGCCCGTGTTGTAGGAATGGCCAGCCGCCGCTGATTCGCAGCAGGAAAGAGACGTCGATGGAATGGGCTCGCATGCTGCAGGCACAGGCCAGCCGCTGGGCAGGCCGCGGTCTCGATCTTCTCTATCCGCCGCGATGCCCCATCTGCCGGAGGGAGACAGCAGCCACGGACCAGGGAGCGGTGCCGGCGGCCGGTCCGCCGTTCTTGGCGTCATCATGGGCGTCATCGTGGGCATCAGATTGGACCGCCACGGTCTGCGGCATGTGCACGAGGGAGCTGTCCGCCGACAGCGGCCGATGTCTGCGGTGTGGCGAGGCCGGCGGGGCGGCCGACGGCTGTCGATTCTGTCCGCGCCGCCCCCACGGCTGGCGCCAGATCGCGGTCTTGTCGTCGTATGCCGGCAGCCTGCGCGAGGCGGTCCTGCGGGCCAAGCGTCCGGCCGGTGACGACGTGGCGGCTGCGTTGGCCTCGCTGATCGTCCGCAAACACGGCGAGCAGCTGGTTTCCTGGGGGGTCGGTCGCGTTGTCCCCGTCCCCATGCACTGGCTGCGGCGGTCGATCCGTGGTACGAGCGCCGCCGATGAACTGTCGCGGCGGATCGCCAGCCTCCTCGGGCTGCCCCACAGCCGGGCGCTGAGGCGGCACAGGGCCACGCGAATGCAGAACGAACTGCCGATCGCCGACCGGCCGCTCAACGTGCAGGGGGCCTTTCGTGGTCGCCTCCGGCTCGGCGGCGAGCGGATTCTGCTTGTGGACGACGTGATGACGACGGGCGCCACCCTGTCGGCCTGCTGCCGGGCATTGCTGGACGCCGGCGCAGCGACCGTCGATGTGGCGGTGGTGGCCAAGGCCGACAGGACTGTCGCCGACGACGCCTAGCGGCCTGTGGACTCGGTGAGCGCCGGAGTTCCTGGATACCATCGCTCGCAGAGCGGCTCCTCGGTGAGGCCGATGGGCGTGGAGGCCGGTTGGCTCGGAGGCGCTCAAACGCTCGCTCCGGTATCCAGGAACTCCTCCCAAGTCGGGTAGGCTCGGGGCCGTATTCGGAGTTCCTGGATACCATCGCTCGCAGAGCGGCTCCTCGGTGAGGCCGATGGGCGTGGAGGCCGATTAGCTCGGAGGCGCTCAAACGCTCGCTCCGGTATCCAGGAACTCCTCCCAAGTCGGGTAGACTCGGGGCCGTATTCGGAGTCCCTGGATACCATCGCTCGCAGAGCGGCTCCTCGGAGAGGCCAATGGGCGTGGAGGCCGATTGGCTCGGAGGCGCTCAAACGCTCGCTCCGGAATCCAGGGACTCCGTTGAGCGTTGATCGCGGCAGTCAGGAGACACACGCAGGCATGCCTACGCATTCAGAAAACGCCGGGCACGATGCGCCGATTCGGGTCGGCACTCGGGCCAGCCTGCTGGCTCGCACGCAGACAGGCTGGGTCGTCGAGCAGCTTCGCAGCCACGGCCACGCCGTGGAGATCGTCACGATCTCCACGCAGGGGGATCGCCGCGACGACGTGCCGATCGCGGCCATCGGCGGGGATGGGGTTTTCGTTCGCGAACTGGAACGGGCCCTGCTGGAAGGGCGGATCGACGCTGCCGTGCACAGCCTGAAAGATCTGCCCACGGAGGAGACTCCCGGCCTGACGGTGGCCTGCGTGCCCGTGCGTGCCATGCCGTTCGACGTGCTCGTCGCTCGAGAGCCTTGCACGCTTGAATCGCTGCCCTCCGGCGCCGTGGTCGGAACCTCCAGCGTGCGGCGGGTCGCTCAGGTGAAAAGGCTTCGCAGCGATCTGGTCGTCCGTCCCATCCGTGGCAATGTTGACACGCGGCTGCGCCGACTCGATGCCGGTGAGTACGACTGTCTGATTCTGGCCGGTGCGGGGCTCGAGCGGCTTGGCTTGGGCGGCCGGATCACGCACGTGCTCCGGCCCGACGCCTTCTGGCCGGCGGTCTCACAGGGAGCTCTTGGCATCCAGATCCGCGCCGACGATCGTCGGCTGCATCTGGCGGTCGATCCGCTCGACGATTCCGCCGCGCACCAGGCCGTGCGGGCGGAACGGAGCTGCCTGGCGGCCCTTGCCGGGGGGTGTCTGGCCCCCATCGGAGCCTGGGGGCATCTGGCGAACGACGGCCAACTCGAGTTGGGTGGCTGTGTCCTGGAGGACGTGGACGACCGCGTGACGAGGATCGTGGCCACGGCTCGATCGCATGTTGCCAACGCGGCCGTTGCCAACACGACCATTGCCAAAGATGGTCCGCGGGTATTGTCCGACGTGCCGGAGTCGCTGGGGAAGCAGTTGGCCGGCATGCTTTTGGCCCTTGGAGCTGAATCGATGCTGGCTCGCATGCGGCCGCAGACGCCGCGTGGCTGATTCCTCCGGAAAGGAGGGACTGCCACCAAAGTGGAGGGTTGGCCGATTGGCCCGATTTCGTCAGAGTAAGCGACCCTTCGAAGCGAGGCGCGACGGAGATTCGTCAGGCTCAGGCAGTTGTTTCAAAAAAGTTGATTTGTTACGATTGACTGAAGTTGCCGTGGGGCGGTCGGGGCGCTGCTGCTGACCAGACGATTGCGAAGAGTCACTCCCGCGAATACCGCGGAAAGGTTTGAAACGTCCATGTCAATCAAATTAGTCATTGCCGACGATCATGAGGTGGTGCGACGAGGCCTCGTGAGCCTGCTCGCGGGTTCGGAGGTGAAGATTGTCGGTGAAGCCACCAGCGGTGAGGAGGCCATCAA
The DNA here is from genome assembly GCA_947459185.1 of Planctomycetaceae bacterium. Taxonomy (GTDB): domain Bacteria; phylum Planctomycetota; class Planctomycetia; order Pirellulales; family UBA1268; genus CAMCQY01. The sequence goes on along the minus strand of CANHCU010000009.1, from coordinate 29,698 downwards.
ACTCACCCGCAAGCTGAAGCCCGACGTCGTGCTGCTCGACATCCGCATGTCCGGCAAAGACGGCCTCGAGGCACTCGAACGGATTCGTGCCGACATGCCCGCCGTCCGCGTGGTGATGCTCTCCACGTTCGACAACCCGACCTATGTCGCCCGCGCCGTGGCGGCCGGTGCCCATGACTACATGCTCAAGGGTTGCACCCGCGCTGAACTCATTCACTCGATCACTGGGGCGGCTGCAGGCCAGCTTCCGATGAAGGCCGGGGAGCTTCGCCGGGTGGCCACCACGATGGCCAATCGCGTCGCGACGCCCGATCCGGACATTCCGCTCACGCAGCGGGAAACGCAGGTGCTGCGGCACATGGCTCTGGGGCTCTCCAATAAGGAGATTGCTCAGTCGCTGACGATCAGCGTGGAGACGGTCAAGGAACACGTGCAAAACATCCTGCGGAAGATCGCCGTCGGCGACCGCACGCAGGCGGCCGTCTGGGCCGTCCGTCGCGGCCTCGTGTAGGACGCGAACAGGCGTCCCCCGTGGCGGCAAGTTTTCAACTTGTCCGTGTCCCCTCCGCGGATTCCACAAGTTCAAAACTCGTGGCCACGGGTCGAACTCCTTCGGTATCGTCCTTCGCGGCGGTCTGCCGTCAACGGGCACGCGGGTGCGCCTTGTCGAATGCGTCGAGCAGCCGGGTGGTGGTCACGTGGGTATAGATCTGCGTGGTCACGAGGCTCTTGTGGCCGAGCAGTTCCTGCACGCTGCGAATGTCGGCGCCGGCGTCGAGCAGGTGGGTGGCAAAACTGTGTCGCAGCGTGTGGGGGCTTGCCCGCCGAGAGAGCCCGGCCACGGCTAGGTGCTTCTCCAGGAGCCTGGCTACCCCGCGAACCGAAAGCCTGCCGCTGAACCGGTTGGTGAACAGCGGCCGCGGTGCTCCAAGGGGCGGGGCGATCGCCGGTCTTGGGCGGGCCGCGAGCCATGCCTGCAGGGCTGCCTGTGCGTGCGAGCCGACCATCCCCAGCCGTTCGCGGCGGCCCTTGCCGCGGACGCGAATGGTGCCTCCGCGGATATCCAGGTCGGCATCGTCGAGGCCCACCAGTTCGCGCACGCGGACGCCGGACGAATACATCAGTTCGAGAATGGCCCGATCACGCAGGCCACCGGCGCGGGCAGGCTTGGGGGCTGCCAGCAGCCTACCGATCTCCTCGCCCGTCAAAAACTTCGGTAGCTTCCGCGACCGCCTGGGGCTGCGCAGTGGCTTGGCAGGATTGGCGGGCACCCAGCCCTCCCGCTGGCCGAAGGCGTAGAAGCTGCGGGTGCTGGCCAGTTTGCGGGCCACACTCGAGGCGGCATAGCCGGCGGCATGCAGTCCCGAGGCGAATCGACGCAGAATGACACTGGACGCCTCTCCTGGGGTACGACACCCTGCCGACCGGAGGAATTCCTCCAGTTGCCGGAGGTCCTCACGATAGCTCTTCAGCGTCAGCGGCGACGCTCCACGCTCCGCGGCGAGAAACCGAAGGAACCGCTCAATCGCCGCCGAGAAGCCATCGCCTGCTGCCGATGAGTGCGTTGCCATCGTACAGCCTCAGGCGGATAGGCTCAGGCGGGACGGTCGGCTCGGGGCACGAATCGGTGGCGACGGCTGTGGGATGTGCTCCCCCGAACCTTCTGCCCCAGCATCGCCGCGTCGTACCAGGAAAAACTCAGCTCCGGATTCGACGCATACTTCGCGAGCGTCCGCAGGGTTTCCTCGCGGCTGTCGTCGTCGTAGAGGAAGACATAGCGTTCCCCTCCCTTGACGAGTGCGATGACGTTGATGTCGCGAGAAGCCATGCGCCGCATCCTGCAGGCCAAGCGGCCGCACCCACGGCCCACTTTCAGTCGTATCGGCAGGTGATATCAGGCCCGTTCAGCCTTCCTGCGTGCACCCGCCCGGTCGCCGTGATCCGGCCATCTCCCCTCAACCCCCGCCAGTGTGTTTGCGGGTACGTCGACCGGGCATTGTCGAGGGGGCACGCCACCCTAAAAAAGGTCTGCAAAGCCGCGGAGGGCGATCGGCTCCCGAGACGAAAACGGCTCGCCGTGGGGCGTGCCAATCGTGGCACCCCACCAGCGAGAAGCCGCCTCGACCCGGTCGAGCACCGTGGGCTTGGGGGCGGTCTGGTCAAACTGGCTGGCGTAGCAGTCGAGACTGGCCCGCTTGACCTCCCAGGTCGTGGTGGTGTCCACCACGAAGGCAGGCTGCCGGACGAGTTTCAGGTGCACGCTCCAGTAGTAGTAGATTCGCTCCGGATGCCACGGGTCGCCTGGCAGGTCGCACTTGGTGAGCTTGGCCCAGAACCGCGCCGCTTCCACCAGTTTCGTGGCGGCAACGTGATCGGGGTGGGCGTCGATCCAGTAGGGAGCGAAGAGCCAGCGGGGACGCACGCGGCGGATCACGCCTGCCAGCAACCCGCGGGCGGCGAGCGTTGCCCGCAGCCGCCGATTGGGCAGGCCGAGGTTCTCTCGCCAGGGGAGACCCAATGCCGCGGTCGCGGCGGCCGTCTCACGGGCCCGCGTCTCCAGCGATCCTCGCGGCGTCGGTTCGCCATCGGTGAGATCGAGCACGCCGACCTTCAGGCCCTGCCGTTGCATGACCGCGATCGTCCCCCCCATGCCGAGTTCGGCATCATCGGGGTGCGGTGCGATCACAAGCACATCGAGCATCTGTTCAGCCTCTGTGAGGAAACGCCGCGTGCGACTGCCGATTGCCGATTGCCGATGCGGCCACGCGACAGCATACTCTCCGCCATGCACCCGCACCCGCCCGTTCGCTCCAACCAAGACGTTTGCGACTCCAGCCACGCACAACTCTTCGAACGCGTCTGCACACACGCTCGGCAGACGGCCGTGCTGGCGTCGGTGGAATCGCTGCTCGGGTGGGACGAGCAGACGATGATGCCGCCGAAGGCTGCAACGCATCGGGCCGCCCAGGCGGAGGCGGTGGCGACGCTGGTCCATCGACAGCGATCCGATCCGGGGTATGGCGAGCAGTTGGAATCGCTGGCGTCGGGGCCGCTGGCCCAGGAGGGCACCCCGCAGATCCGCACCACGATCCGCCTGCTCCGGAAAGACTTCGACAAAAATGCCCGTGTGCCGGAACGGCTGGTAGGCGCACTGGCCAAGACCTGCGTCGAGGCCCAGCAGGCATGGGTGACCGCCCGTGCGGAATCATCGTGGAGCACCCTCGAGCCGTGGCTCCGACAGGTGTTCGATCTCAAACGCGAACTGGCGGCCTGCCAGATGCCGGGGGCCGATCCCTACGACGCCCTGCTCGACGACTACGAGCCCGGAGGCCGATGGGCGACAATCGCCGCGCAGTTCAATGAACTGCGGGCCGAGATCGTGCCCCTCGTGCAGGCATGCGCAGCGGCGACACGGCGGCCCGACGATGCGATCGCGCGGCGACACTATCCGGTGGCCGATCAGCAGCGGTTCGTTCGCGAGGTCGCCGCCCGGATCGGTTTCGATTTCCAGCGTGGACGTCTCGACACCACCAAGCATCCGTTCTGCTCAGGACTCGGGCCGGATGATTGCCGGATCACGACCCGTTGGGACGCGCACTCGCTTCCGACGGCGCTCTACGGCGTGTTGCACGAGGCTGGACATGGGCTCTACGAGCAGGGGCTGCCAACCGAATGGTATGGCCTGCCACCGGGGGAGGCGGCATCGCTCGGCATCCACGAATCGCAGTCGCGGCTCTGGGAGAATCTCGTCGGCCGCTCCCCCGAGTTTTGGGAATGGTGCTTCCCACTAACGCAGGCGGCGTTTCCGGACGCCTTGGCCGATGCCACTGCCGCCGGCGTCCAGCAGTCGCTGATGGTCGTGCGTCCGTCGCTTATTCGCGTGGAGGCGGATGAGGTCACCTACAACCTCCACGTCATGATGCGATTTGATCTGGAGCGGGCCGTGGTGCACGGCGAGTTGGCCGTCGCCGATCTTCCGGAGGCATGGAACGACCGCTTTGCCCGGGACTTCGGCTTCCGTCCGCCATCAGACGCCGAAGGGGTGTTGCAGGACATCCACTGGAGCGCCGGCCTCATCGGCTACTTCCCCACCTATACGCTGGGCAATATTTTTGCCGCCCAACTGATGGCGGCGGCCGTCCGTCACCTGCCCGATCTGAGCGACGACCTCGCCGCGGGCCGATTTGGGGGACTGCTCTCCTGGCTGCGGCAGCATGTGCATGCCCACGGGCGGCGGTTCGAATCGGCCGCGCTCGTGGAGCAGGCCACAGGACAGCAGGTTTCTGCCCGCTGGCTGGTGGAGAGCCTCTGGCGGCGGTATGGCCAGCCGCACGGGCTCTCCTAAGAGTTGATCGGCGATGGGCTCTTCCAGACTGCCAGCGATCTCAGGCCGTTCGGGGCCCCCGCAGGGCGATGGTAGACTTTCAGTTGTCCGGAGATCACACTTCTGGCGTCGGGAATAACGCATTGGCGGCTCGTCGGGTACAGCATCCTGGCATCGGCGGCCGATTGGGAGGACTTGATGGCGACTGACGACGACAAGAAGATTCCGGAGCCGGATCCGTGGGCTGGATTGGACATCGACCGCGTGGAAGAAACGGGCGAGGACGCTGCGTTTGCCTTGAAAGGCATCGGCGATGAAGCGGCTGCCAGCGATGAGGCGGCTGCAGAGGATCGTCAGCATGACGTGCCGGAGGGAGAGATTCCCCTTGTCGTATTTCCGCCTCCGGATGCCGAGCCTGCCGGATCGGAAATCCAGATTGGAACCGGACGGTCTGGCATCATCTCCATGGCCGACGCCGCAGACAACGACGCTGCAGACGACTTTGCCGGTATGCACGATCTGGATGATGGTGAAAACGCCTTCGACGACAAGGACATCGCCCACGAACTGGGGCTGTTGGACGTTGACGGTGAAGCGATTGAGGCACAGCCGCTCGCCTCGGGCAATGATCCCGAGTCCGGAGCCGATTTTGGCCAGCCACTCAACGAAGCGAACTCTGACGACGTGTCGTTCGATGCTGGCATGATGGACGGCGGATCGTTCTTTGCCGAAGGCGAACAACTCGATCCTCTGGCTGATGCGGCGGAGTCGGAGCAGGACGATTCCGCTTCGATCCCCATCAGTGCTGCTGTGGCGATGACTGGAGCCGCTACGGCTGCGGCCGGGGTCAGGCCGGTGGCTGCGAAGAAAAAATCGAGCGGCCTCGGTCAGATGGTCGGCGTGGTGCTGGGCGGGCTGATGGCGCTGCCGATCACCTACGCGATTCTGCTCTGGGGATTCCAGAAGGATCCCTTCAAGCTCGGGCAGCAGGTTCCGTCCCAGTTGGCGTTTCTCCTGCCGCAAAAACTCCAGCCCGGATTCAAGCCGCCCAGAAAGGCGGGCGCCGGCCCTAGTCTGGATGCCGCGCCGTCGCTTGACGATCTTCCGCTGGCGGACGATGTATCCCCGCCGGCCGCCATGGCCGCGGCCGAACCGGCGGAGGGCGAGGCAGCGGAGGGCGAGGCCGCGGAACCAGCCGCATCTGAAGAGCCGGTCACGACTGAGCCTATGAAGACTGAGGCCGTGGCGGAATCACCGGCTGAGTCTGCAGAACCTGCACCTGCCGAGCCTGCGGCCAAGCCGGCCGGTGAGGCCGGTGAGGCCGTTGCCTCCGACAGCCTGGTGACGGCAACTCCGGCGATGGCCGCTGCCGCAAACCTGGCCACATTGCCGCCGCCGGATGCGTTGGCTGGTCTCGATGCATTGGTGGCTGATGCCGCCGTGGCTACTCCGGCTGCGGCCGCTCCGGTGGCAGTCGTACCGCCGCTCGATCTGACCGGCGTTGAAATGGCGGCGGAGCGGGCCAAGCAGGCATTCGATGCGGTGGGGGCCGTGAGCGACCCGGTCTCGCCGGATCGCGACCGGCTTTTGGTGACCTGGTACAAGCAGCTTGCACGCCTCAGCGAGGAGTTGGTCAGACTCGAGACGACGGCAGCCGATTCCGGTCGTCCGCTCTCGCCAACGCCTGCCGCCGCCGCCGACCTGCTCGACAGGATCTGCGTCGACGAAACAGCCGTGTCGGATCTCGAAAGGCTCGGCGGGATGTGGCTCACCACTCAGAAGCGGCGGGCCGATGGAATCTCGTTGGTCGTTACCCTCGGGACCTCCCGACAAGTCGGGCCATACTGGAGCACTCGTGGCGTGGTCGCCGCCGCCCAGGCCGATGGCACGGATCGCAGCCTCTCGATCATCTCGCGGTTGGCTCCGCCGGCCGACACGGGCGACCGCGTCGTGGTCTCGGGGGTGATGTTCGAGGGTGATGCCGTCTGGGCCGCCGACATGCGGCCGGTCGCGGCCCCACCGCTGGCCGATGGTGAGCAGCAATAGAACGCGGCAGCCTGTCCGTTGGCCGCGGGGCGCGAGGGAGGCGGAGTGGCAGCATCGGCGGTAAGCATCGCGGAGGGCGTGGCTGCCGGTGAGGTCCGTCCGACCACGGCCCTGGCCGAGCATGTCGCTCGGCATGGCGAAACGCATCCTGCATTGAACGCGCTGGTGCAGCCGCGGCATGCCGAGGCCCTCGCGGAGGCCGGGCGGCTGGAACAGCGGCTGCAGGCTGGCGAGGATGTCGGACCGCTCGCCGGGGTGCCGGTGAGCGTGAAAGAATGCTTCGCGGTGTCGGGCTTGGTGACGAGTCTCGGCATTCCGACGCGACGGCGGGCGATCGACGTGGCGGATGCCCCGCTCGTCTCCTCTCTGCGGGCGGCTGGTGCGATCATCGTCGGGAAGGGCAACGTGCCCCAGGCGATGTATCTGCACGAGACAGACAATCCCGTCTGGGGTCGCACCAACCATCCGCGCGACGCCACCCGTGGCCCCGGTGGTTCCAGTGGTGGCGATGCGGCGCTGGTTGCCGCCGGCGTGGTGCCGCTGGCGGTGGGTACAGACCTGGCTGGCAGCATCCGGCAGCCGGCGCATGCCTGCGGCATTTCGGGATTCCTGCCGCGGTCGGCCGTTGTTGGCGACGGCGGTGCCTTCGATACCGTGCCCCACCTGACCGTCGTGCGTCCCCGGGCGGGCTTCCTGGCGAGGGAGGTGAACGACCTTGCGCGAGCCTTCGAGGTCGTGGTGGCCGGTTCGTCGTTCGCGCCGCGGCTGCCAGCCGCTGACGCCATGTCGGCCTGTCATAGCCGTGGTGGCCTGAGGGTCGCCTGGTGGGACGACGCCGGGCCGATCGAGCCCTCGCCAGCCGTGCGGAGGGCGGTGCAGGAGGCGGTGAACAGACTCGCCGCTGCGGGCGCGGAGACCGTCCGGCTGGATGGTCGCCTGGCCGAGGAGGCTGCCTGGCTGCACCTGGCAGTGCTGTCGGCGGATGGTGGTGCTGATATTCGCCGACTCTTTGCCGGTACGCGGCCGATCCCACCGGTCGCACGGCTGCTGCGGCTGGGGGGACTGCCGCAGTGGCTGCGGCCGCTGGTCGCCAGTTTGTCGCAGGCGAGGGGTGGTGGCATCGAGGCGGTCGCCCTCAGAGCCACCGGCCCCAGGCACGGTGCGGCATTGGCGGCGCTCGATGCCCGTCGCATCGAGTTTGAGACGCGGTTTGCGGCAGCGGCGGCACCCTACGACGCCCTCGTCTGCCCGGTGTCGGCACTGCCAGCGCTGCCGCATGGCGCTGCCGCCCGGCTGGTGCTGGCGGCGGCCCCCTGCCTGCTGGCCAATCTGCTCGATCTGCCGGCAGGAACCGTGCCGATCACACGAGTCAGGCCGAATGAGGAAGTCGGGCGTGCCGTGAGTCGTGATCCGGTCGTGCTGGCGGCGGCCGCTGCCGACCGGAACAGTCGCGGCCTGCCTGTCGGGGTGCAGGTGGTGGGGGCGCCGGGAGCGGGAACGGCTGCCGATCCTCTTCGACCGGAGCGGATCGTGCTTGATGTCATGCGGCTTCTCGAACAGAACTCTTCGAACGGAACAAGCATCAGCACCACAGGGGTGGGGTAGAATAGTCCGTGGTGGTCGTGGCCGATGACCATCGAGAGCACCGAGCCGCAGCGAAGGGAGGAGACGCATGTCTGATGACGTCGAAAATCAGCACCCTGGTACCGGCGCCCTGCCGCCGGTCGTCGAGGAGTTTGCGTCGATCCGCCGGATCGTGAAGTGGGTGTCGGAGCCGGATCCTTTCGGTCGCGTCGGCGAGCAGAAGTATGCCCCCGAAGACGACCAGGATTTCCGACCGAGCCTGCGGCCTCCCGTGCCTGTCCTGACCGTGCTCGATGACGGATCGCTGGAAGAGGGGGAGGATGTCCGACTACGACGCGAGCGGTTCTCGATTGGTCGCACCTCGGGCGATGTCCAACTGCCTAACGACCCTTCGATCTCGGGCGCCCATGCCGAGATTCGCCGCACTGAATGGAAGGGGGGCTTTCAATGGCACCTGAACGACCTCGAGAGTGTGAATGGCACGTTTGTCCGGTGCGTTCGCGCCGTCCTGCATGAGAACGCGATTCTCATCCTCGGGGCGCGGCGGTTCCGACTCCGCAACCCGCTGAAGCCCAAATCGGTTCCCACGGTCGGCCATCAGACCAATCTCCTGGATGGCATGCACATCCCGGAGACGGTCTGGCCGGTTCTGGCGGAGGCTTCCACGAAGCCTGGAGCGATGGCGTTTTCGCTGCGGTCCGACAGACTCCTGATCGGCCGGGCGGGCGGCGGCGCCGACATCCAACTCGACGACCCCCTTCTTGCGAACCGGCATGCCGAACTCAAGCGGCTGCGGGACGGCACCTGGATGATTTCAGCGGAGACGACCCGCAACGGCATCTGGGTGTCGGTGACCGCCGTCGGGCTGACGCCCTACTGCTTCTTTCGGTGCGGCGAACAGCGGTTTCGGTTCGTGATTCCCTGAGCGCCGGCTAGCGCGAGAGCGGGCTAGCGATTCATCCGAGAGACGATGCTCGCCGGCATCCGCTCGACGGGGAGCACCTCGCATGCGGCCCCGAGGTCGATGGCGGCCTTCGGCATGCTCCAGACAACGCTCGTGGCCTCGTCCTGTGCGATCGTGTGCCAGCCGCAGCCGCGCAGCTTCGACAGGCCCCGCGCGCCGTCCCTTCCCATGCCGGTGAGCAGAACGGCCGTGCCAGGCTGCGGCCAGTGGTCGGCCACGCTCTCGAAGAAGACGTCAACGCTGGGGCGAAAAAACACCTCCCGCGGTTCTTCACGGTAGTCGAGCGTGCGGCCCTTCGTCAGCACGATGTGGTCGTTGGTGCCGGCCAGCAGCACGGTTCTGGCCTGCGGACGTTCGCCCCCCTCTGCCACGCGGACGGCATGGCCGGTGCGTTCCGCCAGCCACTTGGCCAGCCCCTGCGAAAACGCCACATCGACGTGCTGCACGACGACCACGGCCACGTTCCAGTCACGCGGCAGCGGCATGAGCAGGTCGGCGACGGCCTTGGGCCCGCCGGTTGACGCGCCGATGACGAGCAGGTGTGGTGCGGCTGCGGCGTCGTCGCTCCGCGTGGCCCGCTGATGATCGGTGGAGACACCCACGAGCTTGGCGATGGTGGCGATCTTCCCGACGAGGGCATCAACGCCCGTCATCTCGCCGGTCGGGCCCAGGGTGGGAGTATCGACCGTGTCCAGCGCACCGAACCCCATCGCATCGTAGACGAGCGAGATGTTGCCGCTCACCGTCGCGGTGACGATCAGGATCGCACACGGGCTGCTGGCCATGATCTGCCGCGTGGCCTGCACGCCATCCACGTGCGGCATGATCAGATCCATCAGGATCAGGTCGGGTCGGTCGCGTTTTGCCATCGCGATCGCCTCCACGCCGTCGGCTGCCGTCCATGCCACGGAATGGTCGGGCAGGCTGCTCACGACCCGACGCAGGGCCTCGGCGGCCACCCTCACGTCATTGACAATCGCGATTCTCACGTGCGGGGACTCCCAGCCACCAGGCAGTGTGTGGATTGATTCAGCCGGTCGGCTCGCCGATCAGATCGATGATCGTATGGAGAAACGTTTCGTCGTGAAAGCTGTTCTTGGTCAGGTAGCGGTTGGCGCCGGCTTCGAGCCCGCGGAGCCGATCCTCCTCGCGGTCTTTGTACGATACGATCACGATCGGGATGCCCCTTCGGACCGGGTCGGCCTTGATCAGCGAAACCAGCCCGATGCCGTCTAGGCGAGGCATGTCCACGTCGCTCACCACGAGGTCATACTGTCCGCTGCGGATCGCGTTCCAGCCGTCCATTCCGTCAACTGCGACGTCAACTTCGAAGCCTCGTGACTGCAGCAGGTGCCGCTCGAGTTCCCGAACGGTGATTGAATCGTCCACCACGAGGACCCGTTTCCGCCGGCGGGCCCGCTCGGCCATGCGGGCGAACTCCACGCGTGTCAGGTGCCGTCCGCTGAGCAGGCCGTCGATCGAACGCACGAGATCGTCAACATCGACGATCAGCACGGGATTGCCGTTTTCGAGCAGGGAGGCGCTGCTGATGTCGGGCACCTTGCCCAGCCGCGGATCGAGCGGACGGACGTCCAGGTCCCGCTCGCCCAGAAAGCCGCTGACGATCATGCCGAACTGCTGGCCCCGATCGCTGATCACGACCACGGGCAGGCTCTCTCCCACCGCCGGGGCCGGGGGAAGTTCCAGATCGAGCACCTGCGCGGCGAGTACGAGGCCGATCGAAACCCCGTCACGATCGACATACTGACGACCCTCCAGCGTGCGGATGTCGGCGTGGCTGCAGGAGAGAATCTGGTCGATGCGGGTGAGCGGAAAGGCATAGGGCTCGCCGCCGATGTCAACCAGCAGCGCCCGGATCACCGACATGGTGATCGGCACCTGCAGCGTGAACACGGTCTGCCTGCCGGGCTGGGTCGTCACCCGCACGCTGCCCCCCACGGCCTTCGCCATGGTCTGCACCACATCGAGGCCGACGCCCCGGCCGGAAATCTCGGTGACCACATGCTTGGTGGAGAACCCGGGCAGGAACAGGAACTCCAGCAGTTCCGCCTCCGTGAGCCGGTCTGCAACCTGGTGCGCGACGAGCCCGAGGGCGAGTGCCCGCGCTCGGATGTGTCCGATGTCGATGCCCGCGCCATCGTCCGTGATCGTGATCTGGAGCATGCCGGCGCGGTGCCTCGCCTCGAGCAGAATCGTGCCCGCGGGAGACTTTCCGGCGGCTTCCCGGCGGTCTGGCGGCTCGATTCCATGGTCGAGCGCATTGCGGATGAGGTGGGAGAGCGGCGCCTCGAGCTTTTCGAGGATGTCGCGGTCAACGCCGGTCTGGTCGCCGCGGACGTCCAGCCGCACCTGCTTACCGAGAGATCGAGACACGTCGCGGACCATTCGGGGAAAGCCGCGGATGCCATCGGCGAGTGGCCGCATTCTGCTGGTGAGGACTTCGTGGTGCAGCCTGCTTGAAAGGTCTTCGTTGCGGCCGGCGAAGCCTTCGAACTCCTCGCAGTGCCTGGTGAGCCCGGAGAGCACGGTATCGGCCTGGTCGCGAAGGGTCGCGAGCATCGCGGCTTGCGAGGCGGCCGCCTCGCGGTCGCCGCGATCGTGTCGCTCTTCGAGTGCCGCGATCGTGTTGCAGAGTTTCACCTGCGTGCTGCGGAGCGCAAGGAGGCCGTCGATAAAGGGGCGGAGTTGCCGTGACTCGATCAGGGATTCGCCGGCGAGTCCGACCAGACGGTTGAGGCTGTCGGCGGAGACCCGTACCACCCGGTCGGCCGACTCGAAGGCCGCCGGTGGGAAAGCCGCAGGGACGGCCGGGGAACTCGCGGGGGAACTCGCGGGGGAACTGGCAGGGGCGACAAGGACCGCGGCCAGTCTCGCGACCAGTTGATTGGCCCGCTCCGTCCAGGGTCCGTCCGGAATCAACGCGTCGTCGGCCCGGGCAATTGAGCCGAGAAAATCGCTGCCCGCCAGCAGCACGTCGGCATGCTCTGGACGCACCGTGAAGGCCCCCTTGCCGGCCGCCACGAAGACCTCCTCCATGGCGTGAGCAACCCGCACGGCTGGTTCGACGCCGATGATCCTCGCGGCGCCCTTGAGAGAATGGGCGGCCCGCATCATCGATTCGATCGCGGCCGGGGAGTGTTCCAACTCTTCGATCGCCAGAACGCCTGCCGACAGCACGGCCGTCTGCGTGTCCGCCTCCAGGCGGAACAGATCCAGCATCGAGAACTGACTCAGGTCTTGCACCGCACGAACTCCTGCGAACTCCTGGCCGCCGTGGCCCGTCATCCCGAGATCCGTCTCTGCAGCCCGTCCAGCAGTCTGGCCTCGTCGAGCAGGCCAACTGTCCTGTCCTGCCAGGCAAAGAGTGCGACCGTCGCACGCGTGTCCGCGCCGCTGACTGTCGCCGGCACGTCACGCAACGACCGTCCTGGAACACGGTCCACGCCCGCGACTTCGTCCACGCGGAACGCCCAGCGTGCGGCCGTGCGCTCGACCACGAGCAGGCGCGCCGAGGGAACCGCCGACGGTGGTTCCGTGGCCGGTGCATCCAGCCCCAGGACCCCCTCGAGCCTGACGCACAGTTGCAGCTGACCGCGGATGTTGACGATGCCTGCGAGCACAGGGCCCGAGCGATGGGGCAGGCGGTGCACCTGACGTGGCGGGGTGACTTCGACGACCACGGCCGTGGGCAACGCCAGCCACTCGGTGCCGAGTCGGAAGATGAGCACGCTCCTGGCGTCGGCATCGACAGCCACCTCGGGCTGCTCGAGGATCTCCCGCCATGACTCGAGGTAGCCAGCGGGCGCGGGCCGGTCGAAGAAGCGGCGGGCTGCGGCGGACAGGACAGGGCAGTTGCGACAGTGAATGAAGGTCTTCAGTTCGGGGCAGCTGCGATCCCCGGTCACGCCCACGTGACGCCAGCAGTCCGCCATCGGCGCCACCACCTGGCGGTCTTCGGTCGCGATGTCGTGGCTCATGATGCCCCTTTTCGGGACCGCACCCTGGCGGCGGACTGGCGGTAGTGCTCCGCCATCTGATCATCCCCGCGCTGCGTCGCCACGACTGCCAACGACAGGAACGCTTCGTCGTGAGCTGGATCCATGTAGAGCGCCTTGTGGAAAGAGGCCTCAGCGCGGTCGAGATCGCCAGCCGCCTGGTGCAGCATGCCCATCAGGAAAAAGACCGCCGCGGAGGGGCCGGCGGCCTGCTGCTGCCGACGGCAAGCCTCCATCGCCTCGGCGTGGCGGCCGGTGTTGGCCAGTTCGTGCGCTTCGTGAAGCAGTTCGTCACGCGTCGGCGGTCTGGGTTCGACTGCCTCGTTGGCGTTTGAAGTACGCGAGGCATTCGCGTTGGTAGGTCGGGGCTTCGCTGGGGGAACGGGGAGGCGAGCCGTCGCCCGCCCGCCGCGTTGCAACGCGAACACCGTATTCCCAGAGACTGGAGTCCATGATCCCTTGAGAATCGGAGGTTCGGCGGCACCCAGCATGAGGAGGCCATTCGGGGCCAGCAACCGGTCGAGTGTCTGCTCCACGCGGTTGCGGGCGGCTGCAGTCAGGTAGATCAGCAGGTTGCGACAGAAGATGACATCGTAGGGCCGGCTATCGGCAGCGAATGATTCGTCGAGCAGATTGCCCCAGGAGAAGTGCACCAGCTTCCGTACGGACTCGTCGAGTTCGGCAGCCGCACCCTGCACGCGAAACCAACGATCGCGGAATGTGAGGTCGGCGCCGCGAAAGGCGTTGGCCGAGTAGCTGGCCGCCGCTGCCCGCTTCAGGGCCGCATGGCTCACATCGATCGCATCGATCCGGAACTGATCGGCGGAGAGGCCGGCTTCGAGAAGCGTCAGGGCCACAGAATAGGGCTCTTCGCCGGCGGCGCAGGGCGCGGAGAGGACGCGGAGCGGAGCCTGACCCGGGCTGGCGACGAGGGTGTCGGCACGCTGCCGGATCGCTTCGAATACCTGAGGGTCTCGGAAAAACCAGCTCTCCGGTACGACCACCTCTTCGACGAACCGATCTCGCTCTGCGTCATCGTGGGTGAGGCGGGCGAGGAAGGCCGCTTCGTGGGTTTCGCCGCAGGCACCCATCCGCACCCGCACGGCGCGGGCGATGGCGGTGCTGCCCACGGTGTGCGCATCGAGCCCGATCCAACGCTCCAGCAAGGCCTCGGCAGGGCTGCACGCCGATGTGGGGCTGGTGGCGACAGGATGTGTGACGTCGGCATGCATGGCGAAGCCGGTTAGTATGACGCGGATTGGTCACGCGTCGATGCCGGTGCGGGAGCGACGAGACCGGCGAGCAGTGCCACTGGCAGAAGCCGCTCGACATCGAGCACCTGGACGGTTCGGCCACCGATCCGCAACAGACGGCCCAGGGCGGGGGCAAGGGCGGGGGCGTCGGGCGTGGGCAACGCGGATAACGACGTTTCAATCTCGACAATGGAACAGAGCGACACCACGTTCTCCGCTGCCACCCCCAGCCGGATGCGTTGATCCCCAGTGCCAATCGAGCAGGGGCCAAGGGAAAACTCCACCACGATCACCCGTGTGCTCAGCGTTTCGCGGAGCGGCCTGTCGATCAGCAGCCACCCCAGGTCAACAAGCGGGATGAGACGACCGCGGTGCGTGAAGATGCCGCGGATGAAGTCGGGCGTGCGGGGGATCGGCCGCGCGGCCACGAACGGCACCACCTCGACCACCCGACGCGACTCGATCGCATAATCCTCTGCTCCGATGGTGAATGTGAGCAGTTGCATGAGCGGGTGAATGCGACAGAGGCGGGGGGGAGGGTGGACTGTCCGTGCCGTCAGATCGTGAATCGCGATACTTCTTCCTTGAGGTCGCCCACCGCGCTGCGAAGGTGGGTTGTCGCCTTGTTGAAGTCTTCGAGCGACGACGCCGTACGCGAGGCCCCTTCCGAGAGTCGGATCATGGCCTCACGGATCTGCGCCGCGCCCTGTGACTGTGCCCGCATGCCCTCGGTGACTTGTTCGAACCGGCCGTTGATGCCGTGCACCGCCGAGATGATCTCCCCCAGTTTCGAGGAGACGTCGCTGATCTCGCTCACGCTCGACCGGACCTGACCCGCGAACTTGTCCATCTCCATCACGCCGGCCGAAACGCTGTGCTGCATCTCCTTGACCACCTGCTCGATGTCGAGCGACGCCACTGCCGTCTGGTCGGCCAGCCGGCGGATCTCCCGGGCCACCACCAGGAAGCCCGCGCCATATTCGCCCGCCTTCTCGGCCTCGATCGCCGCGTTGATGGAGAGCAGGTTCGTCTGGTCGGCCACCTTCGTGATCGTGGTGACGGCGAGGTTGATGGTCGAGGCCCGCTCGCTGATCTGGGCCAGCTTGGAACTGAACGACAGCGTGCTGTCGGCGAGTTGCCGCATGGTGCCATCCATGCTGGCCAGATTCTTCCGGCCGTCGGTTGCCATCAGGCCCGTGTGGGCGGCCATGTCGTTGACCTCGGTCATCGTCCGCAGCAGTTCCTGACTGGTGGCTGAAATCTGCTTGACCGCTGCGACCGCCTGGCTCGTCGAGGCGCCGTAGTCGGCGATCACCTGCTGCTGCTCGCTGGAGGTGGCCTGGATCGCCGTGGCCGTTGAGATCAGCGCCACCGACGATTTCTGGATCCGCCCGATCAGCCCGCGCAGGTTGTCGGTCATCGCCTGAATGGCCGAGAAGAGGATGCCCGTTTCGTCGTCACCGGTGCCGGCGATGTCGCCGGTGAGGCCCGCGGCCCGCAGGTCGCCTGCCGCCACCCGGCGGGCGACGGTCACGGCCGCCTGGATCGGCGTGGAGAAGCTCCGTGCCAGGGCAAGGGCCGCCAGCGTGACGCCGAGAATCGTGGCCAGCGAGAGGCCGATGATCGCGGCCCGCTGCCACCGCAGCAGCGCATAGGCCTCGCTCGCGTCCTGCTTCACGCACAATCCCCAGCGGAAGGTGGGCAGGAACCGCCAGGCGGCGACCACGCTCTGCCCCCGGTAGTCGATCGCCGGGCCGTAGCCCTCTTCTCCCGAGGCCGCCCGTTGGGTCGCGGTTCCACGCGTCGCCCCGATGGGAATCCGCCTGCGGAACGCAGCGTCGGCCTCGTGCCGCAACGGCGCGGTGACCAGCACATCGTCGCCCTGCCGTTCGCCCGTCACGATCTCGCCGGTGGTCCCCAACCCCCCCAGATCGGAGAGCATCTGCCAGATCCGTTGTGGACCCAGCCCCAGTGCCAGAACGCCGACGACTCGGCCATCATCGATGATCGGGCTCGTCACAAAAGCGACAGACTCCCCGGCCGTGCCAAACGATTGGAAACCGCTGAGTTCGGTCTGCTGCGCGGCGCGTGACCTCTCGAAGCCCCCGGCAAGGGGCGCGGCTGCGGAACCGCCTGCCAGTACCGAGGAGCCGAGTGGCAGCGAATCGTCCAGTGCGAGCACGATCCGCCCCGTGGCATCGATGACGAGCAGGTGCGAGTATCCGAATGCCTTTGCCGCATGGGCAAGAAAACCGGCGACCTCCGACTTGGCTGCGTCAGCGGCCTTGCGCAGGGCGGTGGTCGCCTCGGCGGTGCCGGCAGCGGCGGTGATCGATCCCAGTTCGCGGGCGGCTCGGATCACGTCGGGTTCGCCGGCGAGTGCCCTGCCGTCGCGGAGACGTTCCTGTGCGTATGACTCGAGTTCGCCCGCCTTGGACGCGGCTGTGCGGACCAGAACTTCCCGGATGGAATTCTCCAGCGCGCTGGAGGCTATCTGGGCGGTGATCGCCGTCAGTAACGCGCAGGGAATGAGCGCGATCATCAGAAACCAGAACAGCAGCCTGCGAGCGATGGATCGCTTGATTGCGGCTGCAGCGGGCGCGGGGCCCGGGAGCATCAGGTCGCCGAACGGTGTGTCTGCTGCAGATGGGCCCGGCGCCACCGGAGGAAAAGACTGCATGGTGGTGTCGGCACAAGCCGGAGGGAAAGCGTGCAGAAGGGACATGGCGGTCCGGCATTGCGCCGGTCGCCCCCTGCAATCTTTGCCCATCTTTCGCTGCTGTGCGATTTCCTGGCACAGGAAATTCTTCGCCCAGCGTCAAAGCCGGCAGAATCGGCACCATTCACCGGGGCATCGACGGGGAACGACTCGTCCAGGAAGGCGAATCAGCCCGCCTTGATCCGGATCGGGGCTGCCGCATCCTCATCGGGCACCCGCAGCCGCAGCGTCGCGGCCGGCGGAGCCCGTCGCTCCTGCACGAATCCACGGGTGCCGGCGGAGAGAAAGTCGAGCAGTTGCGTGACGGGCCCGTTCGTGAACTCGGTGCGCAGGGCCTCCAGAACGTCCTTCCAGGGCAGTCCGCGTCGGTAGATGAGCCGATAGGCCGACTTCAGCGACGTGATGTCCTCGGGAGTATGCCCGCTCCGTCGCAGTCCGACGATGTTGAGCCCGACGATGCAGCCACTCTGCCCATCGAGAAGCATGAACGGTGGCACGTCCTGCACGACGCGGGCGTGGCCGCCCACCATGGCCAGGCGGCCCACGCGGCAGAACTGGTGAACGGCGACGGCCCCCGACACGAACGCCCGATCCGCGACCGAGACATGGCCGCCGAGCATGGCCCCGTTGGCGAAGATGGCGTTGTTGCCGACCGTGCAGTCATGGCCAAAATGCCCGCTGGCCATCACGTAATTACCGTTGCCGACCGTCGTTGCGGTCTCCGGCTTGAGGGCTCGATGGATTGTGACGTGTTCGCGAAACACGTTGCCCTCACCGATCACCACCCGGCCGATGTGCTGGGGTCGACCGGCGTGCTGCGGAGCACCACCAATCACGCAATGCTCGCAGAATTCGTTGTGTGAGCCGGCCTTCACGCCAGATTTCACCACCGCGCCCGAGGCGACCGTGCAGTTGTCGCCGAGTTCGACGTCAGCCTCGACGCTGGCAAACGCACCGATACTCACGCCGACGCCCAAACGGGCCTCGGGACTCACGTTCGCCAACGGATGAATGCTCACGGGTTGTTCCACGCCGGTTGAGGGCCGCCGTTGCCGCGGTCGGGTCGGCGGAAACCGCCGACGAAAGCGACTTATCGGCTTATCGGGATGCTCGATTCAATGTCAGTTTGGCCGGGATCGCAGAGTCCCCCCGTCCTCTCTCAGCTCGCCAGACTCCGGAAAGTCGCTACACTGCGGCCGCGACGGACTTTTTGGCGAGGAGATTTTCATCATGACGACCTGCGACGACCGGTACGCTGCCGCTGAAGCCCTCAAAAATGAGGGAAAACTTGCCGATGCAGTTGCCGCTCTGGAGGGGGTGATCGCGGATCACCCCTCCTTCACACTGGCCCACTCGGCGTTGGCCGCCTGGTGCACCCGGCTGGATCGGCACGAAGAAGCGATCCAACATGCCCGGAGGGCGTGTGAGTTGGAGCCCAACGATCCCTTCAGCTACACCGCGCTGAGCGTAGCCTGCATGCGTGGCGGCCGCATCGCCGAGGCGGAAGACGCCCTGGCCAAGTCACGCTTGCTGCAGGGCGGTCACTGAGAGCAATCCTCGGGAACGATCACTGAGAACAGTCCTGGGGAGCAATGGCCCGGTCTCGCCGGCCCGGCATCACTCGCCCAGAGCGGCTTCGATGGCTCTCAGACGCTGCTGATCGCCGGCGGAAAGCTGACGGGTGACAAACCCGTGTTTCTTTGCCTCTGCGAGTGCCTGACGGGCGGCGTCGAGTTGGTCCTGTGAGGCCAGTGCCGCCGCGAGGTGGAGGTATTTCGTGGCAGTCGGCACCAGGAGGGCCTCCTTGAGATCGGCAATCGCTTCCGGCCCCTTTCCTGCCGCCAGCAACACGACGCCCCGAGTATCGAGGACGTCTGGGTGGGGGCCCAGTTCGGCGACGGCGACGGCGACCAGTTTCTCAGCCTCCGCGGCGGTGTCGGGCTTCGCGAGATGGAATGCCAGGTTGTTGGCCGCCACTGCGGTCTGCCGTGGAGAGAGATCCTTGCGTTCGAGGAGTGCGCGGTACGTGGAGGCGATTTGCTCCTCGCTGCCTGTGGTGCCAATGAAGTCTGCACGGACGAGTGCCAGCGTTGGTGAGTCAGGATCTTCGCGGCTCGCTTTCTCGAACCAGCGATTCAACCGTTCGGCCTGCTGCGGTGTCACCCCGGAGGCCTCCGCCCCCAGCACGGTCACGGCCGTACGCAGGAGGCTTTCCAGCGGCAGCCTGTCCCAGGCGGCTTCGAGCAGATCGAGCGCTTCGTCGGCCCGCTGTGCCCGCCCCAGGAATCCAGCCCGGGCGATCACGCCATCGCTCGATGCTGCCGCGAACTGAGCAAGCACCTGGTCGGCGGCCGTGCTCATGCCAAGGTCTTCGAGCAGGGAGGCTAGGTTCCCTTGCTGGCTGGCGATTTCAGGAGTTGGTGCATCGGACGGCATAAGTTTGCGGGCGGCAGCCACCGCGGCGGCCCGGTCGTTGTCAGCCAGCGCGAGACGGGCCTGCAGCGCGGTGACGATCGGTGCGTCGGGGAGTCTCTCGGCCAGCGTTTTCAGCCAGAGTCTGGCGGCGGTCAGTTCCTGGTGTTGGAGGAGCTTCTCGATGAGCAGGGCCTGGAACGTCGGCGGCGTGTTGGGGGCCGACGCGATCGACAGGAGTTCGTCACGGCATTCGTCCCACCGCCCCAACTGTTCGAGTAACAGAGCTTTCTGCGTCCGTTGCGGATTGGAGAGCGGCTGCCGTGACGAAAGTTTGGCAATCAGGCCGAGTGCCCGCCGCCAGCTGTCGGGCTCGGGCCTCGCTGCGAGGATCTCTGTCTGCAATGCCAGATCCGCCGGTGCCAACAGCCCTTCCGGATCGGCGTTGTCGTCGAGCAGCGCCAGCGCGCGGGTGACGTCGGGGTATCTGCCGGTCTGGGCGGTGAGTTCCGCGAGCGTCCGTCTGGCCCAGACTTGGGTCCGCTTCGTGGCGGAGTCCTCGCGTGTGGCGGCGATGATCGCCCGCAGTTCCTCGCGGGCCGCTGTCAGTCGGCCCTGCCGGATCAGGAACGCAGCCAAATTCCGCGAGGCGGTGGGATTGCCGGGGTCGGCCGTGATGGCCTCGCGGAAACTGCTTTCCGCATTATCGATCCGGCCCAACATCTCATTCCCCTGCGCCACGAACATCTGCCGCTGGGGCGGTGGCAGGACTGTGCCGCCTTTTTTCAGCGTCAGTTCTGCGGCCTGCGGCTGGCCGATTGCGTTCTGAATCAGGAGCAATGCCATCCAGCCTTCAGGCCGTTGCGGGTCTGCGTCCACCGCATCCTGCAGCACCGTGCCGGCCCGATCGATCTTGCCGGCGCGAGCGAGCAACTGTCCGAACCAGATGAGATCGCGGGCTGAATGTTTCTGATTGCCCGCGAGGCTCCGTTCGGCTTGCGCCACGGCACTGTCGAACTGGCCCGCCCTCAGGTCGATCTCGGCGGAGATCCGTTCCAGGCCGCCCAGTCCATCGGGGCCGATCATGGCGAGGGTCTGCTGCGTCTCTTCGAGGCGATCGGACGCGTAGAGCAGCGATACGAGTTGGCGAATCACCGCCGGATTGGCCGGTCCCAGCCGCGTGGCCTGCTGCAGCCGTTCGATGGCAGTCGGCAGATCTCCCCGGAGAGCCGCGATTTCCCCGAAGAGCTGCTGGATCTGGGCCCAGCCGGGCCTGTCGTTCTCGGCTTCGATGAGCAGGTTCTGGGCGGCGCTCAGCTGCGAGTTTTCCTCGGGGGAAAGGCTCGTTTCGTCGGAGGGTTCCGTCGCGGACGGGGACGAAGAGGCCTTCGCGGCCAACGCCACCCGCACACCGAGCACCATCGCAGCAGCGTTGGCTACGCGTCCCTGCGGGCTCGTCGGTCCTGACAGCCGGGTGATCTCCTCAGCGGCGGCCTGCGCTTTTTCGACTTTCTGCTGCTCGCAGGCCAGTTCAAACAACGCGGTGCGGATCACCAGATCGTCGGGGCTCTGCTTGAGCGCGGCCCGCCACAGCCGCTCGGCCTGCTGCAACTCCCCCATGCCGCGGTGGATCGCGGCGATTGTGGCGAGCAGCCGGATCGACTGGTCGGCTGGCAGGTCGAGGGCCTTCTCCTCGAGCTGCGTCAGGATGGCAGCGGATTCATCCGCCGGCGCCCGTGCTGCCAACTGTGCCCGCACCGTCAGCAGCATAGGGTCATTGGCGATGTCGGCGGGGACCTTGTCGAGCACGCCATGGGCTGCCGCTGGTCCCTGTTCCCGCAGGGTGAGCAGTACGAGTGCCGCCAGAGGCTGGGGGTTCGATGGGTTGGCCTCCACGTACGTTCGCAGGATCTCGAAGGCTGCCGCGGACTGGCCCTGACGAACGAGAAGGTCGGAACGGAGCAACGCCAGCTGCGCATCGGAGACGAGCGGTGATTGTTCAAGCGTGTCGAGAAGCCGGTCGATCTGGGACCAGTTGCGTTCGGCAGGAGGCCGCCTCATCTCGCTGGCGATGCGAAGCTGGAGGAGCGGATTCCAGACCTGCGGCAACGATGACAGCCGATCCGGCGGGAGCGAGCCGGCGACCGCTTCGTACTCTGCGAGCGCGGCGTCCGGCTTGCCGGATGCCGTGAGGGCGTTGGCCACGCCAACCCTCGCGGCCAGGGATTGATAGTCGCTGCTCAGCACCCGCTGGTTGGCCGCCAGTTGTTCGTCAAACTGCCCCAGCATCTCGTAGCACTGCCCGAGGAGGATGTCCACCTGCCCAGTGAGTTGGTCCGATTCGGCGACGAGGGGACGAATTTCATCGAGCTTCTGTTTGGCGGGCAGCCAGCGCTTTTGCGCCATCAGCAGACGCGCCTGAAGCAGGCCGACAGCGGGTCCCTTGTCGCTTTGGGCCTGCGCGAAGATGCCGATCGTCTCTGCCGCTGCGTCGATCCGGTTGGCCTGCAGCAGGACGTCGGCCAGCATCCGCAGGAGCGACGGCTGGCCCGGCTGCCCTGCCAAGCCCTCGCGAAGAACGGCGATCGCCGTGTCGAAGTCCTGACGCTGCGCGGCGACGGCCGCGAGGCCCCGGCAGCCACGCTCGTCACGAGGGAACAGCTTGCGGGCCTTGTTTGCCAATTGTTCGGCAACGTCATACCGCTTTTCCGCGATCGACAATTCGAGATCGCTGAACAGCACTTCGGGATTGTTCGGGGCAAGTTTTGCGGCAGTCCTGACCGCCGCGGCAGCTTGAGCGAGGTCGCCACGCGCCTGATGCCAGCGGGCCAGTGCGAGCCATGCCTGCGTGTCTTTCGGATTGGCATCCGCCAGGTGCTTCAGCACGATCGACGCCGCTTGCGGCGATTCAAGCTTCTCCGCCAGCAGCGTCGCCAGCGTCAGCGACGCTGTGCGGGCGCTGGCACCCGTTTTTTCCGACGCCGCCCCAGCTTCAAACCCCTGCTTCTCCAGGTCGAATCCAATGATGGCAGCCACGATGGCGGCCGCCTCTTGATACTCGCTCCGGCCGATAAGCGCCCTGGCCCGCAGCACGTCGATCGCATCGAGGTTGAGAACCTCCTTGCCGGTGGTGTCTTTGGCGGCGGTGTCTTTGGCGGCGGTGTCTTTGTCGGTGGTCTCCTTGCCAGGGGTGTTGGGGGGTGCCGATACCACCTGTTCGCGGAGGGTATTCAGCTCTCTCGTGGCATCGCCAAACCGGCCAAAGCGAAGCATCCACGTTGCGAGCCGCTGACGCAGCAGCAGGTCGTCGGGGTTCTTGCGGACGGCTGTTTCGAGCACTGAGTAGGCATAGCCGCGGTCGGTTTTGGTCGCGGTGGGTTGTTCGGCAAAGTCGATCAACAGGCGGGCAAACTCGGCCTGGGCTTCCGCGTCGTCCGGGCGGTAGCTGAGGTATCGCGAAAACAGCCCCATCGCCTCCTTCGAGTTGCCTTCCTCTTTTCTGACTCGCGCGAGCCGCGCCAAGGCACCGGCGTTTCGGGAAACCTGAATCCGGTGAATGATGGCGATGGCGATCACCGTGGTCACGGCGATAGCCAGCACTGCCATCAGCAGTCCGACATTGAGGCGTTTCGACGGGCGGTTCACAGGTTGGGAGGCCTGAGCAGACGCGGGGGAGGCAAAAGAAGGGGGCAGTCAAAGTTTATACCGCCGCAGGAGCGTGCGCCCGACTTTGTATGCCGGGACTTCCGCCACGGGGTTTTTTCACCTCCCACCAGAACCCCCAAAGATTTGACCGCAGCCTGGACGATAGTCCGATTGCGCAGACTTTTCCGAATGCAACGGAATTGACGGCCGGCGATGCTGTGCCGTTCACGTGAAGGACGACTGGTATGGATAAAACTGTGCACGCCGGCCTCCACAGGAGCCAGTTGTGGAAGGCATGCCGCCTCTGGGCTGGGGGCGTGATTGTGGTCGTGCTGGCAGGCCCGCTGCTGGCCGCCGAGCCGGCGCCGAGTCGGACTCGCGAACGAACGCCTGCCCGCAGTCCGAAGGTCGATCACGCCGTGATGCCGGCGGGTGGGGCCATGCAGGGCCAGGCTCCATGCAGCCAATGCCGAAGGTCCGCCTGCCCCCAGTGCCGGCTCGCTGAAGGACATCACCATGGCCATGCTCAGTGCCAGCACGGCCTCTGTCCCGCCCATTGCCCGGTGCGGCCCGAAGTCTTTGGGTTTTATGGCACCAAATGGCGGAAGTGGCCCGGCGAAGGAGTGGTTCAGGCCTCAAGCAACGAAGCCGCGACACCCGTCCGACCGCCGCAGACCGAGGTGCCCGGCGTGGACGAGGAAGGACTCCCGCCCGATGCCGCCGCGGAAGGCCAGGCCGTCCCTCCCGCTGCTTCTGAAATGGAACCGACCGCAACCACGCGGCCGGCGGTGGCTCCGGTCCGAGAAGACGCTGTGCCGGAAGACACTGTCGGGGAACGGGGAGCCGTCGGAGAAACTTTGGTGGCAGGTGGACCCGTTGGGGAAGACGGCGCGCGAGAAGACGGGGTTGAAGCCGCAGTGAGCCCGACCGCCTGGCGGACATTCACCGCCACGCCGCCGCGACTCGCTGTCCAGCCGTGAGGTCTCGCGCGGCCGTGAATAGCACCGACTGTGTGAATGCGAGAGGCGGGAGTCGAACCCGCACGCCTTGCGGCACTGGAACCTAAATCCAGCGCGTCTGCCAGTTCCGCCACTCTCGCGCGACCAATGACCGATCAGTCTACCGTCGATTCGCCTGCAAGCGTCTCGTTGGCCTGACGGTCGATATCAGTTTGCTTGTCAATTTCAGGCTGGGGGCCGTCGAGACCAGGCTGGGGGCCGTCGAGGAGTCGCTCGAGGTTGCCCCGTCCGGTGTGATCCCGGGGCGGCCAGGTCGCCAGCAGGAGTTCGTGGAGCGTGTCATCGGTCGAAGTTCGGCCGAGCCTCGCAAACCGGATTTCTAGCCATAGCACGCCGTTAGAGGGCACATGGGAGGCATTCCACTGCCGGGCGAGGGCCGCAGCGATCGCTGGAGCGAAGATCCGCTGCTCAGGCCGTGGAAGCACCCAGAAGAGCTTGTGCCAGCGGTGGTGTGGCAGGGACGTGAAGCCACCGGAGGGACGCTCCGCCTCGAGCGGCCGGCCGTCCCGGAGAAGGTCAACGATGCTGCCGTTGGCCAACTCGGCACGCGCATAGGCCCACTGTTCCTGTCGCTGCACGTCACCGAACATGCCCCACTCTTGATGCATGCAGGGAAGGCTGATCA
Organism: Planctomycetaceae bacterium; assembly: GCA_947459185.1. Taxonomy (GTDB): domain Bacteria; phylum Planctomycetota; class Planctomycetia; order Pirellulales; family UBA1268; genus CAMCQY01. Next base: position 5,091 of record CANHCU010000009.1, on the reverse strand, counting down.
GGGACCTGAGCGGTCGTGGCAGCGGGGTGTGCCGCCAGGGTGTCACGTCGTGCACGAGGCTCACCAGTGCCAGCGTTCCCGCGGACAGGCAGGCCCATCGCGCAGCCCATGATTCCGGAGCGGACGATGCGCCGGGGCCTTGGCAGGCAGGCACGTGGCGACCGCCGAGCCAGTCCCACGCCTCACGCGGCACGACCGCCAGCCAGGCCGCCAGCCCCACGTATCCGAAGAGCCCCACGGTCATCGTCGCGCAGCTGACGAGATGGAAGAGCATGAACAGGACGACGAGACTCGTGCGGACCCGCGGCGTCGGCCATGCGATCAGAAGCACCGGTCCCAGAAGTTCGAGCGCGAGCACCGCCCACGAGACCGGGCGGGCGAGCCAGCCGGTGCCGAGGAGCCATTCGCCCAGCGGCGTGCCGTGGTCGTGGACCGACATGGCAAAGCGGATGGCGTCGCCCGCCAGCCAGGCGTCGTTCCACTTGGAGAGCCCTGCCGCCAGATAGACGACGGCGATCTGGAGCACGAGGGCCATCGTCGCGGTGGAGCACTCTTCGCCACGCCGGCTCCCGCGGCGGGCATCCCACGACCAGGTGGATGCAAGCGGCAGAAACATCCCCCAAAAGAGCAGGCAGGCGAGCCAGGCATCGCCGGCGTTGGTGGCCGGCGCCGTCCGTCGCAGGACGCTCACGACCGCCACCCATGAGGCGATCGTGGCAACCCTGGTGCCGCAACCCGCCGCCAGCAGGAGGCCCGCTGCGGCCTCCAGGCAGAGTATGACCGGCCCCCACCAGGTGGCATCGACGAGCATGGCCAGCGACCATGCCCAGGGGTCGTCGAGGTATTGCCGTAGCAATGGCAGGGGAAACATCCCGTCCGGGGCCAGCATCAGCGAGATGTCGCGGCTGCGGAGCAGGGCATCGGCGGCCACGAGCAGGCCGATTGCGATGCGAAAAGCGGCCAGGCTGCGTCCATCGAGCGAGAAAGCCCGCCGCAACAGCATCGTGAGCCTCGTGTCCTGCGGGGGGTGTTTCTTGAACAACTCGCAGGTCGAAACTACAACAACGACCGTCCGAGGATCGATCCCAACTCTCTGGCTGACCGCCTGTTTCGAGGAGAACCCTGAGCGATGCATGTTCCACTGGTGGTGCTGGGTGGCGGTCCGGGTGGCTATGCCGCCGCCTTTCTGGCGGCCGATCTCGGCATGGCGGTGACGCTGGTGGAACGCGACGAGCGACTCGGCGGCACCTGCCTGCTCCGCGGTTGCATCCCGTCGAAGGCGCTCCTGCACGTCGGCCGCGTGCTGTCGGAAACACGCGAGATGGAGGAATGGGGGGTCCACTTCGCGCGACCCTCGGTGAATGTCGATGCCCTGCGGGCCCGCAAAGACAAGGTGATTTCCACGCTCACCGGTGGACTCGGCCAGTTGGCCCGGCGTCGCAACGTGACCGTCGTGCGGGGCAATGCCCGATTTACGAGTTCCAACACCCTTGAAATCGCCGCTGCGACGTCCGGCGACCCCAGTCAGACGCTCACCTTCGACCACTGCATTCTGGCCAGCGGCTCCCGCCCGGCCCGGATTCCAGCCTTCGACATCGGTAGTCCGCGGGTGATGGATTCGACCGGCGCCCTCGAACTGGCCGACATTCCGGAGTCGCTGCTCGTCGTCGGTGGCGGCTACATCGGACTGGAGATGGGAACCGTCTATGCCGAACTCGGCACGCGGGTATCGGTCGTCGAACTCACCGACACCCTGCTGCCCGGGGCCGATCGCGACCTTGTCAAGCCGCTGCAGCAACGGCTCGAGAAGCTGTTTGAAAAGATCCATCTCCGCACGAAGGTCGTGAAACTGGAGGATGCCGGGCAGGCGGTCCGCGTGCACTTCGAGGGGCCGGAGGGGCCGAGCGTCCGGGAGTTTTCGCGGGTGCTCGTGGCTGTGGGCCGGCGGCCGAATTCGGATGGCATCGGGCTGGAGAGCACCGGTGTGAAGGTCAACGCGAAAGGTTTTGTGGAGGTTGACGACCAGCAGCGGACGGCCGATCCGCACATCCTGGCGATCGGCGACGTCTGCGGTGAACCGATGCTGGCCCACCGCGCCAGCCACCAGGGCAAGGTGGCGGTCGAGGCTTTGCACGGCGAGGCAGCGGTATTTGCACCACGGGCCATTCCCGCCGTGGTGTTTACCGACCCCGAGATCGCCTGGGCGGGGCTCACAGAGAATGACGTGGCCGCGTCGGGCCGCACGGTCGAGGTCAGCCGCTATCCCTGGGCCGCCAGCGGACGGGCTCATGCCCTCGGGCGGACTGATGGCATGACGAAGGTGCTCGTCGATCCCGAAACCGACACGGTGCTCGGCGTGGGCATCGTGGGATCGGGCGCCGGGGAACTGATCGCGGAGGGGGTGCTGGCCATCGAAATGGGCTGTTCGGCCCGCGATCTGATGGAGTCGATCCATCCGCATCCGACACTCAGCGAAACGGTGGCCTTCTCCGCCGAAAACTACTTCGGCCTCGCCACCGAGATCTACCGTCCCCGTGCAGAAACGGCCAAGTAGGCGGGTATGGCGAATGGGCTTTACGCCCTTCGGAACCATCGGAATAATGGGAAAAGTTCGCCCACCTTTCCGGAGCACTCCATGGCCAGCCCCGACATCGATCAGACCGGCAGCGACGTAGTTGACCATGCGGGGGGGGCAAACGGACGGTCCGGCAGCGGCGGGAATCTGCCCAAGGGGGGCCATGCTCCGATGTCGATCGGGCAGATGAGCGACAGCACCAGCGGGCAACCCGTGCGTGCCGATGGGGTCGTCGCCGTGGACTCGGATCCGACGGAGACGACCGAATGGCTCGATTCCCTGCGGTATGTCATCAACAGCCGCGGCTCTGACCGGGCCGCCTACCTGCTGCATGCCATCGAGCAGGAGGCCTACCGGTTGGGTGTGCCGATCCCATTCTCCACGACCACGCCCTACATCAACACGATTCCGGCCGACAAGCAGCCGCCGTTCCCGGGCAACCGCGAGCTCGAGCGGCGGATCAAGAGCATCATCCGCTGGAATGCGATGGCGATGGTCGTGCGGGCCAATCGCGAAGACAAGAGCATCGGCGGTCACATCTCCACCTTTGCCTCCTCGGCGACTCTCGTGGAAGTGGCGATGAACCATTTCATCCGCGGCCGTGGCGATGACTACTCGGGTGACCAGGTCTACTTCCAGGGGCATGCCTCGCCGGGCATCTACTCCCGGGCGTTTCTCGAAGGCCGGCTCAGCGAAAAGAAGCTGGAGAACTTCCGCCGTGAATTGGCCGAGGGCGGTGGGCTTTCGAGCTACCCCCATCCCTGGCTGATGCCCGAATTCTGGGAGTTTCCGACGGTTTCAATGGGCCTCGGCCCCCTGATGGCCATTTACCAAGCGCGGTTCAACAAGTATCTGCAGGACCGCGGCATCAAGGACACGAGCAAGCAGCACGTCTGGTCCTTCATCGGCGACGGCGAGTGCGACGAGCCCGAGACGCTCGGCGCGATTTCGCTGGCGGCCCGTGAAAAACTCGACAACCTCGTGTTCGTGATCAACTGCAATCTGCAGCGGCTCGACGGCCCGGTGCGTGGCAACGGCAAGATCATCCAGGAACTGGAAGGGGTCTTCCGTGGCGCCGGCTGGAACGTCATCAAGGTGGTCTGGGGCGACGAGTGGGATCCACTGCTCGCCAAGGACGAGAAGGGCAAGCTCGTCAAGCGGATGAACGAGATCGTGGACGGCCAGTATCAAAAGTATGTCGTCATGCCAGGCGGCTACATCCGCGAGCACTTCTTCGGCGGTGATCCGGAACTGGCCGAGATGGTGGCGCATCTCTCCGACGAGAAGCTCAAGAAGCTGCGGCGCGGTGGCCACGATCCCGAGAAGGTCTACGCGGCCTACGATGCGGCGATGAAGTGCCACGGCAAGCCGACCGTGGTGATCGCCAAGACGATCAAGGGCTACGGCCTCGGCGAGGTGGGCGAGGGTCGCAACGTGACCCACCAGCAGAAGAAGCTCAACGAGGAGGAACTGCGGGCCTTCCGCACCCGGTTCGGGATTCCGATCTCGGACGACGAGGTAGCCAAGGCCCCGTTCTACCGGCCGCCGGAAGATTCCCCCGAGATGAAGTATCTGCGGGAGCGTCGCGCGGCCCTCGGCGGCCCCGTGCCGACCCGGCCGAAGCAGGCACCGCTGCTCAAGACGCCGTCGCTCGCGGAATACGCGAGCTTCATAGAGAAGAGTGCGGGCCGTGAGGTCTCCACGACCACCGGCGTGGTCACGCTGATGGCGTCGCTCTTGAAGGACAAGAACGTCGGCAAATACATCGTGCCGATCGTGCCCGACGAGTCGCGGACTTTCGGCATGGATCCGCTCTTCAAGCAGTGCGGCATCTACGCCCACAGTGGCCAGCTCTACGAGCCGGTCGATTCTGATCAGCTGCTCTATTACCGCGAGGCCAAGGACGGGCAGATCCTCGAGGAGGGCATCACCGAGGCCGGCAGCATTTCGAGCTTCATCGCGGCCGGCACGGCCTACGCCAGCCATGGCGTGCCGATGATCCCGATGTTCATCTACTACTCGATGTTCGGCTTCCAGCGGATTGGCGACCAGATCTGGGCTGCCTGCGACTGCCGCGCCCGCGGCTTCCTGCTCGGCGGCACGGCCGGCCGGACAACGCTTGCCGGCGAGGGGCTGCAGCATCAGGATGGCAACAGCCAACTGTTCGCCATCGCCTATCCCACCGTGAAGGTCTACGACCCGGCGTTCGTCTACGAGGCCACGGTCATCATGCTCGACGGCATGGATCGCATGTATGCCAAGGGTGAGGACTGGATCTACTACATCACGGTCTACAACGAGAACTACGAGATGCCCCCGATGCCGCAGGGCTGCGAGGAAGGCATTCTCAAGGGCATGTACAGGCTCCGCGAGGTGCCGGCGGCCGCGCCGGCAACAGGGCCGCTGCCGCACGTCAACTTGCTCGGCTCGGGCGCCATCCTGCGGGAGGTGATCCGGGCGTCGGAGTTGCTCGCCGAGCACTGGGGGGTGGCGAGCACCGTCTGGAGTGTGACCAG
>CANHCU010000008.1 GCA_947459185.1 Planctomycetaceae bacterium | reverse complement strand
GCTCCATAAGCTCGTTGTAAATAAGAGGAGGCTGGGCGCCGGGCGCCCAGCCTCCTCGGCTTTTTATGGGACGTGGACCCTGTCAGGGTGACCGGGCTGGCTTCGAGGGGGGATATGTGGTGAACTGCCTTGTTCCAAACGTGAAACGTGGAGGCGGAACGGATGCAGAACGGTGCCGCGGTCGAGGATTGTCCCCAAGATCACGAGTCTGCTGACGATTCCGCCGCCTGGATTCGGCAGGTGCGGCAGTCGATCCGCGACGCCGACACCGATTTTTTCCGGGTCTCGCCCGTCCGCTACTGGGCCGATTTCCTGCTGAGCCTCGTCGCTGCCTATACCGCGACTGCCGCCTACCTGACGCTGCCTTTCGGCACCTGGCCCCAGCTGCTGGCCTTTCCGGTGGCGGCCTTCTGGCTCTACCGGCTGGGATCGCTGATTCATGAAGTCTGCCATCTCGGGCAGCACGAGATGCCTCTCTTCAAGGGGGCGTGGAACCTGCTGGCCGGCGTGATGACGCTCACCCCCAGCCCGTTTTTCACCCGACACCACCGCGATCACCATAGCCAGCGGTTCTACGGCACGCCGGAGGATCCGGAGTATGTCGCCAACTGCCTGGAGTCTGGGAATCTGGCCAGCCTGCTGGGCTACACGGCGTATGTGCTCGTGTTTCCTCTGCTGGTTTTCCTGCGGTTTCTGCTCACGCCGCTCAGCTTCTTGCATCCAAGCCTGCGGGAGTGGACGCTCACGCGGGCCTCATCGCTGACCTTCAACCGCCTGTATGAGCGGAAGCTCACGCCCGCCGATCGGCGTGCCATTCTGGCCGTCGAGGTTCCCTGTTTTCTGAGGGCGGCGATGATTCCGCTGCTGGTGGTTGTGGGACTCAACCACTGGACGCGGATCCCGATGCTGTACGCGTTGGCGGTGGCGACCGTCGTGCTCAACCAGCTGCGGCAGCTGGCCGACCATCATTTCGAGGGCGATGGCAGCCGGGTCGATCTGGCCTCACACATCATGGACTCGTGCAACTTCACGCGGAGCGACCCGCTTACTCTCCTCTTCTTTCCGTTCTCCATCCGCTTCCACGCCCTGCACCACCTCTTCCCGTCGCTGCCCTACCACAACCTCAAGAAGGCGCACGCGCACCTCGTCGCCACGCTCCCAGCCGATTCGCCGTATCTCCAGCTCGACAGGCCGGGCTGGTGGAGCGTGGCCAAGCGGACGATTTTTGGGCCCGCGGCCGTGGCCGCGTCGGGCTGAGCGCCATAGGGCAATTCGAGCGGGTAGATGCCGATGGCGTGAGGTCACCCGCATTCCCTTGCTTGCGCAGCGGGCTTGGATGGGCGCGGGGTCCCATGCAAGCCCGACGCGCAAGCGAGGGAATCCGCATCGCGGCCGCAGTTGCTTAGTGGGACTGCTGCTTGAGCAGATCGCGGATCTCGGTGAGGAGTTCCTGATCCTTCGTCGGCGCCGGCTCGGCTGCGGCCTCTGCGGCCTTTGATTTCATGATCCAGCCGAGGAACTTCACGATGAAGATGAACAAAGCAAGGGCCAGGATGAGGAAGCTGACGATGTCTCCCAGGAACTTGCCGTAGGGGATCGTCTTCTCGCCGACCGTGATCGCCCATTTCTCGTACCCGTTGTTGCCGGGGAGAATCACGCCCACCACCGGCATGATCAGATTGTCGACCATGCTCGACACGATCTTGCCGAAGGCGCCGCCGATGATCACACCGACAGCGAGATCGATAACGTTGCCCTTGAAGGCAAAGTTTTTGAACTCTTCGAACAGGGACAGAGCGGATTTCGTGGGCAGTTCCATGGGATACTCCTAGCGTGGTCTGAGTCGTGGGCGGGGTCGCACATCGGTCACAATTGTGGGAGCAAAATCTACCCGTTGGTACAGAAAGCAGGCAACCCTCAGGGGGCGAGTGAAACTCCGTGGGTTTGCACGCATTGCTTGCAAGCGGGCGAGGAAAATGTTCCGCTAGTCGCTCCAGGGATTTCGATCCCTCCAGGGATTTCCTCCTACCAATCGAAACTGAAGACGAGGGCAGTATGAACGTGGTCAAAACGGGCCTCGGAAGTGGACGGCAGGGGGCGGAGTGGTTGCTCCTGGCCGCGCTCATGCCGGCGGGCGTCATGGTCGGCGCCGAGGTGCAATCAGTGGTCGTGCCGGCGAAGGCCGCGGACGTGGCTGCTGGCGTGGCTGCTGGGCCTGCCGATGTGGCTGCCTCACCTGAGTTCGCAGCGATGATCGGCCGCGAGATGGAGGCCACCGTCAAGGCCTTCAACGCCGGCGATCCGGCCGGGGTGGCGGCCCTCTTCATGGAGAAGGGTGAGCTCGTTGACGAGAATGGCAACGTCTACACCGGCCGGGCCGAGATCACCGCGCTCTTCAAGGCATTCTTCGAGAAGTTTCCCAAGGCTGCGATGGCGATGGAGGTGACCTCTGTCCGTTCGATCGGAGACAGCCTCGCGGTCGAGGAAGGTGTCCGGCAGATCACCGCCGAGGCGGGCGCGGCGGAGGCCCAGATGCGGTATATCGCCGTCCGCGACAAGGTGGGCGACAAGTGGCCAATCGCATCGTATCGCGAGTTTGCCGATGATCCGGCCCCGACGGCAGAGGAGATGCTCCAGCCGCTGTCGTTCCTCGTTGGCGACTGGGTGGATGAGAGCCCGGAGGGACGCACGGCGATCAGCTACCGTTGGAGCGAGGACGGCAATTACATTCTGGGCGACTACGTGCTCAGCGTCGGTGGACAACCCGAATCGAAGAGTGCGCAGCGAATCGGCTGGGATCCCGTGGAGGGCGTGCTCCGCTCTTGGACGTTCGACTCGGACGGTGGATTCAGTCACGGCGAGTGGACCCCAATTGACAACGGCTGGGTGGCCAAGACGGAAGCCACGATGCCTGATGCCAGCACGGCATCCGCGACCGTGACGTTTGTCGTCAAGGACCAAGACCACTTTGTCGTGCGGAGCACCGATCGGATCGTGGCCGGTGGCGAGGAGCCCGACTTCGAACTCGTGATCGCGCGGAAGCCGCCCCAGCCGGGTGCGGCGGCGGCAGCGAAGCCCGCGGCCACACCGGTGGTGGTGCCAGCGGGGAAGTGATGGCGGGGCAGAGTGGTGCTGCCGGAGTGCGGCACCGTGTGTGCCGTGCCTGGCAGTGTGATTCGCAGAGGGTGGCGGACAGCGTCTCAAAAAACCGACTCGGTTTCTTCGAAAGGGTGACTGGAATGCGACGATTGCTTGCTTATGCCTGCGTGATGGTGCTCGTTGCCGCTCCCGTTGTGGGGCACGGCGCGCAGCGTGGCCGGGGAGGCGCGGGCGGCGGCCGACCGGCGATGTCGCGTCCGGCGGCCCCGATGGCACGTCCGGCGTCGTCGATGCAGCGGCCGCAGATGCAGTCCCGCCCGCAGCAGGCCCGGCCACAAATGCAGGCGCGGCCGCAGATGCAACAGCGGCCCCAGATGCAGCGGCCCAACATGGGTGGCATGCAGGCGCAGCGGCCGAATTTCCAGCGGCCCAACATGGGCGGTGCGCCCAACATGTCGCGGCCATCGCTGCCGAGTGCCGGGATTCGACCAGCCCCCGGAATGCAGCAGCGACCGGGCATGGGATCACCGCGGCCGGGCCTGGGCACGATGCGGCCGGGCGGCACGCCAGGCCTGGCGGGCGGTGGCATGAACCGGCCAGGCTCGCAACCCGGTGGCGGACTGGGCGGTCTCAATCGGCCGGCTGGTCTGCCGGGTGGGCTGAACGGCGGCGCAGCCAGTCGGCCTGGTGGTGGTTTTGCCAATCGGCCGGCGGCCGCCTTTCCCCAGCCTGGTCAGCGTCCCGGTGGGATGGGCACGGGGCAGCGCCCTGGCGGCATCGGCCCCGGCGGTGCCACGACGCTTCCTGGCATGGCGGGCGGAGCAGGCAGCCGTCCCGGTCTGTCAACGCGGCCCCTTGATCGGCCCAGCCTCGGCGGCATGCCGACCACCAAGCCCTTTCCGGCGCCGGGCCTCGGCGGTGGTGGGTTGGCCGGCGGCGGACCGAACCGCCCGACAACCTTGCCCGGCCAGATTGGTCCCGGCACTGGCGGTGGTGGTGGACTCGCGGGTGGAAATCGTCCTGGCGTGGGTGGCGGGAATCGGCCCACGACGCTCCCCGGTCAGGTTGGCCCTGGCGGTGGCGGTGGACTCGCGGGTGGAGGTGGACTCGGTGGAGGCAATCGTCCCGGCATCGGCGGTGGAAACCGTCCCACGACGCTTCCCGGTCAGATCGGGGGTGGTGGCCTGAACGGGAACCGGCCCGGTATCGGTGGTGATCGTCCGGGGCGGCCTGGCATTGGTGGCAATCGCCCCGGCATCGGCAATGGTATCGGCAACAACGTTGGCAATGGCATTGGCAATGGCATTGGGAACGGGATCGGCAATGGCAGTGGCAACAACATTGGCAACTCCATCGGCGGCAACAACAACTTCAACAACATCAACGTCAACGGTGGTGGTTACGGCGGCCGCTGGGGCTATCCGGGCGGCGGGTATGGCGGTGGTTACGGTGGCGGCTGGGGCGGCGGCTGGGGCGGCGGCTACGGTGGCGGCTGGGCCAACAACTGGAACAACGGCTTCGTCAATCCGCACTACGGCGGCTGGTATAGCGGCTGCTGGAACGGGAACTGGGGCAACAACTATGGCGGCGGCTGGTGGGCGCCCCTTGCCTTTGGCGCCGCAACGTGGGGCCTCGCGTCCACGATCGGCGGCTGGGGCCTCGGCTACGGGAGCATGGGCTACGGCGGCGCTGGCTATGTGAACCCCTACTACTCCTCAATTCCGTCCGCGGTCGTGGCCTCGTCTCCCTACGACTACTCCCAGCCAGTGGTGGTGAACAACTACATCACCAACGACGGCGACCTTTCGAACGCCACCGACGCCCAGGGTGGCGTGGGCGGCACGGCGGCCGGTGGTGCCGGAGCCGGTGGCAACGCGACGGCCGCGCCGGTCAACAACGAGGCGAATGCGGCGGTTGACGACGCGCTGGCCAAGTTCAAGGCGGGTGACTATTCCGGAGCGCTCGCTGGCTTTGATCGGGCTGTGAAGGCTTCGCCCAAGGATTCGGTGATCCACGAGGTGCGGGCGCTCACGCTCTTCGCGCTCGGTCGCTATCCCGAGGCGGCGGCCACGCTCAACTCCGTGCTCGTGTCCGCTCCGGGCATGGACTGGACGACGATCAGCAACGTCTACGGATCGGTCGATGCCTACACGGCGCACCTCCGTAAGCTCGAAGACTTCTGTCGCGCCAATCCCGACAGTGCGTCGGGCCACTTTGTGCTGGCCTATCACTACCTGGTAGGCGGCCATGCAGACATGGCGGCGGAGGCTCTCAAGGTGGTCGTGGCGAAGCAGCCGGGCGACCTGGTCGCCAAGCGTTTGCTCGAGGCAATTACGCCGCCGGAGGAACCGAAGGCGGAGGCGGACCAGCCGGCCAGCCCGTCCGCCGCTGCTTCACCAGCAGCCACCGCGGCTCCGGCCGGCCCCGAGACCGACCTCGTGGGAACCTGGAAGGCCGTCAGTGGCAAGGACACCGTGATGCTGTCGATCACGGAGGATTCGAAGTTCACCTGGAAGGCCACGCCAGCCGGCCGGCCGCCGGTCGAACTTTCGGGCACTGTGGAAACGGCCCGCGACGCGATTGCGCTCAATACCGAGAAGGCGGGCTCCATGGTGGGCAACGTGAAGTCAAAGGGGGCCGACGCCTTCGACTTCACGCTCGTTGGGGCCCCCAATGAAGCCAAGCCGCTGGAATTCCAGCGGCAAAAGTGACCGTTCTGCGATCTTTTCGACCCTGTCTGGCCCTTCTGACGATGCTATAAAAGAGCAGAGTCCCCGAAGGAGGCCAGATCATGATCGACGCTGTGCGGCCCGATGTGGTGGTGATCGGTGGTGGCCCGTCCGGGGCCACGGTCGCCACGCTCGTCGCCAAGGCTGGCTTTCGGGTGCAATTGCTCGAGCGGGAGCGGTTCCCCCGCTATCACATCGGCGAATCGTTGATCCCCGAGACGTTCTGGGTGCTCAAGCGGCTCGGCATGCTCGCCAAGTTGCAGGGGAGCCGGTTTGTCGAAAAGCACAGCGTGCAGTTCGTCACCGAGCAGGGAAAGCTCTCCGAGCCCTTCTACTTCGGCGATTACAAGCCGCATGCAAGCTCGCAGACCTGGCAGGTGACGCGGGCCGAATTCGACCAGATGATGCTCGACAATGCCCGCGAGCATGGTGTCGATGTGCAGGAAGGCATTCGCGTGCTCGACGTGCTCTTCGAGGGTGGCCGGGCGGTGGGCGTGCGGGCGATCGACGAGGCGGGCGTGGAGCGGGAGATCCGCAGCACGGTGGTCGTCGATGCCGCCGGCCAGAGCTGCCTGATCCAGGATCGGCTGGGCCTGCGGGAGTGGGACCCGGTGCTCAAGAAGGCCGCCATCTGGACCTACTGGAAGGGGGCAAAGCGGGACGCCGGCCGCGACGAGGGGGCGACCCTCGTGATGCAAACAAAGGGCAAGATCGGCTGGTTCTGGTACATCCCGCTGCAGGACGACCTTGTCAGCGTGGGCGTGGTCGCGCCCTTCGACTATCTCTTTAAGGGCCGGGATTCGAAGGAACTGGAAACGATCTATTTCGAGGAAGTGGAGCGTTGCCCGGGCGTGCAGCCGCGGATAGCGAATGCCGGCCGAGTGGCGCCGTTCAGTGCCGCCAAGGAATACTCCTACCGCTCCCGGCAAGTCGCCGGAGATGGCTGGGTGCTGGTGGGCGATGCCTTCGGCTTCCTCGACCCGCTCTACTCCTCGGGCATTCTGCTGGCGCTGATTTCGGGGGCTCAGGCGGCAGACGCCATCACCGCCGGACTCACCGCCGGTGACACCTCGGCGGCCAAGCTTGGCACCTGGGGCCCCGGCTATATCGCCGCGATGGACCGGATGCGGAAGCTCGTCTGCCAGTTCTACGACGGGCTGAACTTCGGCAAGTTCGTCCGGGAGCATCCCGACCGCAAGGGGCTGATCACCGACGTGCTGATCGGCGACCTGTTCAAGCCCGACATCGACTCTCTCTGGCCGCTCATGGACGAGATGCAGGCTGCCGAAATGGCGACCAAAGAGCCTGCGGTCGCCGGTTGAATGATCGGAAAAGACCGAAAATTTGACCCTTTGTGAACCATGGGGTACTTCTGAGCGTAGAGATGTCGATCGTCTCTCTCGGAGTTATCTCATGGTCATGCTCTCGCTTTTTCCGAACCGATCATCCGCTGCAGGCGTGGGGCGTTCCCGCCGCGCGCGGAGAGGCACCCTGCGAGCACGTTCTCGTGGCCTCGGGGTCTGGGAGCGGCTGGGCCTGGGGTTCGGCGACCTTGAGCAACTTGAGCAGCGGAGCCTGATGGCGGCCGATCTGGTGCTGGCGTTCAACGACAACATCGCCGCCAACGTTGACAAGACCTTCTACTCACCCGCCTCGCAGGTCGTCTACACGCTCACCCTCGAGAACAAGGGAGATGCCACCGCCACCGATGCGGTGCTGACGACATCGCTGGCGAATGCCATCACGCAGAAGACTTGGACAGCTGCCTTTACGGGCGGCGCCACGGGGACCGCCGTGGGCGCCGGCGATCTGAATACCAAGGTCACGCTCCCTGCTAACGGCAAGGCAGTGTTCACGATCATCGCCAACGTTGGTTCCGCAGCAACGGGAGACCTCGTGAGCTCGGCCACCGTGGCAGCAGCCAGCGGTGAAACGAACACCGCAAACAACTCGGCCACCGACACCGACCGGTTCGTCCCGAAGTCGGTAGCCGTTGCGGACGACGCCGGCTGGTCGAGCACGTCGCTGGTGCGGCTGGTGAATCCCGCCACGGGGACATTGATTGCCCAGGCGTTTGCCTTTGAACCCGATTTCAAGACAGGCGTGCGGACGGCGCTCGGCGATCTCAACGGTGACGGCAAGGTCGAACTGCTCGCCGTTCCCAACTATGGACGCGTTGGCGAACTGGTGGTCTTCCAGCAGAACGTCGCTTCGGATGGAACGGTGACGCTCGTCAAGGATGCCCGCTACAGCCTGCAGCCCTTCGGTGCGGCATACGACCGGGGCCTCAATGTGGCCGTGGGTGATTTCACCGGCGACGGGCTGAACGATGTCGCGGTCAGCAAGTCGTTCGGCACCGGTGAGGTGAAGGTCTATGAGTCCACGCCGGCGGCTGCGACCGGCCCGCTGACGCTCTTGCGTTCGTTCGTGCCATTCCGCACCGGCACCGGCGGCGCCGCGATCGCGGCCGCCGACTTCGGCACGGTGACTGGCGGACGGGTGGTGGATGCCCTGCGTCAGGACGCCAAGGCGGAACTCGTGGTGGTAAGTGGCGCCGGCATGCGACCGGTCGTGCGGGTGTATGACGTGTTGAACTCGGTGCCCGCCGTGGTTGACACGATTCGGCCATTCAGCGGCACCGCCAGTGGAAGCTTGTCGGTGACGACTGGCCGGGTGAACGCGGACTCCATTCCCGATATCATCGTGTCGCAGGGGCGGGGTGGGAGTTCGACCGTCGAGGTCTATGACGGTCGCCTGGGCACGGCAGCCAATACCCGCCTCGCCCGCTTCGCCGCCTTCTCTGATCTCGCCACCCGCAGTGCTCCGGTTGTCACTGCCGGCATCGATACCGATGGCGACGGGCGACTCGATCGCTTCAATGTCGTGCAAGGAGGGGTCGGTGAGTCGTCGCTGAGGCACTACACCACCGCAGGCGTTCGGCAGGGTGGACTGGCCGGGATCGCGGGTGCACAGGGGCTGTCTGCCGCCGCGTTCCGGTCGGACAAGGGGCTGATCACGACCGCGTCGGGACTGCAGTACAAGGTGCTGGTGGACGGCACCGGTGCCAGTCCGACAAAGGACTCTGACAAGGTGACGGTCGACTACGAAGGCTTCCTGCTCGACGGCACCAGATTCGATGGCAATCAGGGCATTCAGTTCCCGCTGAACGGCGTGATCAAGGGCTGGACGGAGGGTCTGAAGACCATGAAGGTCGGCGGGATCACGCAGTTCATCATCCCGGGAAATCTGGCCTATGGTGCCGCGGGTAGCCCGCCCAAGATCGGGCCCAACGCGACGCTCGTCTTCTACGTCAAACTCAACGCCATCGCGTAGTCGAGTGCAGTCCGACGCGGATTCCCGTGGCCCTTTGCTACCAGCGGGCCTCGAGTCCCAGGTTGGCACCGCTCAGGAACATGCTGCCTGAGCCATTGAGGTTGGTGCCGCCGACGCTGCTCGGCGAGAAGTCGAACTGGTCCGGAGCCAGTGCCACGCCTGTCAGCCACAGCAGGTTGTAGCCCAACCGCAGGCCCCAGACCTCGTTGAAGCGATAGATCGCGGAGAGATTCATGTCGGCGATCATCCCCATGCCGGCTTTGTCGGAGGATGATGGATTTGGAACTCGAAACTGTGTTGGCGGGAGAGGATCGAAGAGGGTCTGCGACTGGGAGAGCATCGTGCCGGCGATGCCGATCTTCATCCAGCCTTCGACAGCCCAGCGTTCGAAGGCCATCCGGCCCCGGGTGCCCACCTGCGCGGCGAATAGATTCGAGGACGCATCCACGGTGTAGGTGGCTGACTGCGGCGACGATCCCCGGGGGATCGCCAGAACTGCCTCGTCCTGGAGGTTGGCCCAGCGGAAGCCGCCGATCCAGTCAACGTGCCCACCGTCGTAGCCCTCGCAACGTTGCCAGGGCCGGCCCGAACGGCGGTTGTAGCCGCCGTCGTATTCGTGGAAGACGAGGTTGACTTCCGCCGAGTTGATCGAGGCGTTGTCGGTGACCCGCGCGGAAAAGCCGCCGTTCAATCCCGACTGGGTGGCGAAGTTGGGATCGGGGGCCTCGAGAGACCCGCCAGCGCTGGTGGCTGTGCTGGCGGAGTTCATGCCATACACGCCCAGATAGCCAACCTCCCAGCCGATGTCGTCTTCGCCATAGTTTCCGTAGAGCAAGCGTGCTCCGGTGCCGATCGTGCTCTGCAGACCGCCCGTCGAGATGACGGCTACGTTCGGGGCGGTGCGATCCACAACGACCGGCCGATCGACGGCGGCGTTGTTCCGCTGCAGAAAGATCGCGTCGAAGACGGCGTAGTTCCGTTCGTCCTGGGGGTACGCCGGTTCTGCTGCTGGCAGTGGACCGCACCACGTCGCCACGACGGCAGCCACGGCCACGGCAAAGGTCGAGGCCCACCGCAGGCGGGCTGACGAAAGGGGCGAGCAGTGGGGCATGATGGTGCGTGACGATCCGTACCACGGGAACAACGGGAACACCCGCTACGACCGTTTTCTTCGGCACCTTCGGCAGGGGGCATGAGGATCGTTGCGGTCGGGCCCGAAATCATGGCCGTGGCGGGACTCGCCGCGGGGGTTTGCGGGGAGTGTGCGGCCTGGCTCCCACGATTTTCTGCCGGCTGGCGACTGTTTCGTCGCTACATCCCGTAACCACGGAAATTCCTTGACTTTGGCCCGCAGAGGGGCGAATTTGAAGGAGCTGGGCAATCTGTATGGCGGATGCCTCGGCAGTTGCGCAAAGCATCAGCCTCGGTGAACATCGACTGGTCGGTCGCGATTGCCGTGTCAGCGGGTAGTCTCATTTTTGTCTCAGGGTAGTTGCTGATGGGTGCTTCGAGTCGCGGTCTCTTCTCTCGTTCTCTCGTTGGTGCGGTTCGCGCGCCGCGACGTCTGTCCCGCGGCACCCAGTCCCGCCGCCGAACGCTGGCCACCGAACCGTTGGAAAAGCGGTATGCCTTGGCAGCGACCCCGACCGCCACGGTCGCCGGCCCGCTGCTGTCGAGCCTCATAGGTCAGGACATTCCCCTCACGGTCACGTTCGACAACACCGGTACCGACATCGGCTACTCGCCGTTCGTCGATATCGTGATGCCGGCCACCGGCGATGCCCCCCCAGCACCAAACGACGGCGTCAGCTTCAAGCCGGGCAGCGCGAGTTACAACGGCCTGTCGCTCACCACGACGGTGCTGACCTTCAACGCAGCCGGCGAGGCGACCCACCCGTTCGCCAAGAATCCTGACGGTTCGTCGGTGATCGTCACGGGCAAGCCTGGCGATCAGTTGGTCGTGGTGCAACTGCCCTTCGGCAGTTACGGCCCTGACCAGCCTGCGGCGGTGATCAACTTCACCGGCTCAGTCAGCCCGCTCGCCCAGCCGAATCACACCTATGACGTGACGGCAACCGGTGGCTTCCAGTATCAGGTCGATGGTTCCGGCAATCCGACGATCAACGTCGCCGAATTCGGCAGCGAGAGCACCGATCCGGTGCAGCCGCAAGTCTTCCGGATCAAGAAGACGTCGAGCGCACCCGAGGCTGAGACCGCGACCGGCCCGAACTTCACCCACACCTACACCGTGAGCATGGCCGTTGCCCCTGGCCAGACGATCAACGACCTGCTCCTCTCCGACGTTCTGCCGAATAACGTCCAGTTCGTGTCGGTGAACACGGTCACCGGCAATGGCTCCACGACGATCACGCCCGTTTCCACGCCGAGCACCTCCACGCCGGGTGGCACGCTCTCCCGCCGGTTCGACAAGATCGTCGGCACCGGCAGCGACACCGACGCCGTGATGACGTTCACCTACTTTGTGCCACAGGATAACAGCCTCGGTCAGGACGTCATCCCGCTGGGCACCGGAGGCACGGCGTTCGCCACGAACACGGCGAGCGCGACCGGCACCTGGACAAGCGCAAACCCGAATTTCCCGACGCCGCAGACGATCAAGAGCGATCCCAACGACGCGAACTCGCAGCACACGCTCACGGCCCGCACCGTCGCGCTCCAGAAGAGTTTTATCGACCTCACGAACCCCGGCGCGCCGCGGGCCGGCGACCTGATCGAGTACACGCTCAACTTCCAGGTGAGCGATTATTTCGCACTTCAAGATTTCAACGTTGGCGACGTCCTCTCCGATGGCCAGCAGTTTGACGCCACGTTCACGCCGACGCTGACGTTCACGCAGAAATCGCAGACGTTCACCGCCGAGCCGTTCGACAGCGCGAACTTCTCGTCGACCGTGCAGGCGAACGGGTCGACGAACGTCGACTTCGACGTCTCCGCACAGCTGCAGGCACTCGGCCTCACCACGGGCCGCAAACTCGTCGGCGCCGGCATTCCGAATACCGGCACCGGCTCCCCCTCCACGCCGCCGAACCCGCTGCCGGGCGGCCCGGGCACGACGGGCACGATCAAGTTCCGCGCCCGGGTGCTCGACGAATATCGGGTCACCCCGCGGCCGGGTGCAGACGTCGTCCAGGGCGACGTGATGACCGACGAGGCTACGACGACGGCCGACGTCCTCGCCTTCAGCGACCTCTCACCGACGGCCAGCACGGTCAGCGACGGCTCATCGGCCTCGTTCACGCTCGTCAGCGGCCAGGCGACGAAGAGCGTCTATGCGATCAACGGCGTCCCCGCCTCCGGCACGCCCATCGTCACCGCCGGCGACGCCGTTACGTTCCGGATTACTTACAACCTGCCGTTTTCAAGCATCAAGGATTACCAGATCACCGACTTCCTGCCGCTGCCGATCTTCGCAGCGCAGGCGCTCACGTTTGCCGGTGGCTCACCGAGCGACACCGTCCCGGCGGCGGGCCAGTGGAAGTGGGGCCCGACTGACACCTACAGCACGATCTCCGGGATCACCCCCACGAACTCGTCCAACTCCGCGGCCAACAGCGAGACCTGGAGCTTCGGCACGTTCCAAGACAGCCTCGACCGCTCGGCCGTCACCGACATCCTCTTTACCGTCACAGCCACGAACCGGCCGTTCGCCGACGGCCTCTTGCTCACCAATCAGGCTGAGCAGCAGGAGCGGAACGAGACGGGCGACGTCTTGACCTCGAACACGGCGCTCGCCCAGGTGCAGATTTCCTTGCCGCTACTCGGGATCACGAAGGGCGTGGTCTCCACCACCAACACCGCCGGCGTGTTCACGCCGCCGACGGTCGCTCCGGCGGGCGTCACCTTCTCGCAGCCCGGCCAGCCGGGCGCCGCCTTCACCGGCACGGTCACGTCCAGCGGCCTCGCCACCACGCCGATCGACTCGAACCTCTCGAACGTGCTCGGCAGCGACCTGGTGACGTTCTGCATCGTGGTCGAAAACACAGGCAGCGGCGGGAACGGGGCCTTTGACATCAATCTCAAGGACGTCTTCGATGCCACGAAGATGAAGATCCCCGCGAACGCGACGGGGCTCAATCTGAAGGTGGCTGACGGGACGGGCGCCTCGCTCCCTTTCACGGGCAACCTGTTTGGCACCGGCATCACGCTCATCGACCCATCGACCTCGACGGGGGCGCTCGACCCCGGCAAGACGACTGGCGGTACGGTGATCAACACCGGCGCCAACATCGCGATCATCACCTACGACCTGCAGCTGCTGCCGACGGTCGTGCCGAGCGACGTGATTCCCAACACGGCCACGCTCACGAACTACGCCTCCACCGAGGGCGGCTCCAACTTCCTGCCACCGGCCGGACTCTCTGACGACGCGACGGTTACGGTGCAGGCGCCGCAGGTCACGAAGGCGCTCGTCGGCACGTCGATCGTCGACTCGTTCAACTCCAACATCCAGGGGGTAATCGGCGAGCTCGCCACGTTCGAGCTCACCGTGGATTTCCCGCGGGGCACGACGCCGTCGGCCGTGGTCGTCGATTCGCTGCCGACCGGCCTGGCCTTCGTGCGGATGGTGGGAACGCCGGTCGTCGATCCGGGGGTGACCTTCACCGGCTCGGCTGCCCCAGCGGTGACCAACAGCGGCCGCACGGTCACATTCAGCCTCGGCGACGTGACCAACTCCAACGCGGGCACAACGCTGCAGGGGATCACGTTCCGCTACGAGGCCGTCGTGCTCAACGTCTCGAGCAACGTCGCGGGCAAGACACTCACGAACAATGCCAAGCTCACCTGGACGGGCCACGCCGAGCTACCCGCCGCGAAGTCCGGGCCTGTCACCGTCATCGAGCCCAAGCTCGCGATCGACAAGTCGGTGACGCCGACGACCGCCCAGGCGAGTGACACGGTGACGTTCACGATTCTGGTCACGGCAAGCCAGACGACCGCGCACAACGTGAGCCTGTCCGACATCTTCCCCGGCGGGATCGACTATGTCGCCGGCTCGCTCCGGAACACGGCCGGCGTCGCGCCCGCGACGCTCGCGACGGCAGCCGGCGGCGACGCCTTCACGGCCACCTACACGCAGCTCACACCCGGCCAGACGAGCACGCTCCAATTCCGGGCGAAGCTCAAGCCAGACGTCTTTGCCGGCGAGGCGATCAACAACGTCGCCACCCAGACCTGGACGAGCCTGCCGGGCAACCCCGGCCAGATCACGACCAACAATCCGAACGCTTACGAGCGGACGGGCTCCGAATCGACGAACCAGGGCCAGCTCAACAACTACAAGTCGAGCGACTCGGCGATCGTGACGGTCGCCACCCCCACGGTCACCAAGCAACTCGTCACGACGTCGATCGTGAACGCGTCGAACACGGCCACGCAGGCCGTGATCGGCGAGACGGCGACCTACACCGTCACGATGAAGATCCCTCAGGGCCGCACACCCGCCGCTCAGCTCATCGACGCCATGGGATCAGGCATGGCCTATGTCCGGACGATCACGGCGGTCAACGACGATCCCGCGAAGCTGACCGTGCCGGGGCTCAACAGTGCCCCGGTGCTGACGAACTCCGGCTCCACGGCCACGTGGAACCTCGGCGACATCGTCAACACCGACACCGACAGCTCAACGGATGAGACGATCACGTTCACGATCGAGACGGTTGTTCTCAACGTGAATACGAACACCAGCGGCGTGTGGCTGGTCAACAAGGCTCAGGCCGGCTGGAACTTCGCCTCATTCTCGCCGATCGTCGAAGCCGAGCCTGTCACGGTGATCGAGCCGAAGCTGCAGACGACGAAGTCGGCTGACGTGGGTGGCTTTGGGGGCACCGCCGGCGATCCGGTTACCTACACGATCGTGGTCAGGCAGTCGTCGAGCAGCGACACCGACGCCTTCGGCGTCACGCTCCGCGACGTGATCCCGGCCGAGATCCTGTCGCCGTCGCTCACGTCGGTCGTCGACTCGGCCGGCCTCGTGACCACCGCGAACTTCAGCCTCACAGGCAACACACTCACGACGACGGGCAACGGCTTCGACCTGCCGAAGGATCCGACCACCCGCACGATCACGCTGACGGTCACCGGCACGCTGGCCGGGCCGCTTTCCGCGAATCAGAAAATCAAGAACACCAACGAGATCAAATGGACGAGCCTCGCCGGCTCGCTGGGTCCGATCACGCCGAACAACCCGAATGCCTACGAGCGGACGGGTTCCGGCTCCAAGATTTTGGGGGAACTCAACAACTACGTCACGACCGGCTCGGCCACGTTTACCGTCAACACCGCCGATCTGGCCGTCGTGAAGACGGTGAGCAACCCCACGCCGAACGTCGGCGATACGATCACGTTCACGGTCACGCTCACGAACAACGGCCCCAGCACGGCCCATCTCGTCGAGGTCACGGAACAATTCCCGACGGCGGGGCTCACGTTCCTCTCTGCGACGCCGAGCCAGGGCACATACAACCAGACCACGGGTGTGTGGGATGTGGGCACCGTCCTCGCCGGGCCTACGAACGCGAAAACGCTGACGATCACGGCAACGGTCCTCGCGCCGGCGGTGAACACGATCCCCGCGGCCCAGACGAACGTCGCCACGGTGACGAATTCCGCCGAGCCTGACTCGAACCCCGGCAACAACACCGGCACGGCGACCGAGACGCCGAAGTACGCCGACCTGGCGGTGACCAAGCAGACCGACAAGCCGCAGCCGAATGTCGGCGACACGATCACCTACACGGTCACGCTGCGGAACAACGGCACCGCCACGGCGACGGGCGTCGAGGTGACCGACACGCTCCCTGCGAACGTGACGTACGTATCCGCTTCCGCCGCCGGGGGTACCTCGTTTACGCCGTCGGGAACGCCGGTCACGGGGGGCATCTGGAGTGTGCCGACGATCGCCCCGGGCCAGTCGCTGGTGCTCACGATCACGGCGACCGCGGCTCTGACGGGGGTCTCCTACAACACCGTGACGATCACCAAGAGCGACGTCTGGGATCCGAACAACGCGAACAACACCTCGAAGACTCCGACCGATCCGCAGTCGGCCGACCTCGTTGTCTCGAAAACGGTGGACAACCCGCGGCCGAACGTCGGCGACACGGTCACATTCACCATCACGCTCGACAACCTCGGTCCGAGCACGTCGCAGAATGTCGTGGTGGACGATCTGCTCCCTTCCGGTCTTACCTTCGTGAGTGATACCGCCAGCACCGGCAGTTATGACTCGAACACCGGGGTCTGGACGGTTGGGAATGTCGCCGCCGGCGTGACCAACACGCTCACGATCGTGGCGACGGTCAAGACCCCGGCATCAGGCCAGCCCGCGCTGCCACAGAAGAACACCGCCACTGCCACGTCGACGACCCCCGACCCTAACCCGAACCAAAACACCGGTGAGTCCACGGTCACGCCGAAGCAGGCTGACCTTGCCATCATCAAAGTCGTCGATGATCCCACGCCCAAGGTCGGCGACACGATCACATTCGAGATCGGCGTGGCCAACTTCGGTCCAGATACGGCGACGAACGTCGTCGTGAACGATCTACTCCCGACCGGAGTCACCTACGTCTCGCATTCGGCCACCCAAGGCACCTACGTCCCGGGCGGCGGCGTCTGGACCGTCGGCACCGTGACCACGAGCGACTTCCCGATCCTGACGATCCTCGCGACCGTCGATCGGCCCACGAGCGGCCGCCCGCCCGCGGTGACGAACACGGCCACCGTCACCGGCACCGAATACGACCTCGACCCGTCGAACAACACTGATAGCGTCACCGAGACGCCGCAATACGCCGACCTCGCGGTCGACAAGGTCGTGAGCGACGCCCGTCCGAACGTCGGCGACACGATCACCTACACCGTCACGCTCTCGAACAAGGGCAAAGACACCGCCGCGGGCGTGACGATCCTCGACCAACTCCCCACCGGCCTCCAGTTCGTCTCTGCGATCCCGAGCCAGGGCACGTACGACGCCGGCACCGGCATCTGGGATGTCGGCACGGTCGACACGCTCTTTGACCGCACGCTCTCGATCCTGGCGACCGTCCTGCCGCCCACCTCGGGCAACCCGCAGCCGACGACAAACACGGCGAGCGTGCAGACGAGCGACCAATACGATCCCGATCCGACGAACAACACCAAGAGTGTCACCGAGACGCCGCAATACGCCGATCTTGCCGTGGAGAAAGTGGTCGACGACCCGAACCCGAACGTCGGCGGGCAGATCACGTTTACGATCACGGTGCGGAATCTCGGCGTTGACACCGCCACGGGCGTGACGCTCCTCGACGTGCTGCCCACCGGCCTCACGTTCATCTCGGCGAGCCCCGCGGCCGGCACGAGCTATGACCCGGCCAGCGGCGTATGGACGGTCAACTCGCTGCCGGTGGGCGGCGCCCGGATCCTCACGATCGCAGCCGCCGTGGCGGCCGCTGGCTCATTCACGAACGTGGCGGCGGTCACGAAGTCGGACCAGTTCGATCCGAACACGAGCAACAACACCGACGACTCGACCGTCACCACCCGCGAGGCCGATCTCGCCGTCGTGAAGACTGTGAGCAACGCCACGCCGAACGTCGGCGACACGATCACGTTCACCGTCACGCTCTCGAACGACGGGCCCGATGCCGCCAACAACGTGGAGGTCACGGAGCAGTTCCCGACTGCCGGCCTGCAGTTCCTCTCCGCCACGCCAAGCCAGGGCACCTACAACACCGGCACCGGCGTCTGGACCGTCGGCGCGGTCGCTTCCGGCGACTCGAAGACGCTCACGATCCTCGCCCGCGTCCTTGCCCCGGCGGTGAACACGATCCCCTCGGCCCGGACCAACGTCGCGAGCGTCACCAAGGCCGACGAATACGATCCGAACCCCGGCAACAACACCGGCTCGGTCACCGAGACGCCGAAGTACGCCGACCTCGGCGTCAAGAAGACGACGAGCAACGTCCAGCCCAACGTGGGCGACACGATCACCTACACAGTGAGTCTCTTCAACCTCGGTACGGCGGTGGCCACAAACGTCGAGGTCACCGACGCCCTCCCGGCCAACGTGGCGTTCATTTCGGCCACGCCCGTCACTGGCACGCGATTCCAGGAGACACCAACAGGGGGCGTCTGGAGCGTGCCCTCGATCGCGCCGGGCCAGACGCTCGTCCTCACGCTCGTGGTCGAGGCCGTGAACTCGAGCGTGGCGTTCAACACCGTCACGATCACCCATAGCGACGTCTGGGATCCGAATAACCGCAACAACACGGCGAAGACGCCGACTGACCCGCAGGAGGCCGACCTCATCGTCTCGAAGACGGTGGACAACTCGACGCCGAACGTCGGCGAGAACGTGACGTTCACGATCACGCTCGAGAACCTGGGGCCAAGCAGCGCATTGAACGTGAGCCTGACCGACACGCTCCCCGCGGGCCTGCAGTTCGTCAGCGCCACGCCGAGCACGGGCAGTTTCGTGAGCGACGTCTGGACGCTCGGGACCGTCGCCTCGGGAGCGACGCCGACGCTCACGCTCGTCGCCAAGGTGCTCGCCCCCTCCTCGGGCCCCGTCTCGCAGCAAGAGAACACTGCCACCGCCACGAGCACGACCCCCGATCTCTTCCCGGAAAACAACACCGGCACGTCATCGGTCACGCCGAAGCAGGCCGATCTCGAGATCTTCAAGACCGTGAACAACAAGGAACCGTCGATCGGCGAAACGATCGAGTACACGCTTACGGTCGACAATCTCGGCACGGACACGGCGACCAACGTGCGTGTCCAGGACATCCTGCCCGTGGGGCTCACGTTCGTGTTGGCCACGCCGTCGGTCGGCGGGTATGACGCTGGCACGGGCACCTGGACCGTCGGCACGGTGACCACGGCGGACACACCGACCCTCGTGATCTATGCGAAGGTTACCAGCGCAACGGGCGGCACACTGACGAACACGGCCACCGTTTCGGCCACGGAATACGACCCCGACCCCTTGAACAACACCGATAGCGAGGAGATCATCGTCCCGCCGAGCGGCGTGATTGTGGGCACCGACGTCGGCTGCGTCACCGGCCCGTTCGTCCGCGTCGTCGACCCCGACACCGGCGCCGACCGGATCATCCCGTTCTTCGCCTACGAGCCGAGCTTCCGCGGCGGGGCCCGCGTCTACGGCGCCGACGTCACCGGCGACGGCATCCCGGAGATCATCACGGCCCCCGGCCCGGGTCGGCCAGCGGAGGTCCGCGTCTTCTCCAACACCGGCTCCCCGCTGCCGCAATACAACTTCTTTCCCTTCGGCCGGGCGTATACCGGCGGCCTCAATGTCTCGGCCGGATCGATCACCGCCGCCGGCAAGATTCAGATCGTGGCCGCCCAGAGCCGCGGCGGCACGGTGCGCGTCTTCGACGTCACGCCGACAAGCGCGACGCCCGTCGCGAGCACTGCGATTCGCCAACTTCAGCCCTTCGGCGCAGGCTACCGCAGTGGCGTGTTCGTGGATACGGCCGACATCGGCACGTTCAGCGGCCGCACACTGACGTCCACGGCACCGGACGGCATCATGGAACTTGTCGTCGGCAGCGGCCCCGGCATTCGGGCCACGGTGAACGTCTACAACGGCCAGCCCGTCAGGCCAGCCCTGATCAACTCGTTCAACCCCTTCGCGCGGGGCTACAACCGCGGCGCCTCGGTGTCGCGGCTGCCCTCGAGCGTGCCGGGCAACGCCGACAAGATCCTCGTCTCGGCCGGATCCAGCGGCGGCTCGCTCGTCGAGACCTATTCCGGGCTCTCGAAGACCAGGGAGGCTGCGTTTGCCGCCTACGCCGGCAGTCGGGCCGAAGTCTTTTCCGCGGCGATCAACGAGACGCAGATCTTCAACGTCGAAGGGCAATTTGGACGCACCAACGGCGTGCGGAAGGTCCGCTCGACCTCGGGCACGGGCTCCTCCACGCTCCCGCAGTCGAACGCCAGCTACCCCCCGCTCCGCGTCGCCATCCTCCGCAAGTAGGTCGACAAGCCGTGGGCCGTTACCAGCGGTACTCGGTGCCGAGATTAGCACCGTGGAGGAACAGGCCGCCGTTGTCGTTGATGCCGGTGCCAGCACCGGCGGCCGTGTTGAAATCCCACTGCGAAGGCGCCAGGGCGGCGCTCGTCAGCCAGTAGATGTTGTAGCCGGCACGCAGTCCCCAGTGGTTAGTGAGCCGGTAGATCAGCGTGCCGTTCAGCTGGCCGATGAAGCCCACGCCCGAGTCACGAGCCGACACGGCCGGTCGCTCGGTGTTCGAAATAGTGCCCGCGATCGGGTCGGCGGCCTGGTAGGCACTCGTGCCGCAGACGGCCGTCTTCCACCAGCCCTCGACCGCCCAGCGGCACCACTCGCGGCGGCCACGCATGCCGATCTGCGGCCCGAAGTAGTTCGTGCTCGTGCGAACGTTGTAGCTGGCCGGCTCCGGCGGATCGCAGCAGAGGGCGGTAAGGCTCGCCTGCTCGTCCAGCCCGGCCCAGACGAACCCCGCCAGCCAGTTCACGCAGTGGCAGTTGGGCCTGCAGCGGGTGAGTCCGCACCAGTTCGGTCCGCACTCCTGGCAGCAGTCGTAGCAGAAGACGTTGAATTCGGCGATGTTGAGCGTCGATGCGTAGGTCGCCCGCACCTGGTCGGCATCGTTGAAATTATTGACCGCCAGCCCGAGCGGAGGTGGCAGTTCGAGGTTCGACGGGCCAGTGACGGTCGATTGCCCGAACATTCCGTAAATGCCGGTATAGCCAACCTCCCAACCGTATTGGTCGGTGACGAGTTCTCCATAAAATGTGCGGAAGCCCATCCCAACCGAGGGCTGGAGGTCCTGAGCCGTCATCACCGGGGCTTTCGTATCGGCGTTGTAGACGAGTGGCTGGTTGCCGGCCTGGTTGTTTCGCTGCAGGAAGAGCAGGTCGAAGATGGCGTAGTGCGTCCAGTTTGGGCAGCAGCAGCAGCGGCGGAGTTCCGCCATGCACGGGTCATCGGCCGCGGGGAGTGTGTCGAGGCTGTCGGCCGGCAGCGGTCCGTCCAACGCGACCAACGCGGCCTGTGCTGCCTCGTCGAGCAACGGGCTGACGGTGCCATCACCGCGTGACAATCCCGTCAGGACACAGCAGGCGATGAGTGCCGTACCCGCAATCCCCACGATCTGCCGATACGCCGCCCTCATAGTCGCCGCCTCCCCCAAACGATGCGCTTGTCCTGCGCCGAACCATACGGCTTCGGCACCACCGGCATAATCGACCGCCGAGGTAAGATGGATAGAGTCCCTGCCGCCGCGGGTTGGGTCTCGCAGTCTGGGAGGACCTTGCAGGCGGGAATGCCGCGTTCAGCAGCCTGTTGTGCTGCCAGAACAGGCGTTTTAGGCGTGTCGCCGACCGGCGGCTGGCATGGCATTCCCGAACAGGATAGGCTTGAAGTTCGGTCGCGGCACGCCGCGGATCGTCCGCTTCCCCGGGAATCACATCAGCTATGGACCAGTACCGTCGCATCCAGACCGCCAAAAAGGACGACATTCACATCGTGCTCTTCAAGGACAAGAAAATCCTCGATGACACGGTGCTCGATGAGATCAAGACCGAGATCAACCGGCTGATGGGCAATGCCTCCGGTCCGGACATGCTCCTCGACTTCTCGAACGTCGAGTTCATGTCGAGCGCCATGCTCGGCCTGCTCGGGCAACTCCACCGCAAGATCGGGGCTGGAAAGGGTCGGCTGAAGATGTGCGGCATCCGTCCGGAAATCTTCCAGGTCTTCAAGCTCACGAACCTCGACAAGCTGTTCAAGATCTACCCCGACGCACCCGCCGGCTTGGCGGCATTCGAAGCCTGAGCGTTGGCCGCACCTGGGAAGGCACGGCGATGAATCCAGACGCTTCGGCACAGCCGGCAACTGAAGTCGTCCGTACGGCGCCAGGCACTCCTGTCGACGTCGTGATCGCGGAAGACAGCCGCATCCAGGCGAAGATGCTGATCCGCCGACTCACTGAGGCCGGTCACACCGTGCGCTGGGGTGAAACTGGCGCCGACGCACTCGCCCTGGTCCGCGAACGACGGCCGGACATCATCGTCTCCGACATCGAGATGCCGGTGATGACAGGCTACGAGTTTTGCAAGGCGGTGAAGACCGATCCGTCGCTGAAGACCTTGCCGTTCATCCTCCTGTCGACGCTGGCCGATCCGATCGACATCATCCGCGGCCTCGACGCCGGGGCCGATAACTACGTCACCAAGCCGTACGAGCCCGACTTTCTGCTCGGCCGCATCCAGTCGCTGCTGGCCACGCCGCTCGACGGCGACGAGAGTGAGACCGAGGCTGCCACGCTGGAGGTGACGCTTGCCGGCCAGCAGTTTCGCGTGAAGGCCGGCCGCCAGCAAGTTCTCAATCTGCTTGTCTCAACGTTCGAGAACGCCGTCGCCAAGAATCAGGAATTGGTCGTCGCCAATGAGGATCTCTCGGTCGCCCGCGACAGTCTGCAGCGGACCAACGCCGAACTCACCGATCTCAACGACCGCATCTCGCAGATTAATGCCCAGATGGTCCGCGACCTGGAGGCGGCCGCCAAGGTGCAGCAGTCGCTCCTTCCTGCTGCCCACGTGACGCTTCCGTCCACGCACGTAGCGTGGCGGTATGTGCCGTGCCACAGCCTCGCCGGCGACTTTCTCAATGTTTTTCCGCTCGACGACGAGCACGCCGGGCTGTTTGTCGTCGATGTCAGCGGTCACGGAGTGCCCTCCTCGCTGATGGCGGTGACCGTCGGTCGGTTTCTCACGCCGAAGGTCTCCGACCAGTCGTTGCTCGTCCGGCAGGGAGCCGACGGCCGGATTGTCATCGCCCGGCCGGCCGAGGTGGCCACGCAGCTCAACCGGCTCTTTCAGGCCGACGAGTTTTCGGGGCTCTACTTCACGATGCTCTACGGCGTTTTGCACCTGCCGACGGGCCGGCTCGACTACGTCTCTGGTGGCCATCCGGCGCTGGTGCGGGTGCCGGCTGGTGGCCAGCCCGAGTTTCATCCCGTCGAGGGCTTCCCGATTGCCTTCGTTCCAGATGTGGAATACGACCAGCAGACGCTGCAGCTGGCGCCGGGCGATCGCATCTACCTCTATTCCGACGGCGTGACGGAGGCGATGGACAAGGATCGGCAGCAGCTTGGCGATGAGGCGCTGGCTGGCGTGCTTGCGTCCACGCGTGCGCGGCCGCTGGAGGAGAGCGTGGGCGAGCTTCTGCAGCGTGTCGAAGAATGGTGCCGACCGATCGGCCCGCTCGACGACGTCTCGATCCTCGGCGTCGAATGGCGTCCCTGACAGCCGTCGCCCCGCCCAAGCCGCCGGGGATGAGCATCACCTCTGCTTGGGTCGGTAGTAGCTGCAGCCGGCGCCGGTGAGGCGTTCGTAGCCCGTGTCCATGCCGATGAGCGTCTCCGCGCCCCCTAGAAAGAGCACGCCGTCGGGCCGCAGAATCCGCCGCATCCGCTCCACGAGCGCGGCTCGGGTGGCGATATCGAAATAGATCATCACGTTGCGAACGAACACGACATCGCAGGGGGGCATCATTGGCCAGGTCGCGTTGAGGTTGAGCGAGCGGAATTCCACGAGACGGCGGCAGTCCTGCGAGATGCTCCACTTGCCCTGGAGCGGTCGGAAATACTTCTGCAGCAATGCCGGCGGCAGGCCTCGGCCGGCCTCGAGTTCGGTGAACAGGCCGTCGCGTGCCTTCGCCAGCACGGCCTCGGAGAAGTCGGTGGCGATGATCCGCACCTGCCACGTGTCGAGCAGTCCGCGAAAGTGCTCGTTCAGCAGCATGGCAAGGCTGTAGGGCTCCTGTCCCGTGGAACAGGCAGCGGACCAGAACGTCAGCTGTCGGGTGGCAGACCGCCGGGCGACCAGCTCTGGTATGACAATCGTGCGGAGTGTTTCGAAGGGACTCTTGTCACGAAAAAACGAGGTCTCGTGCGTCATCATGGCGCTGAGCACGTCGCGCTCGAGCGTCGGATCGAGACCCTTGCGCATCCGATCGATGAGCGTGTCGAGGCTGGGGATTTTCCGCTGGCGGACGATCGGCGTCAGCCTCGCCACGACGAGGTATTCCTTCGAGCCGTCGATGACGACGCCGGTGCGCTTGCGAAGCAGGTCGCAGAGGAAGGTGAACTGGGCCGCGCCGACCTTCATGCGAGTCTTTCCAGGACTTCAGATGCCCCGACGCTTCAGCCGCATCGCCACTTCGACGCCGATCTGGGAGAGCGGCAGGATGGCATCCGCCAGGCCGGCGCGGACGACCTCTCCCGGCATTCCCCAGACCACGCTTGTGAATTCATCCTGGGCGATCACCGTTCCTCCCGCCTCGACGATCTGCCTTGAGCCCTGCAGGCCATCACGCCCCATCCCGGTGAGCACGATGCCGAGAGTGCCGGCTCCCCAGACACGCGCCGCCGACCGAAACAGTACGTCTGCGGCCGGACGGCAGGAGTTCTCAGGTGGGTCGTCGGTGAGTCGTGCTCGCAGCGAGACGCCATCGCCAGCGAGTTCGAAATGGCGGCCACCAGGCGCAAGGAGAATGTCACCCGGACGAATTTCCTGACCCGCCTGCGCCTCGAGCACGGGGGCGTTGCAGAGCTTGGCAAGCCGCTCAGCCAGTTGCGCGGTGAAGAATGCCGGCATGTGCTGCACGATCAGCACCGGCACGCGGGCAGAGGCGGCAAACGCAGGCAGCACCTCGGCGAGCGCCGTCGGACCGCCGGTCGAGACGGCGATAACGATGCCCTTGATTGCCTCCTTCCGCGTCGGCGCCGCCGGGCGGGCGGCTGCTGGCTGGGCAGCACGCGCCGCCGGACCACCCCGGGGCACGAGCGCTTTGATCTTCACGATCACGTCGTCGCGGATTCTGGCGGCGACCTCGTCGGCTGTCTGTGCCGTCGGCTTGGCCACGTAGTCATTCGCGCCGGCGAGCAGCGCGTCGAGCGTGGCCTTCGAGCCGCGTTCGGTGAGGCTCGAGAACATCAGCACCGGCAGCTTTGGGTGCATGCGGCGGATCTCTCGCAGCGTGGAGATGCCGTCGAGCACGGGCATCTCCACGTCGAGCAGCACGAGGTCGGGAGGACTGGCCGCGATGCTGGCTATCGCGACCTGACCGTTGATGGCAGTGCCGACGACCCTCAGGTCAGGATCAGCTCCCAGCGTGGCTGACAGCACACTGCGGATCGTGGCCGAATCATCGACAACGAGCACACGAATGGGTCCGCGAGTGCCGGCGGCGGCCGCCTCGGCGGCTGTGCAGACGCCGAGGGCGACGAGCTTGCGGGCGAGCGCCTCGGGCGTGAACGGCTTGGCGAGATAATCATCAGCGCCCGCGGCGAGTGCAGCCGCGACAAGGTCCTTGTCGTTTTCGGTGGAGACCATCAACAGCTTGAGCCCGCGATGAACGGGCAGCGCTCGCAGCCTGCGGACGAGTTCGATGCCGTCCATCACCGGCATGTGCCAGTTGATGGTCACCAGATCGGGACGACTCATCGAGGAGAGCGCGGCGAGTGCCTCCAGACCATTGGTCGCTTCCGTGCAGTCGAATCGGAGGTCGCGAAGCACCCGCACGAGAATGCTGCGGCTCGGTTTCGAGTCGTCAACGACAAGTGCACGCACTTCGATACCCTCCCTGATTCACCGTCAGCCCGTCAGGACCGCCGGTATTCGTCCACCAGCCGCTGCAGCGCCTGCGCCATACGGGAGAGTTCCTGCGAGGAGACCTGCGTGTTCGAGGCCCCTTCCGCTGTGCTCTGGGCAGCCTGTGCCACCTGAACGATGTTTTCGGCGATCTCGGACGAACCCGTGGTCGCCTCACCGATGTTGCGGCTGATCTCGCTGGTCGTGACCGACTGTTCCTCGACGGCCGCGGCGATCCGCGTCTGCAGGGCGTCGATCGATTCAATAACGTCGCGGATGCCACCGATATCCGACACGGCCCGCCGCGTGTCGCTCTGCATGGCCTCGATCTTGCCGCCGATGTCCTCCGTGGCCCTCGCGGTTTCGCGTGCCAATTCCTTCACCTCATTGGCGACCACCGCGAACCCTCGCCCGGCTTCACCAGCCCGGGCGGCCTCGATCGTGGCGTTGAGCGCGAGCAGGTTCGTCTGTTCGGCTATCGATGTGATCACCTTCACGACCTTGCCGATCTCGGCGCTCGAGCGGCCCAGCGCGTCCATCGTCGTCGATGCGGTCCCCGCCATGTCAACGGCCTGTTTGGCGACCGAGGCTGCCTGCTGGGCACTCTTGGCGATCTCGTGGATGCTCGACACGAGATTGTCGATCGAGCCCGACACCGTGCCGGCGTTGCTGCTCACCTGCTCGGCTGCCGCGGAGACAAGGTTGGCCTGCGCGGTGGTCTGCTCGGCGGCTGCACTCATCTGCTGGCTCACGCTCGTCAGTTCCTCAGAGGAACTGGCCAACGCATGCGTGTTGTGGACGATGCCGTCCACGAGGGCGGCCTGTCGATTGGTTTCCCGCGTGAGCCGCCGGGCGATACCAGACGACACGAGCAGGACGCCGGCCGTCGTCAGGCCGAAGATGGTGAGAGCGAAATTGCGAAGCCTGTGAATGGGCGCAAGCACCTCAGCCTGATCGATTTCGGAGACGAGCGCCCAGCGGACCGTCCCTCGGTCGGAAGCCTCGTCGCGGTGGATCGTGACGGGGCACCACGACGACAGCACGGGCGTGTCGCGGTAGTCAATGCCCAGGGCCGTTCCCGACATGCCCTCATCCAGCGCGCTTTTCACCGGCGCCGTGTTCACTTTGATCTTCGGATCGATGATCGTGGTGGTCACGCCGAGGTCGGCGGCAAACCGGGAGTTGCTCCGGAACATCCTGTCGGAGCCGATCGCGTAGGTTTCGCCCGTCTTGCCCATGCCCGTGGTCTCCCCGATGATTTCGTCGGCCCGGTCGATCGGGATCTGAAAGGCGACGACGCCGACCAGTTGTCGGCCTTCGTAGAGCGGTGCTGCGATGAAACTCGCAGGCGCCATGAACGAGGGGAAGTAGCGGGCAAACGGACCATACGCCACGGCGTCGCGGCGGCCGCTGCCGACGGCCTCCAGGAAGGCATTCGCGAGGCTGGTGCCGACAAGAGGTCCGCTCCGCAGCGAGGCGGCGAAGTCGGGCTCCTTGTGCACCGTGTAGAGGACGTTGCCGGACACGGGATCGATCAGAAAGACGTCCGCCAATCCGTACTTCTCGAGAATGCTGCGGAACAGGGGATGGAAGCTGGCATGCACCTTCGAGTAGGCGGACTGATCGTCGGCCGCGTCGAGCAGCAGCTTTGAGCCGATGGCATGCTCGTTGTTGCGAATGTAGAGAAACTGCAGGTATGCGGCAGTGTCGTCGAGCGATTCAACCTGCGCCTTGGTGCCCGGCTCGTCGCCTGTTCGCTTGCGAAACTCCGCGGCGAAATCGCCACCGTAATGCGACTCCAGTTCACGGCGGGCGCGGGCCAACGCCTTGTCGTCGGTTTTGTTGTCGGAGAGGACGGTGGCAAAGGCGGCCTGGAACTGCTTGCAGGCGTCGATCGTCATGCGATCCTCGGAGAGCACGCGGAGTTCGTCGTGCAGGGTCTGAAAATAGCGTTCCACCGACTTGGCGGTGATCGTGCGGACCGTCTCCAGCTTGCCGAACGCCTCGGATGTCAGCGCAGCGGCCGCCGAGCGGTAGGTGGCGATACCCATCAGAGCCAGCGGAATCAGAGAGACGCCGAGCAGCGAGAGGAGCAATTTGTTGCCAAGCAGGGATCGCCAGCCGCCCGTTGCGGCCGATGGCCTGTTGTCCGGGGTCATTGCATCGATGTCATATGCCGCCATGCGAAGCTCCCTGTCTCTGGAGAAATGGCTCACGCTGCCGCGAGAGTGAATGCACTATGCGCTGGGGATCGAGAAAATGCACGAGCCGGCCTGCGTCGGCGTAGACGCCATCGACCGCGTCGTGCGTCGTGTCGGCGGCTGGTTTCGACGGGTGTTCGATCGCATGCTCGGCCACCTCGATCACGTCGAGCATCTCGTCCACGAGTAGGCTGTACCAGTCGTCATGGAGGCGGATCACGAGGTGTGTCCGGTGGGCTGACGGCGCGGCAGCGGTCAGGCCGAGACGCCGCCGCATGTCGATCACCGGCACGATTCTTCCCCGCAGGTGGATGAGGCCGATCACAGCCTCCGGCGCATGGGGCACGCGGGCAATTTTCCCGTCGCGGAGTACCTCGGCCACGGCTGCCGAGGCGACGGCGAAGCAGTCGGAGCCGACGAGAAAACAGCAGTGGCGGGTATCGGGTGAAGGCATGGCCATGGCGGGTGCGATTACGCGTGGAAGCCAGCGCTGGGGAGGAGGGCGGCGAGGTCGAGGACTTCCGTGGCGATTCCGCCAACAGCGAGTGTGCCGGCCACGCCGAGGGCGGCCAGCGACGGCTGCAGCACGGAATCCGCCACCGCGACGTCGAGGATCTGGCGGACGGCGATACCGATCCCGCCGCAGCGGTCATCGAGCACGACCAGATTGACCGCCCCGGCGCTGTCCGGCTCCGTCGAACCCCCGAGGAGGCCATCGGCATCGACCACGGGCGTGAACAGGTTACCCCGCCGCACGAGGCGTTTGCCGCCCACTTCCTGCACGTCGTGGCCATCGAACTGCTCGAGACGCACGACGGTCTCGATGGGCACCGCGATCCGTCGGCCGGCACCGGTGCGGCAGACCAGATACGTATCGGTGGCAGCGATCGATGCCGCGGAGGCTGATTCGCCTCGACGCAGCTGCGGCGGCAGTTCAACGGCCCGCAGGATGCCCCGGAGGTCGAGGATCAGCACCACGCCGCCGTCGCCAAGCACCGTGGCGCCTGAGTAGATCCCCAGTTGGGCCAACAGGCTGCCGATCGGCTTGACGACGATCGTTGACAGGCTGGCCGCCTCGGGAATCGTCACGGCATGGCGGTCACGCGACGTGGATGGGTCGCTGGTCGGACCTTCGGTCTGTGTGCCGTCAACGACGAGCCCGAACTCGTGGTCGTCGATTCGCACGAGCACGACCGTGCCGTTCTCCCTGGTGGCGGTGGTGGGCCGCAGCCCGAGGAATTCGTCGAGGAAGATCACCGGCACGAGGCGGCCTCGCAATCGGATCACATCGGCCCCCGCGAGTCCCTCGATCCGTGGGCCACCATCGGCCCGCAGCGATATCAGTTCACCGACGG
Organism: Planctomycetaceae bacterium; assembly: GCA_947459185.1. Taxonomy (GTDB): domain Bacteria; phylum Planctomycetota; class Planctomycetia; order Pirellulales; family UBA1268; genus CAMCQY01. The sequence goes on along the minus strand of CANHCU010000008.1, from coordinate 25,481 downwards.
CAGCCTGCGGCAGAGCAAACCGCTCCGAGGCGGATCGCACCACGAGTGCCGGGATGATGGCTAGCGTGAGCGGCACGCGGACCCGAACTGTCGTGCCGAGGCCCGGGCGGCTGCTGAGGTCCACGGTGCCACCGATTGCCTCGATGTTCGTTTTTACGACGTCCATGCCGACACCGCGGCCCGACACGCTCGTCACCTGGGTGGCCGTGGAGAAACCAGGCTCGAAGATGAATTGGAGCACGCGGTCGTCCGGGAGCAGCGCGGCGGCGGCGGCGTCGATAAGCCCGCGGGCAACGGCCTTCGCGCGGACCGCCTCCACCGGAATCCCGGCCCCGTCATCCTGAACCTCGATCGTCACCTGCCCGCTCTCGTGGAAGGCTCGCAGCAGCAGCCTGCCGGCCCGCGGCTTGCCCTTGGCCTCGCGCACAGCCGGGGGCTCAATGCCGTGATCCACGGCGTTGCGTACCAGATGGGTGAGCGGATCTCGGATGCTCTCGATCAGGGTGCGGTCGAGTTCGGTGTCGGCACCGTCGATCACGAGTTGCACCTCGCGTCCACAGGCGACGGCGACGTCCCGCACGGTCCGCGGAAACTTGTTGAACACGTGCTCGATCGGCTGCATCCGAGTCTTGACCGCCGCCTCCTGCAGGGAGTTGGTGACGGTGTTGATTCGATGGATCACGCCTTCGAGGACGGGATCGGTGGATTCGATGCTGCGGAGTTCGTTGCGAGCAAGGACGAGTTCGCCCACGAGATCGAGAATCGATGCCAGCAGCCCCACGTCCACTCTGATGGATGAGTCGGCAGTCTGTGCAGCCGGCTTTGCGGGAATCGTGGTCGGAGTTGGGGGAATCGCGGGAGCCGCAGGGGCCGAGTCAGCGGCGGGAGCGCTTGCCGCCGGCGTCGGTGCCACGGGAGCAGGATCGGCTGGTGGTGGAACCACGGGCACGGCAGGCGGTGGCGGCAGAACGGGCACCGCCGCGGCCGTAGACTGGGGCGAGGGCTCGTCTTCATCCTGCGCCGCCACGGCGGTGAGCGTCTGGGAGAGTTCGCGGAAGTCCTGCTCCCCCTCGACACCGGTCTCCTCGATCGCCTGAATGATCGACCGCACTGCGTCGACCATCGAATAGAGCGTGCCAGTGACGCGATCATTGAGCCGGATCTTGCCGTCCCGGAGCCGGCCGAGGAGATGCTCGCCGCTATGCGTCAGGGCACCGAGTTTGGAGAAGCCGAAGAAGCCGCTGTTGCCCTTGATCGTGTGCACCGTGCGAAAAATGCTCGCCAGCCGCTGGGGGTCGTCGGGGCGTTCCTCCAGCGCGATCAGGTCGCGGTCGAGTTGATCGAGGTTCTCGCCCGATTCGACGAGAAACTCCTCGATGAATTCGCGGTTGTCGTTCATCCCCGACGGTCCTGGCGGTGGCGTATCCCATGCCAGGCCTAGGCACGGGGCGGCAAAGGCAGCCGTGTCGGCAAACCCAGCACCTGAATCATACACCCGGAAATAGGCCCCCGGCGGTTGGCACCGCCCATACACGACGCTGTGCGGGAATGAATTTTCCGTCTGTGACGCCAGCCAGATTGCGGCCGTGGGCTGGATCAGGCTGCCTGGATCGGAGGAATGATCGTCGAGGTACCCGTGCAGGCCCCGGTGATGGCATACTGACGCCCATGAAGGCAGCATGTCGCACCCGCATCCGTTCGTGGGGAATGGTCCCCGTGGTTCTGTCCGGGATGGTCCTGTGGTGCTCAGTCGCCACGATTGCCGAGGATGCCGTCACCGGCCCGTCCGATTGGCCGCGGTGGCGTGGGGATGCTGGGGCCGGGGCCGGCGGCCCACAGCGGTTTCCGCACCAATGGACCGAGCAGGATTGGGCGTGGACGGTGCGTCTGCCAGGGCAAGGGCACGCGTCGCCTGTCGTGTGGCGGCAGCGGATCTACACGGCCAGCGCCGATGAAGCGGCGGCCAAGCGGTTTGTCTCCTGTCATGCGACCGCCGACGGCCGGCTGCTCTGGCAGCGGGAGATTTCCGGTCCGATCGAGCCGCACCACGCCCAGAACAGCTCGGCGTCTGGATCGGTGACCGTCGATGGGGCCGGCGTCTACTGGCTGTGGGCGACGAAGGAGCAGCTGCGGTGCGAGGCGTATTCCCACGACGGCGAACCGCTCTGGCATGCCGATCTCGGCCCCTATGCCAGCGAACACGGCTTCGGGTCATCGGCCGCGGTGTGGCGGGATCGTCTGATCATTCCGATCGAGCACGATGGCCCCAGCGCCGTTGTGGCCCTCGACACGAAGACAGGTCGCGAGCAATGGCGGCTGCCACGGCAGACGGCCCGGACGGCCTATTCCACGCCGCTGGTGGTCGAGTCGTCCGATCCGGAGCGGAGCGGCGATGCGTTGGTCGTCCTGGCGAGCATGGCGCATGGCCTGACGGGCGTCGATCCATCCACTGGGCGAGTGCTCTGGGAACGAAAATGTTTTCCCAAACGGACCGTGTCGTCGCCGGTGATGGCCGGCCCGCTTGTGCTCGGCACGTGTGGCGAGGGAGGGGGCGATAACACGCTCGTGGCGGTGCGGCCGGCCGCGATCACGGCAGCGGACCCGACCGCACCGGATGCCAATCAGAAGGCTCCCGAGCCTGAGTTGACCTACCAACTCGACCGCAGTGTCGCGCCCTACGTGCCCACGCCTTTGTGCTCCGCAGAGAGGCTCTATCTCTGGGGCGATCGTGGCGTCGTGACCTGCGTCAAGGCCGCGGATGGAACAGTGCTCTGGCGCGGCCGCGTGGGCGGCATCTTTTCTGCGTCGCCGATCGTCGTGGGCGGCACCGTGATCAATGTCTCGGCCGAGGGGGAAGTTGTGGTGATCGCCGATGGCGATGCTTTTGTGGTGCTGGGCCGAACGCCACTGGGCGAACCGTGCCGCGCCACGCCGGCTGTCGCGAGCGGCAGGATTTTTTTTCGCAGCATCGGCCGACTTCATGCCCTCGATGCGACCAATGCCAACGCATCGACATCGCGTTAGCGGTAGCGACGCCGGTCGATCCGCTGTTCCAAGAGGCGGGCCAGCGGCCAGCCGGCCAGCGTCATCACGATCACATCGTCCACCGCACCCACCAAGGGGATCGCGTCGGGCAGGATGTCGAACGGCATCAAGACCCAGCACGATGCCAGCAGGAAGACGATCACCATCCGCGGCAGCCGGGCAATCTGCTCCAGCACGTCGGCCTCAAACTCGAGGGCTGGCGGTGGCACGAGAAAGATACCCTCCGAATCGTGACGCACCTGCAGCAGGCCATGGGTGGTGACGAGATCGTGTGTGATCGCGCGGGTGATCTCGCGGACGGCGACGGCATCGACGCCGGGTAGATGTTCGTAGGTCTGTCGCACGAGTCCCTCGGCGGTCTGCTCGCCGAGGCGACCATCGGCCCAGGTCCTCGTGACGAGCCGTAGGCATGAGCGGCGCTCCAGTTCGTCGGTGACGTGCCGCAACCGGTGGAGAATCTCCTTGTCGCGGTGGTATTTTTCCACGTCGCGGTACTGCAGGGCCATGCCGAGGAGCATGGTGGCAAGACCGCCGAGGAACGGGAGGCTGGGCACGGGCGTCTGGCTGAACGCCACGGCCAGGGGGATGAAGAACAGCCCGGCGGTGAGCCCCATGCGGGTGGCCGCGTTGCCACCGACCGAGGTGACGACGCAGAGGGCGAGCAGCACCATGGCGGTGCCCGGGCTGGAAATCGCGTCAGAAATCCACGTGGGGATGAGGCTGCTCACTCCCAGAAATCCGCCGGCCGCCCGCACCGCTGCGAAGAGCGTGCCGAGCACACCGCCTGTGTCGGCCCGATGCCATGGCTGACCCAGCAGCCGCGCCACGAACAGCGTGAAGGGGTAGGCGAGCACGATCTGCCCCACGAGGTTGAGCCCCTTCGACACGCCCAGCAGATGCCACTCGAACGCGATCGCCGACACCATAAGAAGACCCAGCAGCGTGATCACGCTCGACTGCCGCCAGGTAAACGTATCGCTGGTAAACCACGGGTCGTGCATCATCAGCCGGGCGGCGGCGACGTAGAGCACGATCACGAGCACCTGCCGGACGAACGCCGATGGCCGCACAGCGGTGCCCATGGGCATGCCGAGCAGGTCGGGAAGAGTCTCTGACCAGGTCGCAAGAGGACGGTGGGCAGCGGATGGGGCCGGCGCGGAAGAGTCCGGCGGCACGGAGTCGGTGGGGCGGAGGGAGGCGTCGTTCATCGGCGGCCCGTCGGGGGGAGGCGTTCGAGCGACATGCGATCGGCATCGATCGCCCGCTGCAGATCATCCTTCGACCAGTCAAAACCGTTCACGACCTGCTTCTTGGCATCGAAGCCGAGGGTTGTCGGCCATTTGTCGCGGCATGTGCGGTAGATGTCCAGCCGCAGGGCGAGGCTGTCGGCGCTGGTGGCGGCCGACATCTGCCGGATCGCTTCCAAGGCCTGCTCCCGGTGGGGGTCGCCGAAGGCGAGGCCGCCGCACCTCCAGGCGTGATGGTGGAGGCGGCCGCGATCGAGGTGGAGCAGGTCGGCCCAGGCGGTACGGCCGGCTGACGACCAGTCGCCGTCGTGCTGCTGCAGCAGATTGAGGGCGTCGCTGATCGTGTTCTGGCAGCGGTCGATTTCGGCCAGATAGTCGGAGGAGATCCGCGAGCTACCGACCGATTTCAAGACGGTGTTCCAGGCCCCGCCCTCTTCGCGGTGGGCATTGACGTCGTCACGACGCAGGGCCTCAGACTGGAAATGCGGGGCTTCGAGCCGGTCGGGATGCCGCAGCGCAAACTGCATGGCCCTACGCCGCAGTTCGGCACGTTCGTCGAGATCGACGAGCGTCTGCAGATAGTACCTCCAGAGATTGACGCTGGTCGCGTCGGTGGAGTCCACGCACTGGCGGAAGGCGTCGAGCGCCCGGGTCGGTACTGCCTGTTTGAGCAGGGCAATGGCGGCGTTCTCCGCATCGCGCTGGGCGGGCGGGATGGGGCCGGCCTCCGCCTGCAGCGGCTCCGGCAACTCCAGCGGCGGCCGGGCCGCGATGCCTTTGGGAAGGAGCCACCAGATGGCGGCCACTGCAATACCGATCACGATCAGTTGTCCAATCACCGTGGCGACCGACTGCCGGCCGTCGGCCATCGACTCGGCCACGGCCAAAGGATCCATCTGTTCTTCCAGATCGACGGCCTGGATTCGATCAGAGGAGAGCGCCGTCGATTGGGGAAGGGAGGGCCGGGCCAGGGATCCCGCGGGCGAGAGGACGGGGTCCCGGGCGTCGGCAGCGCTGCGTGCCAGACCGGTGGAGATCGGGATGAGATCCGAATGCTGATTCATAGAGGCAAGTGTGCATCACCCGCGCCCGGTCAGCAACGCCGGCTCTCGGGCCACGGCCAGCCCCTCACGGGTTGGCTACGGTTCGGGGCTGCCCGTGTCCCGTCTCCGGACGTTCGCTCCGGCATCCTGCCTCCGCTCACTCGATGCTGACTGCGCTCCGGCATCCTGCCTGCGCTGGTCAGCAACGCCGGCTCTCGGGGCACGGCCAGCCCCTCACGGATGTTTCCAATTCCTATACAAGCCCTGAGCGCAAGCGACGGGATCTGCATGCTGCGCCACGGTTCGGGGCTGCCCATGGCCCCTCACGGCCGGGTGCCGAGGCGGTAGAGGTGTGTCTTGGTTCGGAGGTAGATGGCGCCATCGAAGACGGCCGGTGAGGCCATGCAGCCGTCGTCGAGCCTGTTGGTGGCGAGCACAGGGTAGGGATCGGCTGCCGAAAGCACGAACGTGTCGCCTCCCTGATTGCTGGCATAGATGCGGCCGTCGGCGAGGATCGGTGACGCCGAGAATTCGCCGCCGAGTCGCTTCTGCCAGATCGCCTTGCCGTTGACGGCGTCGAGCACGCTGGCGGTGCCTGCATCGCCGATCAGGAACAGCCTCTCGCCGAGCAGCAACTGCGAGGAACGCGTGCCGGTTCCCTGCGAGGACTTCCAGGCGATGTGCGTGCCGCTGACGTCGCCCGTGCCGTCGGGCCGCACGGCCAGGAACTTCATCCCGCCCGCTGCGGTGTTGATGTAGACCAGCCCGTGGGCAAACAGTGGACGCGCCGACGCATTCATGCCGCCGTGTTTCACCCGCCAGAGTTCTGCGCCCGACGCGGGATCGTAGGAAATCGTGGCGCCGGCGCTGGGGATGATCACCTGGTCCCGGCCCTGGCTCCTGATCACGGTGGCGGTTGGATAGGCCTTCTTGGCGTCGCCATCGGTCGTGCCGTAGTCGATGTCGCGATCCTTGCGCCACACGGTCTTGCCGGTCGCCTTGTCGAGGGCGACCACATACTGCAGATCGAACCCGTCGAGCGCCACGATCAGCAGGTCGCCGTGGATGATCGGCGACGAGCCGGGACCGCGGAAGTGGTCGCAGGGAAGATCCTGCCGGGTCCAGAGAATCTTTCCCGACTCGGTGTCGAGGCAGGCGGTGCCGGCGCTGCCGTAATGCACGTAGAGCCGATCGCGTTCGATCACCGGAGTGCACGACGCGTAGCTGTTGAACGCGTGGCAGAACTGCGGGGCAGCGATCTCGAAGACCGTGATGTCGTGCACGACCCGGCCGTTGTCACGGGCCACGGCCACCGCGGACAGCCGCGTGCCATCCTCCGTGGCATTCGAGAGCCAGACGAGGTCGTCCCAGATCACCGGCGACGACCATGCCTTGCCAGGAATCGCCGTCTTCCAGGCGACGCCCTGCGACTCACTCCACTCCACGGGGAGGTTCTGCTCCTGTGAGACACCGTCCCCGGTGGCACCGCGGAACTCGGGCCATGGCGTGGCGGCCAACGGCTGGCTCATCGGGATCGAGATCAAGAGCCATGACACAGCCACCCAGCAGTCGTGCATCACGGCACGGCAGAGAACGGTCTGGAACAGTGAGGCGACGTCAGCAGTTGACTTCACGGTGAAGCACTCCGGAGGAGCGTGTTGTTGGCGTCTCGCTGTTCACGATGAGAAACGGCACACGCGGTCCCCGGCCGTCATCGCGATTCGCTGCCACCATGAGATGTGCCCGGCTGGTCCGATTGGAACGTGTCAACATACACCAGGTCGGCCACGGAGCCATCGTTGGTCCAGAACCGGGCCCGGATGGCATAGAGCCGGTCCTTCTCCACGATGCAGGCGAAGGGCTCGCGATACCGCACGCCGGGATTGAGCTGATAGCACCCGTTGGCGAAGTCCTCGTTGGAAGCCAGCAGGTTGCGCTTGCGCAGAAGTGGCTTTGGATTGCCGTCCCCGGCAGTCCAGTCAAACCAGGGAACGGTGGGATTGGCTTCGTCGCTGGTGGGCTGCCTGGCGGCAACCGGGCTGCGACCGAGCGGCTCGATCTCGACGATCGAAATCTCGAGCCCAAGGTTTTGATCATTGTCCTTGCGAGGAAACTTCGGCTTGATCGCGACCTTGCCGATGTTCCGCAGAAACACATCGACGTTCAGCAGCACGTCATTGCCACGCAGCGGGTGCACACTGGGGGAGACGTTCACCTCCATGGTAGGGTCGTGGGTCCGCTCCACCGTGAAGTTCGTGTAGGTCCACCATGCCGCTACGACCAGGGCGATGCCACTCAAAACCTTGCCGACGAGGTCGGCCCAGAGGCGGGCCAGTTCGAGTCGATTCCAGCGGGCGGCCTGATCCATGCGTTCGTTCCTGAGAGTCTGCTGTGTCGTTGAATGGGGTAGCACGTTGTCGCCACCGACGGCCGCGGTCGGCACATCCGAGTCACGGACTCCGGTCGATACTTGCACAAGCGCTGTTGGCCGTCCTATCATCGCAGCGGGCGGAACGTCCACAGCACCGCTGACGACCGCGCCGCGACCGCAGTGACGGGCCACCGGTATCGCCGACGATTGGTTCGCCGACTCGTGGAGGTTGCGCCGTGAAGATCACCTTTGCCTGCCCGCAGTGCGGGAAGCCGCTGGTGGCCGACGCTTCCTTGGCGGGTCGGACCGGCCGTTGCCGCCATTGCGGGCACCGCGCGGTGGTGCCGAACGTTCAGCAGCAGTCTGGTGGACCGCGGCAGTCCGCGCCTGGGAAGGGCCCTGCCGGGAGTGATCGCCCGGCCGAGCAGGCACCAGCCGCCGATTGGCGGGCGGCGGTGGCGAGCCAACTGCCGGCCTCTGCTCCGCGTGGTGCGGCTGGCCGTGCCGAAGCAAGGCCAGCATCGGATACGACCGACAGCTACAGTCTCCGTCCCGTCACGCCAGTCGGCGTGCCGGCGCTCGCCGCTTCGGACTGGGACAATGCCGAACTTGGACCGGCCGTCGTCGCGCCACCGACGGTCTTCACGTCGCCGACTTTTTCGCCGCCGCCGCCGGCCCGTGCCAGACCGATCGGCGTCGCCACGAAGCCGGCCGGCGCCGCTCCGGCTTCGTCTCGCGTTGCCGCGCCGACCGCGGACGCCAGTCCAATCGCAGGAAATTTCGTCGCGCTGGTGACGAACAGCTTCACGCGGTTGATGGATCGCTTCGCGCCGGGGGCCGCACGGCCGGTGTCGAACGGAGCGGCGCCGCTCGTCGTTGCCTACCGGCTGTTCTTCGGCCTACTGGGGCGGGCGACGACCTGGATCAGCGAGACCAGCTACACGGTGTCGTTGATCCTCATCATCCTGGCGGTCGCCAGTGGCATGGTTGGCCGGCATACGCTTGCCACCACACTGTGCGGCGTGATCGTCGCGCTCAACCTCGTTGGTCTCGCAGGAGACATCGTCAGCCTCGTGACTCTGTCGTTTCGGAAGAATCCGCTGCAGGGCGGACTCTTCCTCATCCCGCCGTTCACGCTCTACTACCTGTGGACCGACTGGTATCGCTACCGCGACACGGTCCTCCGGATGCGGATCCCGCTGATGACGCTCGCGCTTGTCGTCGCGGCGTACCTGTTTGTGCCGTGGCTCCGCGGTGGCATCAAAGCTGAGCTACCCGCCGTTGCGTCGGTCGAACAGGCGGTCGATAGCGTCGAGGAGAAACTCGGCAGTCAGAAGGGCGTCCTCGACGAGGGGCTCAAAAAGGCGCGGTCCTGGCTCCGCGAGGTGCCGTTGCCAACCCCCTCGTCCATGCCCGGCGGGCACGGCGCCCACCAGCCGGCCCACGGTGGAAAGCCGTGACGGTCAGGCTCCCGGCGGGGGGTGTCTTGCACCAGCCGCCACTCCCGCAGGAAGGACTACACCCATGCCTCCAGTGAACAATCAACCCGGCTCCCAGGACGACGCACGCGGCCCCGATGACGCGGACGACATCGAACTCGAGCCTGCGACGGACGACACCGCGGATGTCGCCAACGTGCGGTGGCGGCTCGCCGCCTTGGCAGGATTCCTGTCGCTTTTTCATCTGGCGTTCGCCCTGGTCAAGGTGACCGGGCCAGCGGCGGCCACATTGGCGTCGTCCGACGCGCCGACGTGGACGCTGCTGCTGCGGGCGGCGTTGGCGGGCATCGCGTGTGCCCTCCTTCTGTCGCCGCTACGGCTCAGCCGGCGGCAGGTGCGGCTCGTGGAAGGCTGCCTGTTCGGCTTCGAGATGCTGGTCATGCTCGCTGCCCAGTACCTGTCGGCTGTGGACCTCATCGACCGCCGTGACCTCGTGGATGCCGTCGCCGTCGAGAAGAATGGCGTGATACGGACGCTCGTGCTCATGATCTGCTACGGCGTCTTCGTGCCGCGGGCCCCGGCGGCGACGGCGCGGATCGTGGTGACGATGGCAGCCGCTTTGATTCTCTGCCACGGGTTCGTGCTGCACCACGCCGACAAGGCCAACCTCGACATGGACGACGTGGCGAACCACCAGATCGTCTTGGCGAACGCCCTGTTTCTCATCATGGGCGTGGTGCTCGCGACGCTCGCGGCCTGGGTGTTGCGCGGCCACGAGGGCGGCGCGGATGGCGATCGCGACTCCGGTCCGGGCGGCTCCGATCGCGTGGGCCCCTATCGCCTGCTGCGTTCGCTCGGCGATCGCGGGGTAGGCCGCGTCTATTTGGCGGAACACGACGAGCTCAAGCGGCCGTGCGCGATCAAGCTCGTGAGGCCTGGAGACCCCGTGGCGACGGCCCGGTTCGACCGGGAGGTGCAGGCGGCCGCCCGGCTCCTGCACCCCAACACCGTCAGCGTCTTCGATTTCGGCCGCACGAGCGACGGCACGGCGTACTGCGCCATGGAGTTTCTGCCGGGGCTCTGCGTCGCCGACATCGTCGGCCGATCCGGGCCGATGCCCGCGGGCCGCGCCGTCTTCCTGGGCCGTCAGATCTGCGGTGCAATCGCCGAGGCGCACTGGCAGGGCTTCGTGCACCGTGACCTGAGTCCCACGAACGTCTTCGTCTCAGTCCTTGGCGGCCGCTGCGACGTGGCGAAGGTGCTCGACTTCGGCGTCGTCGGCGGTGTGGCGGCCCTGCAGGACCATGATCCGGCAGCCTCTGGGATGGTCGCCGGCACGCCGGAGTATGTTTCGCCCGAACAGGCTGTCGCCGGTCGGGGCGTCGACGGCAGGTCCGACATCTACGGACTCGGCGCGATGCTCTACTTCATGGTCACGGGCCGCCCGCCGTTCCAGCGTGAGACGCCGGCCGACGTGCTGAGGGCCCATGTGTCTGAGCCGGTGAAGCCGCCACGAGAACTTGCCGCAGACGTCCCGGCCGACCTCGAGGCGGTGATCCTCCGCTGCCTCGCCAAGCGGCCCGAGGATCGTTTTCCGGATGCCCGGGCGGTGGCCGACGCCCTCGCGGCCTGCGGCTGTGCGACTGAGTGGAACGAGGCCCAAGCGGAGGCCTGGTGGCTGGAGGAGTCGTCAGCCCCCCCCGCCGCGTCGGCCGGTGCCGCGGTGCCGCAGGCCTAACCTGAGGCGATTCACAGCGATTCAAAGAGGAGATTCGAACGATGGACATGCAGAAACTGCTGAAGGCCACCGTCCAGTTCAAGGCGAGTGATCTCCACGTGCAGGTGGGGAGCCCACCGACGGTGCGGGTCGACGGAACGATGGTCGCCATCAATGCCCCGCCGGTGACCGGCGACGAGATACGCGAACTCGTCTCGCAAATCGCAGACGAGACCCAGTTGCGGCGTGTGGAGAGCGAGCGGAGCTGCGACTTCTCCTACGCCATTCCCGACGTCGCACGCTTTCGCATCAATGTCTTCCACGAACAGGGCAACCTCTGCCTCGCCGCGCGATCCATTCCGCTACGGATCAAGACGTTCGCCGACCTCGAACTGCCGGCGGTGCTGCAGGACATCGCGGAGGAGAATCGCGGCCTTGTGCTGGTGACGGGGACGACGGGAAGCGGCAAGAGCACGACGCTGGCGGCGATGATCGACCACCTCAACCAAACCCGGCGTCTGCGGATCGTCACCGTCGAGGATCCGATCGAGTTCGTGCACACGTCGCACAAGAGCCTCGTTGCACAGTGCGAGATCGGCCGCGACACGCCGAGCTTCGCGGAGTCGCTGCGACGCGCGCTGCGGCAGGACCCCGACGTGATCCTTGTTGGCGAGCTACGGGATGCCGAGACGATGCGGATCGCCTTGCAGGCCGCCGACACCGGCCACCTCGTGTTCAGCACCGTTCACACCACGAACGCGTCGTTCACGATGCAGCGACTCGTGGCGATGTTCCCGCCTGAAGAGCGGGAACTGCTGCAGACAGAGCTGGCCACGAACCTCGCCGCGGTCGTCAGCCAGCGGCTGGCGGTGGCCAAGCAGAAGGAGAAGGGCCGGATCCCGGTGCTCGAGGTGATGCGGAACACGGCGGTTGTAAGCAAGGCGATCCACGAGGGGCGGATCACGAGCCTGCCGCAGGCGATCGCCAACCGCGAGATCGGTATGCAGCTGTTCGACCAACACCTTGCCGATCTCTACAAGTCGGGCCAGATCAGTGGCACCGAGGCCCTCCGTCTGGCGACGAACCCCGAAGCGGTGGCGTTGTCGATGCGTGGAATGAGCACACTCGACACGGGGTCGGGCCTCGTTCATTGAGCCGCTCGTCCCCACGTTACTGGGGTGTGAGCCGCAGCTTCTCGTCGATGATCGGGCACCATGAAAAGTCGTGGACCTTCGGCGACGTCGGGTCGATCTCGGCGGGATCGACCAACTCCACGCGGCCGTCGCCGTAGAGCACATTCAGTCGGCCGACATGCCGGCTGCCGACGTCCCGCCACCAGGTAATCGTGCCTGTCGCTGTCGGGCCGACAACATCTGCCACCGGCGTTGCATATTCGAGGGCCAGCACCTTGAACTGGTCGGTGGTGAACCGGGCCGAACGGGGATTGATCGCGTAGCTCGTGCGGATGCCCTGCACCGTCCAGGTGAACCCCTTGCGGAACGGGTTTGCGATGATGGTGCCCTTGGGATCACGGAGCTGATGGATGAAGGAGTGAGGATTGCCCCCGACGTGCGTCAACTTCGAGCCGCCTTGGGCAAGCGGTTCGACGAGGATGACGCCGTCGAAGGGGCTGTTGTAGGCCATGTCCTCGAAGACGAGGAAGTAGCTGTCGGCCGTCTTGCGTTTCACCTTGGTGAACTGCTCGCAGAACTCAGGATCGCCAAGCGCGCACCAGGGGCCGGGCTGCAGAGGAATGGTCCGCTTGTTGTTGACGATGTACACCGCGAACTCGTTGATGTCGTAGAGTTCGTTGCGGCCGTCGCCGGGGCAGATCAGGCTGCGGCGGTTGTTTTCCATCTCCGGCAGCACGTTGGTCCGCCAGTCGTAGGCGGGCATGCCGCTGCGATACTTTGCTACGTAGCTGGTGTGGCCGATGCCAACCTGCTTGAGGTTGTTCGCGCAGACGGCCGTCCGCGAGGCCTCGCGCGAGGCCTGCAGGGCAGGCAGGGCCAGCGAGGCCACGACCGCGATGATCGCGATTACGACCAGCAGTTCGACGAGGGAAAAGGCGGCTCGGAGCGGGGTGAGACTTGGCATGTTGTTTTCCTCGCCGTCAATGCGGCGCTGTCTTGCTACCAGGTGCCGCCAGGCACGGTGTGGGCCTCCCACCAGGCCCGTCCTGACCCATCGAGGGCGGCCATGTCAGTGCGGGCCATGCCCGCCAGCCGGCGGCGGCCTTCCCGGTCAAGCGGCTGCTCTTCCATCTCGTAGCGGACACCGAGCAGGTGCTGGACAGCAGCCACGGCCCGGCCCGATACGAGCGAATCATCATCCTCGATCGCCTCGATCAGCACCGGCAGCACGGAGCGATCCCCTGTGCGGGCGAGGCCCACGATCGCGGCGGCCCGCACCTCAGGGGTACTGCCGTTGGTCAGCGTCCCTTGCAGGCTGGCAATCACCGCGCCGCTGCCATCAGGCCCTCGCTGCGCGGCCAAGGCGGCCAGTCGCGTCGCCGCCCGGGCCTGATCCTTCGGGCTGGCCGCCGCGATGGCCTGCCGAGCCAGGTCGGCAGGCGCTTCAACGCTGACGCGGGAGCGGACGGCGGCCGAGATGCCGAGGGCGACCAGTGCCGTCGCCGCGATGCCGGCGAGCAGGAATCGAGTGCTTCCGAAGGTGCTCATGATGGACACGCTCCCGTGATGTCAGACTTCAGTTGACGGCTCAGTCGTAGTCGGATGACGACAGTGTGTAGGGGGTTGGCCCCAGCCTGAGCCAGCTTTGGCTGATCGAGGAGTTGCCGATGTACGTGCTGCCGTCCCATTCGCTGTCGCTGGTCACGAGTTGAGCATAGACGTGCGGCGAGACGGTGTCTCGCATGAATCGCGTCTGGCCGTCACCGAAGGTGACGACGACGCCGCCGGGATGGTTGGACGAAGGCGCTCCCTCGACCAGATTGAGAATCTTCGCGGCAGCCTGGGGCACCGTGCTCACCAGGCCGAACACCGGCACCGCCGTGTTCGACGTCGAGTTGAAGGTCGCGATCGGCTGGTTGGAGGTGCCGGTCATGGAAACCGACATCACGGGCACCATGGCGTTCCAGGAACTCTGCGTGATCCGCGACGACGACTTTTCGGCGACGAGCAGCGTGTTGCCAACACCATCCCCACCACTGATCGCGTCGAGGTTGGTGCGGGCCGGCGAGTAGGTGGTTGTGCCCGTGCCACCCGGTGGCGGGTTGCCGACGGAGTCGAGAAAGATGCCATCGGCCCGGAACTGCCGCCGCGGGGTGAGCGGAGCGGAGTTGACGACGCATGAACCGGCGTTCACCACGTAGGCGAGCTGCGCCAGCGACCTGCTGTCGGCCGGCGACGTCGGGCAAACGAAGCTGACCATCGCGGGCGCCTCTGCCGGGACGGGCTGCGACTGCGTGACCGACCCCCAGGCCTTCTCGATGTCGAGCCGCTCGAGGAACGGCATGAGGGGGATCGGCCACGACGGCGTGTTGGCGTCGAGCACGGTGGCAAAGGCCGGGTTCGAACTCCGCAGGCCGCTCCGCATCGCCGGATGCGTGTTCCGCCAGCCGGGCAGCACACGATGCTGGCCGTCGTAGCTAATGAAGGCTTTGGCGAGCTGACCGAGGTTGTTGGTGCAGCTGATCCGCCGACCACTTTCCCGGGCGTTTTGCACGGCTGGCAGCAGGAGGCTCATAAGCGTGCCGATGATGGAGATTGCCACGAGCAGTTCCACGAGCGTGAAGGCGTGGCGGGTTTGAGCGTGTCGCATAATGCGTTTCCTTTCGAGAAGTGGTCGTCCGGGACGATGCCCTCTGCCACGCTCATGCATGACCAAGGTTGGTGCATGCGTGCGACGTTCCAGCGGTCAGCGGGAACGGCCGCGGGTTGCAGCCGATTTGCAGGGGGGACACGAGGCTGACTGAGACGTGTCGCTGTGGCTGCGACGAGAGCCCGCGGGCAGGATGGTCGCGAAGGCGACCTGCTGGCTCTGGCCGGTGTCTCGACCGCGGAACCGTATCGATTCCGCGGAGGCCGCATCGGAGAGCATTGCTGCCCCGCTTCGCACCTCCCCTCCACCGTCATCAAGACGCAGCCTCGGGCGAACATCGCCGCAACGCCGCAAAGCCCCCGAACGATGACGTCGGCTCATCGCACTGACGTCGATCCACTTGTACGGATGCGATGCGAAAAAGTTCGCATCCCCCGTGGCAAAATTTTACGACGTTGCCGCCATGCCGATCGGTCGTGTCGGCCGTCCGTCGGAAATTGCGGCCGATTTCAGGGGCGCTTGATGCGTGCCCGGCGAAAGGACACTTGGTGGCGCGGCCGGTTCAGGGCCAGAGCCTGCCGGAAGCACCGAGCAGGATCAGGGCCACTGCCGCGACAAATCCGACCGACACGACAACGAAGGAGGTGCGGTCGAGGGAGAGGGAGAGGCGCCCTGCTGGCCGCACTGGTCGATCAGATGCAGCGACACGGTCGAGTCCACGAGGGTGATCAGGATGGTCACGATGCCGAGCAGGTTCACTAGGTCTGCCTGCCAGTCGCGGCCCTGGAACGCTCGCTCCGCAGCCTGCATCCAGCCGAGCAGGATGCCGACGACGCCGAAGAAGATGACGAGAAACCTGAGCCAGCGACGGAAGCGACGCAGGCCGCGCAGGGCGAAGTGGTGAACGGATGGGGTCAGTTCGGGAGTGGATGCGGTGTTCATCCGGCGGTCTGGTGGCGGTGTCAGCTAGGGGTGCTAGCTCGTGCCGCGAAAGGATAGCTCGTTGAACGGTCCTTCGCAGTCAAGACTCGATCACGATTCAAACACGGTCACGCTCGCTTGGCTCGCCGGTTGTGAATTCCGCGAGTCTCCGGCAGAGTATTTGACACGGGCGGAGGGCGGTAGAAGGATTGGGCTCCGATCTTTGCTCTCTTGCCCTCCTTGCACGCGTCGATTTTCGAATTCCATGAGAATGGTCGTTACCGGCGGTGCCGGGTTTGTTGGTCGTCATGTCGCCGCGGCCGTGCTTGAAGCGGGGCACGAGTGCACCGTGTTCGATGCCGCCCGCATCCAACGGGAACTCGGCGATCGGGGCGTGCGGCAAGAGTTCGGGTCGCTGTCTTCGATTGAAGAACTGCGCAGAGCCTTTCGCGGTGCGGATGTCGTGCTTCACCTCGCGGGAGTGGGCGACGTCTATCTGGCGGCTGAGAAGCCGTGGCTTGCGGCGGAAGCGAACGTGCTCGGCAGTGCCAACGTGGCTGAGGCGTGCCTGGCCGAATGCGTCGGGCGATTGATCTATGCATCCACATGGGAGGTCTACGGCCACCCCGTCTACGAGCCGCTCGACGAACAACACCCCACGAATCCCGATCATCCGTACAACGTGACGAAACTCGCCGGCGAGCAGTTGCTGATGACATATGACTCGCTGCGTGGGCTTTCCGTGGTGGCGCTCCGCTTGGGAACCGCGTATGGCACGGGCATGCGAGCCAACTCTGTCTTCTCGGTGTTCATCACACGTGCCCTCCGGGGCGAGGCGATCACCGTCAGCGGTGATGGCCGCCAGCACCGGCAGTTTACGCACGCGGCCGACATCGGACGCGCCTTCGTCGCCGCCGCCACGAGCGCGATCCGGCACGAAGCGTTGAACATCGTGGCCGATGAAACCGTGACCATCCGACAGCTCGCCGAGATGGTCGTCGCCGAGGCGCCGGCACCGCTCTCGTTCGGAGTCGCCCGGGCGGGCGACATCTCACCTGCCCGCGTGTCGTCGGCGAAAGCGTCTGCGATGCTTGGGTGGGAGCCGCGAGTCCGGTTCAGCGAGGGTTTGCACGACCTCATCGAGCATCACCGATCGTCGATCACTGCGGACGGGAGCTAGGACGCGGACGGCGACACCGTCGCGTGTGGCGGATAGGTTCGGCATCAGTCTGAAGCGGTCAGGCAGCGCACCGCCAGCATGGCAGTGGAGAGCGCGTGTGGAGTGAGGGATGCGATGGCCGATCAACCTCTGCTGGCGGTTCTATCCCACTCCCTCGAGTGCGGCGGCGTCGAGCGCATCACCGTGAACATGGCGCAGCACCTCGTGTCGCAGGGACATCGGGTGGATCTTCTGCTCCGGGTGGCGACCGGCGAGTTCCTCGCCGAGATTCCTGCGGGAGTGCGGGTGGTCGAGTTGGGCCGGTCGCATGCCCGGGCCCTCTTTCGGCTGGTGAGATATCTGCAGCGTGAGCGGCCGCGGAGCCTGCTCACGTTGATGTATCCGCAGAACGAAATCGGCCTGCTGGCCCGTTGGCTGGCCGGCACACGAGTTCGCACGCTCGTCTCCGTCCGCTCCATGCTCAGTGGCCAGCAAGAGGTCGTCGACTTCCGCTGGTCGCTCGTGCGACGCATCCATGCACATTGTGTCAGGCTCCTCGCGCGTTGCTGCTATCCGTGTGCCGATGGAGTCGTCACGGTGTCCGACGGGGCGGCGAGCGATATCGCCCACATCACCGGACTGCCGCTTTCACGGATCACGGTCATCCGCAACCCCGTAATCCGGCCGCAGCTTTTCAGTCGTGCCGCGGAGCGTGTGACGCACCCCTGGCTGGCGGGTGACGGGCCACCCGTGATCCTCGGGGTCGGCCGTTTGCAACGCATCAAAGACTTCACGACGCTGATCAAGGCGTTCTCGCTCGTGCGCGCGCAGCGGGAAGCGCGTCTGGTGATCCTTGGCGATGGGCCCGAGAGGAACTCGCTGCTCCAGCTTGCCCGCGAGCGTGGCGTGGCCGCCGACGTCGATCTGCCTGGCTTCACGGGCAATCCCTATCCCGCGATGCGGGCCGCCGCGGTGCTCGCGCTGACGTCGCGATTCGACGCACTGCCGGGCGTGCTCATCGAGGCATTAGCGCTGGGCATCCCGATCGTCGCCACCGATTGCCCGAGCGGCCCCAGAGAAATCCTGCGCGGCGGCCGCTACGGGGAACTCGCGCCGGTCGGCGATGCTGCAGGCGTTGCTGCTGCGATCCTCAGAGTGCTCGACGGAAGGTCGGCCGCTGGGGCCGCCGACCCCGAGTGGCTGGAACAATTTCGCGAGGAGACCGCGATGGGCCGGTATCTCCAACTTCTGGCCGATGACGCGGAGGGATAGCGGTGCTTGTGGGTCACCCCGGACTCGATGTGCTACGATTCGTCGGAAAATAGCCCTTCGGGGTTTTCTTCCCTTTGAGTCTCAGGTCCCACGAGGAACCACCGTGCACATCGCAATGATCGTTGGCAGTCACCGCAAAGACAGCCAGTCCAGTCGAGTTGGAGAGTACATCGCGAAGGACTTGGCCCGCATCGACTCTTCCGTGACCGTCGACACGATTGATCTGGCCGGGAATCCGCTGCCGCTCTGGGACGAAAGCGTCTGGCAGGGAGACAGCCAGCTTACGGCTCTCTGGAAGCCCTACCGGGACAGGATGCGAAAGGCCGACGGTTTTGTGATCATCTCACCCGAGTGGGCCGGGATGGTGCCCCCGGGTCTCAAGAACCTGTTGCTCTTCGCGGGTCCTAAGGAAGTCGGCCACAAGCCAGCACTGATCGTGGCCATTTCGTCTGCACGGGGCGGAAGCTATCCGGTGAACGAGCTACGGACCAGTGGCTACAAAAACAGCCGTCTGGTCTACATCCCCGAGCATGTCCTCGTTCAAGACGCGGCCGATGTACTCTCCGGGGAGACGCCTGCGAGCGACCGTGATGCGTGGCTCCGGAGGCGAATCGAGTTTGCAGATAGGATCCTGCTGGAATACGCCAAAGCCCTCGCCCCGATTCGCTCAAGCGGCCTCACCGAGCATGCGGACTTCCCATACGGGATGTGAAAACAATCAAAGACCAAGGAATGCCTCCAATTCACTCGAGCGACACGATCGCCGTTACAGGGGCGACTGGCTACGTCGGTGGCCGGCTCGTGCCCGCTCTTCTCGACGCGGGGTATCGGGTGCGGTGCCTCGTTCGGGAGCCGCGGAAGCTCGACGCCCGACCTTGGCGGCACCACGCGAACGTCGAGGTGATTGGGGTGGATATCGCCGAGACTGTGGCGGTCACCGCTGCCCTGCGGGGCTGCAGGGCAGCCTACTACCTCGTGCACTCGATGGTGGCCACCGGAGGCACCTATGCGGATCGTGACAGGGAACTCGCCGCCGGGTTCGCCGCGTCGGCCCGGGATGCCGGAATCTCTCGAATCATCTACCTAGGCGGCCTCGGCGAGATGGGGCCAGACCTCAGCGAGCACCTGCGTTCCCGGCGGCAGGTCGAGCAAGAACTCGCCTCCTCTGGCGTACCGGTGACCACCTTCCGGGCAGCGATGATCATCGGCGCCGGTTCGGCGTCATACGAAATCCTGCGGTATCTCGTCGAGCGGCTCCCGATCATGGTGACGCCCAAATGGGTCACCACCGATTGCCAGCCGGTAGCGATCTCCGACGTGCTGCACTGGCTCGTCCGCTGCCTCGATGTGCCCGAGACCGCTGGTAAGACGCTCGAGATCGGCGGTCCCGACGTGATCCCCTATCGGGAGCTGATGCGGGTGATGGCCGAAGAGCTCGGCCTCAGGAGGAGGATCATCCTGCCGGTGCCAGTGCTGACGCCGCGACTGAGTTCGCTCTGGATCAACTTCGTCACCCCAGTCTCCTACCGAATCGCCCGGCCACTGGCGGAGGGGCTCAAGAACCGTGTGATCGTCACCAACGACGCCACCCAGCGATTGATGCCGCATCAAGCCCTGGGTGTTCGCGAGGCAATCCACCGGTCAAAAGTCAAAATCGACAAGCACGCGGTGGAGACCCACTGGAGCGTGGCGGGACCCATGCCCGGAGATCCTGCCTGGGCAGGGGGCACCGTCTTTACCGACAAGCGGGTCGTGGACATCGAAGCCGATCCGGCGAGTGTTTATGCAGCAGTCTGCAGGATCGGTGGAGGAAATGGCTGGTACGCCGGTGACGTGCTCTGGCAGGTGCGCGGCTGGATGGACAAACTCGTGGGCGGGCCAGGGTTGCGTCGGGGCCGGCGACATCCGGAGATGGTGGAGTTTGGCGAGGCACTCGACTTCTGGCGTGTGGTGGGCATAGACCGCGACCGGTCGCTTTCCCTCAGAGCGGAGATGAAGTTGCCGGGTGAGGCCCAGCTCGACTTCACGATCGAGGAGATCGACCCAGGTTCGAAGCCACCCCTGACCCGACTGGTCATGTTGGCCCGCTTCCGTCCCAGCGGCCTGCTCGGGCTTCTCTACTGGTATGCGGTCGTGCCGCTCCATGAAATCGTGTTCGGCGGCATGCTCCGCGGAATCCAGAAAACAGCCGAGGCGATGCACCGCTCGACAGTGGCAGGCAGCAGTGAGCCCCTGTCGCAGGAGTCCGCTCCCGGCTACGGGCGTGCCCGCCTCTGCCTCGGCATGAGCGGCGTTGGCACGATCGTCGTGTTGGCAACCGTGGGGCTGGCTTTCGGACTTCCGGCCCGGCTTTTGCCCGCTGCGGGAGGGCCGCTCGCAGGCGAGGTGGCGGGGCTGGCGGGTTTTGTACTCGCCTACGCCGCGGCCCACATCCCCTTCGATCTCTTCGGCGGCTACCTCTTGCAGCGGCGGTATGGGCGGCGGCATCCACCGCTGGGGCAATTCGTCGGCAGTCTCGCCCGTGGGGTAAGCGTTCACTCCGCCCTGCTGTTCGGGGCGGCGATTGCGCTGCTCTTCGCGGGCAGAGCGGGAGGATCGGTGGGCGTGATTGCGGCAGGTGCGGCGATCGTGTTCGGCTTGCTCTGGGGGCGGATTGCTCTGGCGACCGCCATGGCACGGCTCGAACTCACGCCGAGCTTGCCACTCTCGAACGACGAGCCAAACCGGGCGTCGTTGCCTACCTACATGGGCGACTCGGACGACGAGGGTTTCACCGGTGCGGTTGTCGGTGTGATACGGCCTCGACTGCAACTGCTGCCTATGCGGTGGCGTGAGGCTCTCGATCCCGAGGCCTTCACCGTGGCGGTACGGCGGCGACAGATGGCAGTGCAGACCGGGGAATGGCTGAGGGGACGGATGCTGGCCATCGGCTTCACGCTCCTCGGCGTCGCGCTCGCAGCGGTTGTCATTGGGGATCGTCGACTGGCCACGGCGGAGGGGATCGTGAGCCACAGCCTGCTATTCACGCTCTGGTCGTTTCTGGGACTGCTCACGCTTCCCACGCCCAGCCGCCGCGGCGTGGCCGAGGTGGACCAGAACCTTCTGGCGGCCGGCTGCCCACCTGAAGTCATGACGCGGACAATCGAAATGCTCGACGACCTCCAAGATCGTGAGCGGCAGCGGGGATCCTTAGTCGAGGTGATCTTCCATCCCGTGCCGAGCGTCCAGTCGCGGCTCCGCGGCCCACGTGCCACGGGAGTGAAAGGCTGCTGGGATGCCGCCCGTTCCGCGGTGTATCTGAGCGTCGCCGGCCTCGGTCTCTTGGGGCGGGCGGTTCACTGTAATTGTGGCCGCCCATCACTCTGGGCCTTTCTGCCGATCGACTGAGAGCCCTCGAACGCAGATCTGCATCGATCACGACGGGAGGTCATACAGGCTCGTCGTCGAGCTCTCGCCGCTTGAGTTCCTCGACCGGCTCGCGGATCTGGTGCAGTTGAAGGGGAGCAGGGCACCCTGGCCGAGGCTATACTCCGATCGCTCTTCGCCAGTTTGGAGACGCAATAGGCACTCTCGAGCTCCTTCGCCATGCGGACCGCCGTTTTTGACCCTCGCGTCCTCCGGCGTCACATCCTTCACATGGCGTATCACGGCCGGTCGGCGCATCTCGGCTGCGCGTTGTCACTCGTCGAAATCTGTGCTGCGCTGTTCAGCGAGGGAATGCAGTACGACCGGTCCGACCCGTTAGCGCCTGAGCGGGATCTCCTCGTGCTCTCCAAGGGTCACGGAGTGTTGGCGCTCTACGCCTGCTTCCGAGAACTCGGTTGGGTTTCGGACGAGGACTTCTCCAACTACCTCGGCAACGGCACCAGACTCCGCGGCGCGAGCGAGGCGGATGTCCCGGGGTGCGAGGTGACGAGTGGGTCGCTGGGCCATGGCCTGCCGGTTGCGGTCGGCATGGCCTTTGGCCTCCTGCTTGGGCAAACGAAACGCCGGGTCTGGTGTGTTGTTGGTGACGGAGAGATGAATGAGGGGGCGATGTGGGAGGCAATGCTGTTCGCCGCCCATCGGCGGCTGGGCAATCTTACCGTGATCGTCGATGCGAATGGTTTTCAGGCGATGGGGCAGACAGAAGAGGTGCTCGGCATGGAGCCGCTTGCATCGAAGTTCACAGCGTTCGGTTTCGAGACGGTCGAGTGCGACGGCCACGACGTGTCCGCCATCGCGAGTGCTCTTCGCAGTGAGCAAGAAACACAGTCCGCTCCACGCGCCGTGATCGCCCGGACGGTCAAGGGGCACGGCGTCTCGTTCATGGCTTCCGACAACCGCTGGCACTACACGCGACTCAACGACGACACCCTCGCCGCGGCTCTCGAGGAGCTCCGCTGATGCGCCACGCCATTTCGCCGCTCTTTCTCGAGTCTGCGGACGACGACGATCGCTTCCTCGTTCTTTCGGGTGACCATGGCTACGAGCTGTTCGACGCTCTGCGATCCCGCCATCCGGACAGGTTCGTCAACGTCGGCGTGGCGGAGCAGAGCATGGTCGGTATAGCGGCAGGTCTCTGTCGCACCGGGTTCCGGCCGTGCATCTACGGACTCGCGTCTTTTGTGCCGTTGAGGGTACTCGAACAGGTGAAGATCGACCTCTGTTACGGCAGCCTGCCGGTGATGATCCTGGGCGACGGTGCGGGGCTCGTCTATTCGGTGCTCGGCGCATCCCACCAGTGTGGTGAGGATGTCGCCTGTCTGAGAGCACTTCCCAACATCGCCATCTACTCGCCATGCGATGCTCATGAACTCCGGGCATGCTGGAGCGAGGCGAGGCAGGGCAGCCACCCGTCGTACATTCGTATCGGGAAGTCCCACCCCGACGACATCCACACCCGCCCCGTGTCAGGGACGTCTCCGGTCGTTGTGAGTGAGGCCGGTCCATCCTCCGCGCGGTCGGTGATCGTCGCCACCGGAGCAATGGTGCGTGTCGGCCTTCAATTCGCCCGCGCTCATGGCATTCGATGCATCTCCGTGCCGCGGCTCAAGCCCGTGCCGGCGGAGCTCATTCCTTTGCTCGGCGATGCGCAGCGGGTGGCTGTGCTCGAGGAGCACGTCAGCGCGGGAGGACTGTGGAGTCTCGTGCTGGAGATGATCCAGTCCGTGGGTATACTTCGACCTCCCCGTGTCGAGCCGTTCGGCTTGCGCGACGCATTCACGCAGACAGCGGGCGACCACCAGCACGCGCTGAGCGAACACGGCCTCGACGACGGCCAGATCGCCGAACGTCTCATACGCTGGCTCGACGCCAATCCGCCTGCGGAAGCCGCAGAGTGATTCGTTTGTTTCCCGGTCAAGTCAGAGCCGCCGCAATGGCCAGCACACCTTTCCTGACGATCGCGATTCCGACCTATAACCGGGCCGCAGCACTTGAGCAGACGCTGAGCATCGTTGTTCCGCAGCTCGACAGCGACTGCAGACTCGTCGTCATTGATAACGCATCCACCGATAGCACCGCCGCGGTCTGCGACCGCTACCTGCGCACCAAGGCCCCGATTGAGATCATCCGCAACCGGGTGAACATCGGCGCCGACGCCAACATCATGCGATGCTGCGAGCAGGCGGGCGACGGACACCTCTGGATTCTTCCCGACGACGACCGGCCCCACGATGATGCGGTGCGCACCATCCGTGAAGTGATCGCACGACATCCAAGGGCGGGCTATGTGAATTTTCACACCACGCTACTCGACTTCTTCCGGGTCTCACGGCAACGAGAGGCCGTCGTTGGCGATGCGCTGGAGTTTGCAACGGCTCTCGACTGTTTCGGCAACCTCCTCTTCCTCCCTGCAGGAGTGTACGCGGGTGATTTCGTCGCAGCACACATGATCGATGGATACACCGCCATCCATACCTCGGGGCCCTCGATCGCCATGGTTCTCAAGGCGCTCGCACGGAGGGAGACCACAATGGTGTTCACGCCGGCTTCAATCTGCTCGTGGGGAGCACCTCCGACGTGGGATCCGGCCGAGGTCACGCAAAACGTGTATGGCCTGATCAATCTCCTGCCTGCAGGCCGGTCACGGCGATCATTCGCCAAAAAGCTTCTCGTCGCCTTTCCCCCGAAGCTGCGCCGCCGAACCAACGTCGGCTGCATCATCAATGACCTTGCAACTGGACGTGATGCGATCGACCACGCAGTCCGACGCTACCGCATTGCGGCCGGCATCCGGCCTGCTTACGCACTGCCTCTGTTGCTCGCATGGTGTGCCCGAGCCACGGCACCATTCGGCCCTCGCGCGGTCGTCAGGGCACTTCTTCACGTGGGAAGCGGCCGGGCCGGGTCGCCAGCGTCTCCAGGTCCAACGCCGCCACCATCGCTCCGATGAATCGCACGATCTCAATCGTCGTGCCGGCCTACAACGCAGCCGAGTTCATCGGCGATACGATCGACTCACTGCAGCGGCAGACGTATCGCCCCATCGAGATAATCGTCGTCGACGACGGCTCGACGGATGGGACCGCAGCTTTTGTGCGCGACAACTTCCCGGATGTGAACCTGATCGAGCAACGAAACCAGGGTGCGGCGGCAGCCCGCAATGCCGGTATTGCCGTCGCGACCGGGGAACTGATCGGGTTCGTCGACGCCGATGATCGATGGCTCCCAGATGCGGCAGCGCGTCTTGAGGCCGCGCTCCGGCAGTCACCGGAATCGGTGGCCTTGGCCTACGCATGGTCCACGTTCATCGATGATCGTGGCCGACCCATTGGCAGCGGATTGCCATCGTTCATTGCCGGCGACGTCTGGGCCACCCTCGTCGCTGTGAATTTCCTTGGAAATGCCAGCGCGACGCTGGTGCGACGGCCTGCGTTTGAGAGGGTCGGCCTATTCGACACTTCTTTGAAGACGCAGGACGCATCGGGATGCGACGACTGGGATCTCTACCTGCGAATCGCTGAGCGATTTCAGTTTGCCGTCGTACCGGAGTACCTCATTGAGTACCGGAAGATACCGGGGAGTATGACGGTTGGAAATCCTGATTCCATGTCGAGGTCGCACGCCATGGTGCTCCGACGAATGACGGAACGAGGAGTTCATCTGCCCTGGCTCGTGCGGAGGATGTCTCACGCGATCTTCTACACGTATCTTGCTTCAGAATGTCGGCGACACGGACGGTTTCGCGAGTCTCAGTCGTGCCTCGCGAAAGCGGTGTGGCGTGGGATGCCCTGGATATGCCTCCTGCCCAGTTTTTATACCTGCATCGCGAATGTGCTTCTGCGTCGGAAGGGAGATTCGGGAGCCGCATCGAGCGTCCGTACGGCCGACAGCGTCGGCGCGAACCGCCGCTTCGACGCGGTCCTGCTTCGCGGGGTGCACCGCGTTCTATCGAAAGCATGTGGTCAGATACCCCGTCAGATGGTGGTATCTGACCCGCCCTGACCTGCCGCGGTCTCGACCGGAACCTGCGAAACCATCAAACGGAGAGGGCGGGATTC